>JBAZYH010000006.1:0-57235 GCA_041659365.1 Minisyncoccota bacterium | reverse complement strand
TGCTGCATCTTTACGCACTTTTGGCATGTGTGGATTTTTTGTGTATGACATATTTATATATTACTTATATTTTGCGTCCAAGCTATTGAACCATTACGATTTTATTGACTTATTTCTAAAATATTGTATACTCTTGTAGAGAGATTCTCTTTTGAGAGTTCTACAGAATTTTCCTTCAGGGTCACATTCCAAAAGAAAGAGAGACGGGACTATGAAGAATTATTTAATGTTCATTGTTATTTTTTTAATGTTGATGTTTGTTTTTCAGATGAATATAATGGCAAAGTCTGATAAGAATAGTTGTTTGTTCACTGAATATAATTGTAACGATGAGTATAACGGCACGAACTGCATTTCTGTGAAGGTTGTCTACCCGAAGAAGTTGGGTAACGAGTATCTTGTCACCTCAACTAATCTTTCTGCTGTTGGTGGTGGTTGGTATGTTGATGACAAGATTATACTCGGAGTTAATGATCAGGATACCCAAGATACCAAAAAATCTTCAGAATGGAGAATCTACTACATCATGAAGGATCATAATCCCTATCGTTTTTTTGCAATCATGGTGGACCCAATTAAGTAAACGTCGTGACGACATCAATAAACAAGCTCCCCGTTAATTCATTTTATATGATAGACGGGGAGTTTTTTATTAAAAACCTTTTATTTTGTGGATTAAAGTTAAACACAGGTTATGAACTATTGGTATTGACTTTTAATTTAAATATGGTAGCCTTTTCTTAGTGAAGAAGTTTGCAGGTTTTTTTCCTGCTTGTGTTGCAAAAGTAAAAAAGAAAGGACGAAGCCATGAAAAAGCTTCTTGGGTTCATTGTTATCACGATTATTGCATTTTTCGGTTTTCAGCCGAAGGTGTTGGCGTCAACCAACTCGTACATCAAGGTTATCTCTCTCACGAGTGTGACCAATGGTGTCGGTGGGGTGGATTATGTTGCTGGTCTGGAGTATTACTCCGTCAGCAATAACTTTGTGACTGACTGTCGTGTCAGTACCAACTTGGTTAGTGGATCATGGGTACTGGATGCTTCGAGGGCGAAGTACATACCAGGATCTCATTCATCCACAGGGCAGATTCACTACGCCAGTTACCGGTTTTATTCTGTTGGTCCGGGTCTTTTTTACAGACCAATTATCGCAAGAGAGTGGTGATTTGCCGTCTGATCATTTTCGGAATCAATCCACTACCTAGCAATAGGTATGGATTGATTCCGAAGAGATCATTATTTTAAATAAAAGAGTTATAAATTATTAGTTATTAATTAAAAAAAATGAAAAATCATTTTAAAAAAATATTGTTTTTAGCTTTAGGTATTATTTTGATACCTTCTTTTGTTGGTGCTGTTGTTTTAAAATCTGTATCAGAATCTATAGGTACTAGTGACATCTCATGTACATCACCAGAAGGTTCTATTACAAAAAATACTTCAGTAAATTTTGGAGTAGATGCTGTTGGTTATGATTTATCAGCAACAACTTTCTCTTGGTCAGGTACAGGAGTTATTGGTAAAACACTACAATCTTTTGATACAGCTTACTCAACAGCAGGTATATTCTCAGATATCTCTGTTACTCTAGAAGATCCAAGTTTGAATGGCCCACTTACAATAAAGTGTAATCCTGTTACTGTTTTGAAAACACTTTCAGATGCTGTTGGAACAAATGATATTTCATGTACATCACCAGAAGGTTCTATTACAAAAAATACTTCAGTAAATTTTGGAGTAGATGCTGTTGGTTATGATTTATCAGCAACAACTTTCTCTTGGTCAGGTACAGGAGTTATTGGTAAAACACTACAATCTTTTGATACAGCTTACTCAACAGCAGGTACATTTTCAGATATCTCTGTTACTCTAGAAGATCCAAGTTTGAATGGCCCACTTACAATAAAGTGTAATCCTGTTACTGTTTTGAAAACACTTTCAGACGCTGTTGGAACAAATGATATTTCATGTATATCACCAACATCACCAGTATCAAAGGGTGCTTCAGTAAATTTTGGTATAAAAGCAGAAGGTTATAATCTAAGTTCTATAACTGCTTCTTGGTCAGGTACAGGAGTTTCTGGTAAAACACTACAATCTTTTGATACAGCTTACTCAACAGCAGGTACATTTTCAGATATCTCTGTTACTCTAGAAGACCCAAGTCTAAATGGACCTATGACAATAAAGTGTAATCCTATAACGGTAACTACAATAACAACAGGAGGTGGTGGCAGTACTGGTGGTGGTTCAACAAATACATGTAATTTAGTAGGTAATATAGACGGTGATAGAGCTTGTGATGTTGATATTTTCGACTTCAACTTATTGATGTTAAATTGGGGAAGTACAGTTTCTGGTAACAAAGCAGACTTAAATAAAGATGGAATTGTTGATATACTAGACTTTAACATCTTGATGCTTAATTGGACTGGAACATTATAAAAATAAAGATTCTTAATTATTAATAATATAAAAATATGAAAAAATATATAATATCAATTTTTGCGGTTTTGCTAGGAATCTTTATGACTTCTAGTGCAATAGCTTCAACAAATATAGCTCTTGTTCCAAATACAGCAAATGTAATTGCAGGACAAAAAGTTGAATTGGTAGTTTATGCTAACTCAAACGGATCTAGAAACGGCACTGTTAAAGTTGATATAAGTTATCCAGCAGATCTTTTAAGCGTATCTTCCTTTACTCAATCACCTATATGGATGAGCAATACTGAATCAGGATATGATTTGATTGATAATACAAATGGTACAATTATAAAGACAGCCGGTTATCCAAGAGGTTTTTCTTCAATAGTTCCTTTCGGTACTATAACTTTTACAGCTAAAAAAGTTGGTGTTGCAACAGTAAAGATAACAAATGATTCATTGGCTTTAGATGCTTCAGGTAAGAATGTTTTCTCAGGAAATTCTGAATCAATTATAGATATAACAGCAAGAGCTGTTGCTGATGTGATTACAACTTCTACAACGACCCCTGGTCTTACAGGACAAGAAGCTACTGTCGGTAGTGCTTTAGATGGTATTATAGGGACTTCAACTGATGATAATCTTACAGCTTCAGTATTTGGTTCAATAATGAATGCAAACCTATGGTATGTTATCGGTGGTCTATTGCTTCTAGCAATAATACTTTGGATTCTATTCTGGATTAAAAGAAGAAAGGATGAGGAAGAAAATAATATAAATAAATAATTTTAAAAAAGCAGTCCCCGAAAGGGGACTGCTTTTTGTTATTATTATCCTTTGAGAATCAGAAATCTTGTCTTTAGGTGGTCGTTTTAGGATATTTTTATAAAACCTGGATTGCTTCACATTCGTTCGCAAAGACGGAAAATACAAAACTTGTATTTTCCGTCTTTGCGAGGAGGTAATCCGACGTGGCAATCCAGGTTAGTATTATTATTGTATTTTTGTATTTATATGTTTTTGCAAGACATTATCGAAGCAGTCCAGAGTTTCTTCATTTTTAGACAAAAATCTGCTAGAATTAAAATTCAATTAATAATTAATTAGCCTAATCTGCCTAAAGCAGACGGCGAACTAAAAGAAATGGCAAACCAGAATAATTCAAATAAAGACGAGGTGGTTTCTAAAGAAGCTCCAAAAATAAAGAGTAAATTTGCTGAAAGAGAAGAAGAGATTCTAAAATTCTGGCAGGAAAATGATATTTTTAAAAAAACTCTTTTAAAGGATTCTCCTAAAGGTGAATATGTTTTTTATGATGGACCTCCTTTTGCTACTGGACTTCCACACTTTGGACACATTCTTGCAGGTACTATGAAAGACTACGTTGGTAGATATCAGACAATGAAAGGTAAACACGTAGAAAGAAAATGGGGTTGGGATACTCATGGTCTTCCTATCGAAAATATTGTTGAGAAAGAGATTGGTCTAAAATCAAAAAAAGACATTGAAGATTTTGGTCTTGAAAAATTTAATGATCTTGCAAGGACAAAGGTCTTTACCTATGCCGATGACTGGAAGAAAATAATTCCAAGGATGGGACGTTTTGTTGATATGGAAAACGATTATAGAACAATGAATCCATCTTTTACAGAAACTGTTTGGTGGGTATTTAAACAGTTACAAGAAAAAGGCCTAGTTTATGAGGGTTTTAAATCTATGCATTTATGTCCGCACTGTGGTACGACTTTATCTAACTTTGAAGTTAGTCAAGGATACAAGGATATTACAGACCTATCTGTTACGGTCAAGTTTGGGCTCGTGGATGAACCTGGGACATCCTTTCTGGCTTGGACGACTACTCCATGGACACTCCCTGGAAATGTAGCTCTGGCTATAAATCCTGATATTGATTATGTAAAAATAAAAGTTGTCCACGAAAAGGAGACTGGCAAAGTGGCAAGTGAAGAAAAGTTTATACTTGCGGAGTCAAGACTTCCTGTAATAAAAACCCCTTATGAAATTATAGAGAAAATACAAGGAAAAGATTTGGTTGGTAAATCATACAAACCACTTTTTAATTATTATGACAATGATACATTGAAAAATCGAGAAAATGGTTTTAAAGTTTATGACGCACCTTTTGTAACTACTGAAGACGGTACTGGTATAGTACACATTGCTCCCGCTTTCGGTGAGGATGATATGAATCTTGGTAAGGAAAAGAAACTTCCTTTTATTCAACATGTTGGGATTGATGGATCATATAGACCAGAAGTAACTGATTTTAAGGGTAAAGTGAAACCAATAGAAAATCCTCAAGCTGCTGATATAGAGATGATAAAGTTCTTGGCTCAGAATGGAACACTTTTTGAAAAAGAAAAGTTTACTCACTCATATCCTCATTGTTATAGATGTGATACTCCACTTTTAAATTATGCCACAAGCTCTTGGTTTGTTGAGGTGACAAAATTTAAAGATAAATTAGTAAAAGTAAATGAAAATATAAAGTGGGTTCCAAAGGAAGTGGGGGAAGGTAGATTTGGAAAATGGCTTGAAGGGGCTCGTGATTGGGCGATATCAAGATCTAGATTTTGGGGTGCTCCTTTGCCAGTATGGAAATGCGAGACTTGTCCTGAAAGACATTTTATAGGTGGAGTAGAAGATATAAAAGAGAAGACTAGAAGCACAAATAATATTCTTGTTGTAAGACATGGTGAGGCTGAAAGTAATACTCTTGGAATTTTGAGTTCAAATCCAAAAATCATGCATCATCTTACAGAAGATGGTAAAAAACAAGCTGTAGTTGCTGGAGAAAATCTAAAAGATAGTAAAGTAGATATTATTTATTGCTCACCATTTTTGAGAACAAAAGAGACTGCCGAAATAATCGCAGACAGTATCGGATATTCAAAAGATAAAATAGTTTTTGATGAAAGACTTCATGAAATCTTTGTGGGAGTACTCGATGGTAAGCCAGATGCAGAATATCAAAATTTCTTTAATGATAGAGAAGAGAAGTTCTGGAAAACTCCAGAGGGCGGAGAAAATTATACTACTGTAAAAATAGGATGACCGAATTTCTTTATGAAGTAGATAAGAATAACCAAGGGAAAAATATTTTGATTGTTTCTCACAATACTCCTATTTGGCTGATGTATGGTGGTATGAAGGGGATGACACCAAAAGAAATAATGGTCATAAGAGAACAAGGAAAACCATTTATAAAAAATTCTGAAATAATGAAATTTGATTTTGCCCCTATTCCTCATAATAGAAGTTATGAACTCGATTTACATAGACCATTTATAGATGAAATAGTTTTGGGCTGTAAGTGTGGTGGTTCAATGAAACGCATCCCTGAAGTTTTTGATTGTTGGTTTGAATCTGGTTCTATGCCGTATGCACAGTCACATTATCCATTTGAAAATCTAGATAAATTTAACCCAGAGAAAAATATAGGTTTTCCTGCAGATTTTATCGCTGAAGGTTTGGATCAAACTAGGGGGTGGTTCTACGTCATGCTTGTTATTTCTGTCGCTCTTTTCGACAAAATATCTTATAAAAATGTTGTCGTAAATGGAATTGTTCTTACTGAGGATGGACAGAAAATGTCTAAAAGATTAAAGAATTATTCTGATCCTATGGATCTTGTAGACCAGTATAGTGCTGATGCTATGAGATATTATTTACTTTCTTCACCAGCCATGAAAGCGGAGGATTTAGCTTTTTCAAATAAAGGGGTGGACGAAGTTTTAAAGAAACTTATAATGAGACTTCAAAATGTTTATTCATTCTTTGAAATGTACGGTGGTTTTGACGTTGAAGTAAAAGATTTTGAGTCAAAAAATATTTTAGATAAATGGGTACTTGCAAGATTAAAAGAGACTGCAACACTGATAACAAAAGCGACTGATAATTATGAGCTTGATAGAGCGACAAGACCAATAAATGATTTTGTTGATGATATTTCTACATGGTTTCTTAGAAGATCCAGAGACAGATTTAAATCAGAAAATATTGAGGACAAGAACTACGCGATGCTTACTACTAGAAAAGTTATATTAGAGCTTTCAAAACTACTTGCCCCATCGATGCCTTTTTTGGCTGAAGATTTATACTTGAAGATTACAGGTGGATTAGAAAAAGAAAGTGTTCACCTTGAAGATTGGCCAGAAAATATTGTTGGAGAACTTACAAAAGAAGAAGTAGATATTTTGGAAAAAATGAAAGAAACAAGATCCTCTGTTTCTCTTGGTCTTGAAGCTAGGGTAAAGGCTGGTGTTAAAGTAAGGCAGCCTTTGAATAAGTTGAAAGTTAAAAGTTTAAAGTTGAAAGATGAAGAAAAATACTTAGAATTAATAAAGGATGAAGTAAATGTTAAAAAAATTATTTTTGATGAGTCAATAGCTGACTCTGTTGAATTGGATACAAGTATAACTCCAGAACTAAAAGAAGAGGGAGCTATGAGAGACATAGTAAGGATGATTCAAGAACTAAGAAAGAATAAAAAACTAAATCCTGGAGATCTAGTAGAACTTATCGTGGATACAGATGAAAATGGTAAAAAAATCTTTGATAAATTTAAGGATGAAATATCAAAGACTACTGGTTTAAGTAAAATAACCTTTGGAGTTTTAGAAAGTAGTGAGTTGATAGATTTGAGTGGTATAAGTATTAAAGTTGATATTAAATAAGAAAGAAGAATAAAGAGGGTTTTTGCGAAGCAAAAACCCTCTTTATTCTTCTTTACACTTGTTTGCCCGCTAAAATTTTTGCCAATGTTTGTTAAAAATAAAAATATGATATAAATATATGGTTCTTAATAAAGATAACTTAATATTGCCAATTGTCATGTCGAAACAAACAATTTTTATTGGCAAAAATTTTCTCGGGTAAATGCATAACATTTATACTACAAAAGCCATAATAATTAAAAGTGTTCCTATAGGAGAGGCGAATAAGTTATTTTTTTTGCTTACAAAGGATTTGGGTTTTATAAAAGCCACAGCGCAAGGAGTAAGACTTGCAAAGTCAAAACTGAAATATTCTTTACAGGATTTTTATTGTGCAAACATTTCTCTTGTTAGGGGAAAGGAGATTTGGCGTATAACGAGCGCACAAAACACAAAACAAGTTAAACTAGTCGGAAATTTGGACAAAATCTATGTTGTAAAAAATATTTTTTCTTTATTGCTTAGGCTTATCCATGGTGAAGAAAAAAATGAGAAACTTTTTGAGTGTGTAGAAGAGTTTTATAAGTTTATTTTTGACAGCATTTTGTCCGAAGAAGAGTTAAAGGATTTGGAGATCCTAGTAGTATTAAGAATATTGCATAATTTAGGTTATTTAAAAAAAATGGATAGTTTTGATAATTATTGTAATGATAATAGTATAGATATTGTTATGTTAAAAAATTTTTCTCTTAAAAGAAAACAGGCTATTTTAGAAATAAATGCATCTTTAAAAGAAACTCATCTATAGAATATTTTTTTGATGTGTTATAATAGTAAATAATATGATATTAAATCCTAATGAAAAGAAAGATAAAATAGATATCTTAAAAGACATCTTGTATTCTAAAAATGAAGACAAACTTCTTGTCAAAAGAAGACATGTTTTAAAAGATAAAGGTGATTTTTATAATACCCCGACTTCTTGGGAGGAGGATAAAAGTACGAGTATGGAGATTCCTTACAGTAAGATCTTTCTAGGCGCTTTTATTTTTTTTATAATAGCTTTTGGTTTTGCTTTTTATAGGTTTTGGGGTGGTTCAAATATTGTCTCTGGGGATAATATAGACATACTTGTTTCTGGACCAGTTTCTGTTTCTGGCGGAGAAGAATTTTCTTTGGATATTGAAGTAAAGAATAATAATAATGTTGATTTACAGGTTGTTGATTTACATGTTGAGTATCCAGATGGTACTAGAAACGCAGACGATCCATCAGTAGAGTTAAAAAGATATAGTGAGGGTTTTGGCGATATAAAAGTGGGAGAAAGTCAAAATAAGATTGTTCGGGCCATACTTTTTGGTGAGGAAAATGGTCAGAAAATTATAAACATAAATGTGGAATATAGAATTTCAGGTTCGAATGCTATTTTTAATAAGCAGAAGGACTATACAATTTTAGTTAGTTCATCGCCTGTAAATATAAAAGTAAGTAGTATAGACGAGGCGAATTCAAACCAGCAAATCGATTTTAAAATAGATATTACATCAAATTCACTCATTACTATTAGTGGTTTAATATTGAAAGTAGACTATCCTTTTGGCTTTAATATCGTATCGACATCACCAGTATCAACAGTCAAAGATAATAATGTATTTAATTTGGGTGATCTTGAATCTGGTGGGAAAAGGGTTATTAAAATATCTGGTATTCTTCAGGGTCAGGATGGCGAGCAGAGGTCGTTGAAGTTTACAGTTGGTATGCCTCAAAAAGATGATGATAAAGTTATAGGCACCACTTTTGTTAGCTACACAAAAGATATCTCTCTAAAGAGATCTTTGGTTGGTCTTGCGATGTCACTCAACAATGATAATAATAAAGAGACTGCTTTAGAGAATGGAAATAAAGTTAGAGCTGATATTGTATGGGAAAATAATCTTGCAGAAAAGATATACAATATGGTTATAAATATAAAAATAAATGGAGTTGCTTTAGACAAAGGTTCTATTAATGTTGAGGATGGATTTTACAATTCATCAGAGAATTTAATTATTTTTGAGAAAAGTTACTCACCAGATTTTTCAGTTGTTAATCCTTCTGCCGGTGGTACTAAGAGATTCGAATTTTCTTCTTTAATACCTTCTGCTAAACCAAACATATCTTTTAGTAACTCTAATATCAATATTGAAACCACAGTACTTGGTAGTAGGGCAGGTGGGTCTAACTCACCTATAGAAGTTTTGTTTTCGGATACAAAAATTATAAAGATTTCTTCTAGCCTAAGACTTTTATCTAAGGGTTATAGAAGTGTTGGTCCATTTGAAAATACTGGTCCATTTCCACCAAAAGTAGATAGTGAGTCAACATATACTATTACATGGACGGCAACAGACTCATTTAATAATATTAAAAACGCTAAAGCTTCTGCCTTTTTATCACCAAATGTTGTTTGGACAGGACGTGTTTACCCAGATAGTGAAAAAATATATTACAATAATAATACCGGTGAAATCATTTGGGATATTGGAGATATGAAAAATAATACTGGAGATAAAAATCCTGCTAGGACGGTTTCTTTTCAAATTTCTGCAATACCAAGTATAAGTCAACTTGGTTCAGAATTAAATTTATTAAATGAAGCAACAATAAGCGGTATAGATTCATATTCGGGTGCTAGAATAGGTGAAGTCCGTTCTGCTGTTACCACCAGGATAACTTCTGATCCAGAATACACAAAAGACGCAGAAAAGGTTCTTGAATAAAAAACTGGAAAAAATACTGATTTTAAGGTAAATTAAATATATGAAAAAAGAAATTAACGCAAAAATGGAAAATATAATCTCTTTGTGTAAAAGAAGAGGTTTTATATATCAGGGTTCTGAAATATATGGTGGGCTTGCTGGTACCTGGGATTATGCTCCTTTAGGTCTTGCGTTAAAGAACAATATTAAAAATCTTTGGTGGAAGAAGTTTGTTACAGATAGGGAAGATATGTATGGAGTTGATGCTGCTATTTTAATGAATCAAAAAGTTTGGAAGGCTACTGGGCACGTAGGTGGTTTTTCTGATCCTCTTGCTGAATGTAAGAAATGTAAAAAAAGGTTTAGGACAGACCAGCTAGATGATCCTAAGAAGTGTGCAGATTGCGGAGGAGAAATGGGGGAGGAAAGGCAATTTAACATGCTTTTTAAAACTAGTGTCGGTGCTATTGAAAGTGATGAATCCATCTCTTATCTTCGCCCAGAGACAGCTCAGGGTATGTTTGTAAATTACAAAAATATAATTGATTCATTTCACCCTAAACTTCCTTTTGGTATGGGTCAGATAGGTAAGGCTTTTAGAAATGAAATTGCCCCTAGAGATTTTATATTTAGAACAAGAGAGTTTGAACAAATGGAGATAGAATATTTAGTAAGACCAGAAGGGTGGCAGGATTCATTTGAGCACTTTAGAAAAGAGATGCTTGATTGGACAAAAGAAATAGGTCTGGATAGTTCTCATGTTTATGAACACGAGATATCAGATGAAGACCGAGCCTTTTATTCAAAAAGAACTATAGATTTTGAATTTGATTTTCCTTTTGGTAAGAGCGAGCTTTATGGTTTGGCTTACAGAACAGACTACGATCTTTCCAGGCACTCAACTTCTAGTGGTATTGACCTTATGTATATGGATGAGGATACAAAAGAGAAATTTACTCCACATTGTATAGAGCCATCATTTGGTGTAGACAGGACAGTTCTTGCTGTGCTTTCGGATGCTTATACAGAAGATGATCTTGGGCTAAAACTGTCTGGAGACAGTTCGCCCGAACACCTTGAAAAAGGTGTTGTAGGGGGAGAAAAAAGGGTGTATTTAAAATTTAGTTCAAATGTTGCTCCTATAAAAATCGCTGTGTTCCCACTTTTGAAAAATAAACCTCAGTTAGTAGAAAAAGCAAAAGAAGTATATAAAATTTTGAAGAAAGAATTTGGTGCGGTTATGTTTGATGACAATGGAAATATTGGTAAAAGATACAGGAGACAAGATGAAATAGGTACTCCTTACTGTATTACTATAGATTTTGATACTATAGAAAAAGACAGTATGGTAACTTTGAGAGATAGAGACACTGGAAATCAGGAAAGAGTAGTTATTGAAAAGCTCGTTGATTTTTTAAAGACCAAAATTATTTAGTTTTATTATTTATATAATTTAAATCATAAATGAAGTATACAAGAAAAGTCCTTAAAAATGGTCTAAGAATCATTACGATTCCTATGAAAGATAATCCAACTGCAACAGTGCTTGTGCTTGTTGAAGCTGGTTCAAAGTATGAAAATAAAGAAAATAATGGCATCTCTCATTTTCTTGAACATATGTGTTTTAAAGGTACTGTGAATAGACCAACCTCAATGGATATTTCAAAAGAGCTCGATAGTATAGGATCTCATTACAACGCTTTTACTTCTCAGGAGCACACAGGATACTATGCTAAGGCAGACTACAAGAATCTGGATAAAATCCTTGATGTAGTATCAGATATGTATCTAAATCCTATTTTTTCAGAAATAGAAATAGAAAAAGAAAAAGGGGTTATTATTGAAGAGATAAATATGTATTTAGATTTACCTAAAGCCGTTGCTCAGGACGAATTTTTGAAGCTTCTTTATGGTGACCATCCAGCAGGGTGGAATATCGCAGGTCCAAAGGAAAATATTAAGAATATGAAGAAGTCAGATTTTATAGATTATAGGAATAAACACTATGTCGCTTCAGCTACTACTGTCGTTGTCGCTGGTAGGATAAATGAAAAAGAAGTTTTCAAAAAAGTAACGAAGATTTTTAAAGATATAGGAAAGTGGAAGAAAGAAGGAAAGGAAAAGGTTGTTGAATCGCAAAAAATACCTCAAGCAACTGTCTTCTATAAAGATACCGATCAGACGCACATTGTTCTTGGAACTCGTTCATACGACACTTATAACAAATACAATTCAATGATAAGACTCATAGTTGCTATTCTTTCAGGAGGGTTGAGTTCTAGACTTTTTGAGAAGATGAGAAATGAAATGGGTATTTGTTATTACGTTTATGCTGATAACGATACTTTTACTGATCACGGAGTCTTTTCTGTGTCTGCAGGAGTTGATAGCAGTAGGGTAAAAGAGGCTATTGTGGCGATTTTAATCGAGTTAAATAAATTAAGAACAGAACTTGTAGGAAAAGAAGAACTAAATAAAGTAAAACAATTTTTGATTGGTAATTTAAATCTTGGACTTGAGTCTTCAGACTCTCTCGCAAGTTTTTATGGCTATCAAGAAATAATGAAAAAGAAATTAAAAAAGCCAGAAGATATTATTAAAGAGATTAAGGCTGTCACTTCTGAGGAAATCAAATTTGTAGCAGAAAGAATTTTAAAGGATGAGCTATTAAATCTATCAGTTGTCGGTAAATTTAAAGATAAACAAGAATTTTTGAACGTCCTAAAATTCTAGATAAATAGGGATTGCACTTTATGAAATATTGTGCTAATCTTTCCCTTATGAGTAAAAAGGCAACAATTACAAAAAATAACGAAGAAAAGATATACGAAATCGGATATCATCTTATTTCTTCTATAGCAGAAGAAAACGTCCCTGCTGAAGTAGAAAAAATTAAAGACGTTTTAGCTAAAGAAAAAGCTCTTATAATATTAGAAGAAGCTCCAAAACTTAGACCTCTTGCTTATTCTATTAAAAAAGCTTTTGGTGGTAGTTACAAGACTTTTGATAAAGCTTATTTTGGTTTTATAAAATTTGAAATCAGTGAAGGTGGAGATATACAAAAAGTTGATGCTAGTTTGAAATCAAATGAATCAATCTTAAGATATTTAGTTGTAAGTACTGTTAGAGAAAACACTATGTACTCACCTAAGATTACTGTTTTTTCAGATAAAGAATCAAAAGTAAAAATTACAGCTACAAAAGTAGAGAAAATTGAAAAACCAGCTTCTATTGAAGAAATTGATAAATCAATAGATGAATTAGTAGAGGAGGAAGCATAATATTATTATAAGATGAATCTAAACAAAGCTTTTATTTTTGGTAACCTAACGAAAGATCCAGAGTTGAAATCACTTCCTTCTGGAACAAAAGTTGTTTCTTTTGGTGTTGCTACTAATAGGACTTGGAAAGATAAAGATGGTGTTAAAAAGGAGGATACAACATTTCATAATATAGTTGCTTTTGGAAAACAAGCTGAAGTTCTTAGTCAGTATATGAAGAAGGGAAAGAGTATTTTTGTAGAAGGAAGGATTACTAATAGATCTTGGGATGATAAAGATGGTACAAAGAAGTACAGATCAGAAATTACACTCGAGAATTTCCAGTTTGGTCCTAGTCTTCCTACTGGTGGAACGGGTTATCAAGGAGAATCTTCTGGTAAAGATAGTGAAAATCCATCTACGAAAGCAAGTTCTCCTGCGATGGATACTATAGAATATCCAACAGAAGAAATTAATCCAGAAGACATACCTTTTTAGTTTAAAGTTATAAGTAAAAAGTTTATAAAAATAATATAATACAAAAATGAAGCAGTGTTTTTTTTCACAAAATAATATAAAGTATGTTGACTACAAGGATATAGAGCTTCTTAAGAAGTTTTTGAATCCTCACGCAAGAATACAAGGAAAGAAGAAAACAAGTATTCGTGCTAAGAGTCAAAGACAGCTTGCTCAAGCTATAAAGAGAGCAAGATACATGGCTCTTCTTCCTTTTGTTGCAAGATAAGCCTATCGCGGACTAGACGCAGAATATTGCGGACTTAACGTGGATTTAATACAAATTAATAAAACCGAGGTGAGACCAGTTTAGTTGAAAGTCTATAAAGTTCATAAAGTAAAAAGTAATACAAAAGACGACTCGCTTTGCGAGTCGTCTTTTGTATTTGATTAAATAATTTATCAATACTTTACAAACTTTCAACTTTTTACTTTTGACTATTTGAGGTGTCTCCTCGGTTTTATTTTGTATCGTCATCCCGTTGAAAAACGGGATCCAGGTTTGTTTTTACTTTAAACTTTCTCTGATCGGGCAGGCCACTTTTAACTACCTATCCTTGTATTTTATGTGTTTTTTATGTAGAATCAATTCTGTTATTAAGTTAAAATAAAAAATTAAACCCAATGGCTATTTTAGACTACAGCGATGTTACAGAAAGAAAGATTATTCTTTACGAGGGTCAACCTTTTGAAGTTTTGAGTTCTCATGTTTTTAGAAAACAGATGAGAAAGCCGGTTAATGCTACTAAGTTAAGAAATCTTATAACTGGTAAGATTACTGAGATTTCTTTTCATCAGTCTGAGAGAATACCAGAAGCAGATGTAGAATATAAAGATGCTAAATTTTTATATAAAAGTAAAAATGAGCTTTGGTTCTGTGAGCCGAAGGATCCTTCTAAGAGATTCAATATAGCTGAAGAATTGATAGGTAACCCAGCTAAATTTATGAAAGCAAATTCTGTCGTAGAAACTCTTGTTTTCGATGAAAAGGTTATCGGTGTAAAACTTCCTATTAAAGTTGATTTGAAGGTTACGGAAGCCCCTTATGCGGTAAAAGGTGATACTTCTTCTGGCGGAACAAAACAAATAACATTAGAAACTGGCGCTATTATAAATGCTCCACTTTTTATAACTGATGGTGAGGTAATTACTGTAAATACAGAAACTGGAGATTATGTTTCTAGAGTAGGGAAACAGTAGATTAGTTAAAAGTTACAAGTTTATAAAGTAAAAAGTAATACAACAAAAAATCAGGTGATGATCTTGCAAGATCATGTCGCGTAGTGTCCATTGAAACGCGACGCAAACTAATAGACAATTTCTTTTTTCCCAAATTCAAAAAGGGGTCTCCTCGATTTTTTATTGTCATTACGAGGTGAGTGCTGGGATGGGTTGAATTTGGGTTGGGACCCAAATTCAAAGACGGAGCGCGACGGCGCGAGTCGGGGTCGGCGTAAATTTTCAGCAGAAAATTATATGTGACCCAACACGCAAGACTCATTGAGAGTTTTTGTAATCAAAAGATCCAATGAGTGGACGGTCTCTGTAAGAGAGTAATCTGACGCTGTGCCACGTGAATGTAATCATTTTTACGTGGTGGCAATCCAGATTAATTAATTTATATAAATACAAAGGGGTTTCGCGAAGCGAAACCTCTCTTTGTATTTAATTTCGTGTTGTCATTCCCGTGCAGACGGGAATCCAGTATTAGTATCTTCTATGAAACAAATCTCTCGCAAGTCCAAAAACTCCAAGTACTAAAACTACCACGCCTAGTGATATAGTTACAGAAAAATTTATTTTTGGTATGTATACCATTGCTATACCAACTATTATTATCAAAACCCAATAAAAGTATCTCATTTTTATAATTTTAATTATTTGTATTTTTGCACTGTCATTACGAGGAGGTAATCCGACGTCGTAATCCAGGTTAAAATTGTATTGTCATCCTATTGTAGAATAGGATCTATGTTTAATTTATTCTATTACTAGAAACTAACAACTATAAACTTAAACCTTCTTATTAGATCTCCTTAAGTTTCTCTCTTATAACCTTCAATATTTCTGCGGTTACCTTAGGATTTTCTTTTAAATATGTTCTTGCAGAATCATAACCTCTACCTATTTTTTCACCATTATATTCATAAGAAGAACCTGACTTTTTAACAATTCCCATTTTTTCACCTAGAGCAAGCATTTCTCCTTCTTTTGAAATACCTTCATTGTACATAAGGTCAAATTCTGTTTGTTTAAAAGGTGCTGCAACTTTATTTTTAACAACCTTAACTCTTACTCTTCCTCCCATTATTTCTTCACCTTTTTTAATCTGGGCAATTCTTCTTATATCAAGTCTTACAGAAGTATAGAACTTTAATGCTTTACCGCCAGGAGTAGTTTCTGGATTACCAAACATCACACCTATTTGCATTCTAATTTGGTTTATAAAGATAACTATCGTCTTTGACTTAGCAACTATCGCAGTAAGCTTTCTAAGGGCCTGAGACATCAATCTGGCTTGTTTACCGACATGATATGCACCCATATCACCCTCGATTTCATCCTTTGGTGTAAGTGCTGCTACAGAGTCGATAACAATAACATCCATCTTTCCAGACCTTACAAGACTATCTACGATATCGAGTCCTTGTTCTCCTGTATCTGGCTGTGATATTAAAAGTTGCTCGATTTTTACTCCAATCTTTTTTGCATATTCAGGATCCATTGCATGCTCTGCGTCTATGTAGGCACAGATTCCTCCCATTTTTTGAGCTTCAGCTACTACATGGAGGGCGAGGGTAGTCTTACCAGATGATTCTGGCCCAAATATTTCTACTATTCTTCCGCGAGGAAGTCCTCCTACTCCGAGTGCAGCGTCAAGGCCGATAGATCCGGTAGGAATAGCATTTACATCTACTCTAGGTTTATCACCAAGCATCATAATAGATTCATCACCAAACTTAGTTCTGATGGCGTTCATTGCGTCTTCTATTTTGTCCATGTTGGCTTTACTTGGATTATGTATTTCTTCTCCTGTGGATGGTTCTTCTGTTACAGAATTTATATCTTTTCCTTCTATTTCAACTTTTTTACCCTTTACTTTTTTTGCCATGTTTTTGGTTTGCCGTCTGCTTTAGGCAGATTAGGTTATTGTTAGTTAATAAATTAATGTCTTGATTTTTCTAATATTGATATCTTTGTTCTAAACATTTTATGTTCATCGTCATTTTTTAATAATAATTTTTCAATGTTAGTCATTCTATTTTCTAATCCATCTAAATGATCATGAACTTCAACAAATCTATTATCGATACTTTTTTTTAATTCTTCTTGCTTTTTGTCTGCCTCTTTAAAACCATTATTAACCATCCCTGCTAAGTCTTCCAGTGTTATTTTTTTAGATGTTTTAGTTTTCATTTATTATTTTATTTTATCACACTATTTATAAATCACCTCTATAACCTTTTCTGTTTTTCTTCCAAATTTATCACTGGCTTTTAAAATCATAACATTATATCCGTAGGCTAAAAGTAATTCTTCTTTAAAATTTCCTTGCTCATCAATAAATATTTTTCTATCATTTAAATTTATTTCTTTAATATTTTTTGCTATTCCAGATATTTCTGTAAAAGGGTTTGATACTAGAATTCCGTTTGTAGGGGAGAGTACTTCTATTCGTGGGCCAAGGACAACTTTTTGTATTTCATAAAGAGTATAACCAATAAAAATAACTATCAAAAGGATGATTATTATTATTTTTATATATCTTCTGGTTTTGTATCTGTCTGTCATTTTTTTAAAACCGAGGTGAGACCTTGGATCTTTAAAAAGGTGTCTCCTCGTTTTTTACCTTTATTATTTTTTTGTGTCTTTGCGAACAAAGCGAAGCAATCCAGGTTTATTTTTGTATTGTCTATTATTTAAACTTTCCACTTTCCACTTTCAACTACCCGAGGTAATCTCCCTCCTTATGTTCAACTCCTTCCAAATGCATCTCTTCTGGCATTATCGGCGCACTACCTTCTCTTCCTATAAGTACGTCTCGGGCCTTTGCTCCGTCTCCAGGACCTACAACCCCCCTTTGTTCAAGTAAATCTACAAGTCTCGCTGCTCGAGCGTATCCAACCCTAAGCTTTCTTTGTATATAAGAAGTAGAGGCTTTTCCTGCACTTATAACTTCTGCTTTGGCTTGTTCATATAGTTCATCGTCATCTCCTTCATCATCAAAAGAGCCACCGGCGATAACATCACTTCTGTCATTTGCTACTTCAGCTAAATCTATTTCTCCACCGATAAGTTCATCTCTATAAGCATCGGCTAAATATTTTACAATATCCTTAACTTCTTTTTCAGATATAAAAGCAGACTGAATTCTTGCTGGCTTTGACATCTCACCTCCGAGGTAGAGCATATCTCCAGCACCAAGAAGCTTTTCTGCACCCACTGTGTCAAGAATTGTTCTTGAGTCTATTTGTGACACAACTTGTAAGGCGATTCTAGCAGGTACGTTTGCTTTAATAAGACCGGTGATAACATTTACAGAAGGTCTTTGTGTAGAAAGCATCAAGTGAATACCCACGGCTCTACTCATTTGTGCTAGTCGAACAATTCCTGCCTCAAGCTCTCTTGGATAGGTCATCATAATATCTGCAAGTTCATCTATGACCACTATTATATAAGGCATTAACTCTGGTGCAATATCTTCATCTGGATCATATTTACCAGATCTTTTTAATTCTTCAATCTTTTTTATTTCTGGTGCGAGAATATTTTTATGATATGAATCAATATCTTTTACGGCATGTGACTCCAATATGTCGTATCTTCTATCCATTTCTTTTGTTGCCCATTTAAGTGCAAGAATAGTCTTTTTTGCGTCTGTAATAACTGGGGTTAGTAGGTGAGGTATTTTGTTGTAAAGTGTAAGCTCAACTCTCTTTGGGTCTATCATTATGAATCTTAGATTTTCTGGTGAATTTCTATAGAGAAGGGAAGTTATTATTGTGTGTATTGTAACAGACTTACCAGAGCCAGTAGCGCCTGCGATAAGTACGTGTGGCATTTTTGCTAAGTTTGCGTAATGTGATTTACCAGAAATACCTTTTCCAAGACAGACAAGGAGTGGTTTCTCTGACTTTTGGAATTCTTCAGATCCAATAAGTGCCGCAAGTCCAACGGTAGATTTCACTGAGTTCGGTATTTCTATACCCACAAGAGATTTTCCAGGGATAGGAGCTTCTATTCTGATAGGGTGAGCAGCAAGAGCGAGTGAGAGGTCGTTTTGAAGACCCATTATTCTTGAAATCTTTACTCCTTCTGCTGGCTTAAGTGCGTACCTTGTGATTGATGGTCCAATAGATATTTCATCCATTTCTACATCTATATCAAAATTTTGAAGAGTCCTTTTTATTATATTTGCGTTTGCTTTAATATCGCCCGTAACCACTCTTCCTTTGTCATCCTCAAGTAGTGATAGTGGGGGAGGCACATACTTTGTATTACCCATTGCCCTTTGTGTAACTCTTAATTCTTCTTCTGGTTCCTTAACAAAAGCTCCTCTAGATTGTTTTTGTGGTTTTTCCTCTTCTTCACGTTCCTCTGTTTCTTGTTTTCTTTTATTTTTATCTTTAGGAGTTTCTTCACTATTGTTTTCTATTTTAATATTTTTTATTTCTTCTTCAATTTTTTCCTCTTGAGTTTTTTCTTTTCTCCAGAACAAAAGTGATCGAATAGTAATTTTTGTTTCAAAAAGTATGAGACAAGAGATTACGAGTATTGCGACAAGAATTATCATACTTGCATAAAGTCCAAAGAGGTTGAAGAGTGGGGCAGAGATGAGCCATCCTATTTTGCCACCTTGAGCAGTCCAATAAGTTTTTGATATAAGGTCGATGAGTCCAAGTCCTGAGATAAAGAAAAGTACACCACCAAAAATTTTTAGTTTATTAAACTCTCTTTCTTCAGCTTTAAAAAAGGAAATACTAAGTAGTAGGAAGAGTATAGGAATTAAAAAATATCCGATACCTAAAAGTATCGACAATATGTAATAGACTTTTACTCCTACAATACCTGCTTTTTGGAGAGATGCTAGTATAAAAATTATTGATAAGACCAAGAAGGTGATAGCGAGGATTGCCTGCTTTGTTTCACTTTTTATATTACTCCAAAAACTTTCTTTTGGTGGGGTAATTTTTTTAATTATTTTTTCCTTTTTTTTTGATGCCATGATTGTATTTTTACTCCTGTGTTGTTTGTGTCTTTGCGAGCAAAGCGAAGCAATCCAGGTTCGTATTTATTTTAATTTTTTACTTTATAAACTTTTACCCGTTAAAGTTTTGACTGACGTATCCACCTTAAGCGGATACAAGTAAAATATTAATTTTATATCAGTCAAATTTTTTCGGGTGAACTTTCAGCTTGTGTATATTATATCAAAATTATTTACTAATTTCTTGTTAAATTTCCCCTCAAACAAAATCAGGTGAGCCCTTGGGAATTCAAAAAAAAGGGGTCTCCTGGTTTTGTTTATTGTGTATTGTTATTTTGTTTCTCCGTATTGTCATTCCCGTGTAGACGGGAATCCAGTATTCCCGAATTCAAGGTGAGACCTTTTGTTATACTTTATAAACTTTCAACTTTTTACTTTTAACTAAGTGGGTGTCTCCTTGAATTTCCCCTTTTTTCTCCTATTTTTGTCTTCCTTTTAACTTTAAAAACTTTATAAACTTTTTACTATCTTATTTTCCCTTTACATTTTTTATCGGACATACTATCATAGATAAAAACAACAGCTCGTCCTTGAAAATTTTAAGAGACAAAGTATAAAAGACACGTTTAAATCAAGGACTTTTTATTATCAGACATTAATCAGACAGTATTTATTATTATGGACAACCAAAACAATTTAGTCGGTTCAGATAGTCAAAATTTGCCTTCAATAAAGGCAAATATTGAACATATCTTCTCCGGTGATTCTTACGGTCTTTTTGTATTTAAAAAGACAGAGATGATTGTTACGGCTGTCTATTTGCTTACTGGTCTTATGTCCGATAACGAGCCGATGAAGGAGAGAGTGAGAGAGCTTGCTACCGAACTTATTTCAAATGCCTTGAATATGTCCGAGAGGGTTTGGGGGGAAGAGTTTTTTCAGAAAAATATTTTAAATACAATTTCAGAAATATCAGTACTTTTTAATATCGCAGAATCTACCAAAATGGTATCTAAAATGAATCATGACATATTGGCTTTAGAGTTACAAAAATTATCAGATTTTTTGATTACTTCTACTTCAAATTATTCATCAGCAAAGATAGCTTTTTCTCCAAATATTTTTTCTGGAGATTACAATTATGTTCCAGATAAAAGCTACCAAAATTCCTCTCTAAATAACCAGAGTTCTTCTAGTGTAAATAGCCAAGACTTTTATAAAGGACAAAAGGACATAAAAGACACTGAAAAAGATACTGTCCTTAATAAAATGTCCCCTACAAAAAGTGAAGTCGGAGAGAAAAATATAAAGGACAAAAATAACAGACAAGACATCATAAAGTCGATGCTCAAGAGTGGTGTAAAACTAACAATAAAAGACTTCGCGAAGAATATAAAAGGTTGCAGTGAGAAGACTATTCAAAGGGAACTTATAGCTATGGTTTCAAGTGGAGTCTTAAAAAAAGAGGGAGAGAGAAGGTGGTCCAAGTATTTCCTCGCTTAGTTCTCTTGTATTGTGTCATCTCGCTCCTGCATTGTCATTCCCGCGTAGGCGGGAATCTAGTATCAGATGTCTTTTAGAGTGTTGTATTGTGTCATCCCGTTGAAGAACGGGATCCAGTATTTGTATTGTCATTGCGAGGTACGAAGCAATCCAGGTTTGTTTGTCCTTTATAAAAAACCAAGGACAGTCCAGTACAAGATAAGGTGATGATCTTGCAAGATCATGTCGCGTAGTGTCCATTGAAACGCGACGCAAACTAAATCTTTAAAAAGGACCCTCCAGTACAAAATCAGGTGAGTCCTTGGGAATTCAAAAAAGGGGTCTCCTGGTTTTGTATCCTATTTTTGTATTATCATCCCGTTCTCGCATTGTCATTACGAGGTGAGTGTTGGGGTGGGACCCAACACACAAGACTCATTGGAGCTTTCGTAACCAAAAGATCCAATGAGTGGACAGTCTCTGTAAGAGAGTAATCCGACGTCGTAATCCAGGTTAGATTCTTGTATTTTTTAACCCCTTTCAACTTTATAAACTTTCTACTTACTTTACTTGTATTTTCTCTCATTTTGTGCAATAATACTCTATGTGGCTTATACCCATATTAAGACTTTTAAAAGAAATATTTTATACAAATAAAGTAGATTTCTTAAGGGGCTTTTTACGAGTTATCCACAGCTGTATATATTTACTAGTTTTTAGTAAATATATATAATATGCATTGAGGTACTTAGTTGCATGTAAAAATGCTTTTTGTATCTCAAAAGTAGTTACCTCAAAAAGGTATTCTACTTAGGTAAATCCTAGTGATTTACCTGAAGTTTGTTTTCAGTAAAGAACTGATCGGGCTCGCTCAAGCCTACTTGTCAGTGGTCGAGAACTTTGACAATTGAATACGCAGAATTACAGAAATGCAGTTTTATTTTTCGCAAGCTAATCCATTTTTGTTCGTGTCGAACTCATTCAAAAAATCTCTTACTTTTCTCAAAGTAAAAGACTGACTGAGAATATGAATATGGTGGAATAGTAGAAAGAAAGTCACACTCGTAGTTGTCGACAGTGTGTTAGCTCGAAGTGTAGAGATGGTCATTCTCGAAGCTTCAATAGAGAGTAGAGACAGACATCAGTTTTTAAGTAAATAGTTTTTAGTCGAAATTATCTACTTAGCTCCAAAAGAGTTTACTGATGAAAAAAATACGAGAAAGTTTTTCAAATTTATTAGCTTATTATTAGTTAAGTACAGAAAAATATTTCTTAAAATAATTTATAAAAATAATTTAGTTATGATAACATTAAATAAAAAATCATTGATTGGTATCGTTACCGGTTTGGTAATTGCCCTTTCATTGACTATCGGAGCTGGTGTAGCTTCAGCATTGACAGTAGCAGATATCGATTTGCTAGTTGCGATGGGTATCGTTTCAGCAGACAAAGCAGCAGCAGCAAAGGCAGCTTTGGTTACAGCACAATATGCAGGTTTAACAGTTGGTTCTAAGGGTGCAGAAGTTACTGGTTTACAACAAATGCTTGTATCTGGTGGATTCTTAAAGATGCCAGCAGGAGTAGCTTATGGTTACTATGGTAATCTTACAAAGGCAGCTTATGATGCTTACAAAGCAGCACAAGTTACTACAACAACTACTACAACTACAACTACAACCACTACAACTTCAGGAGATCTTGAAGGAACAGATGGTACAATTTCGGCTATTACTGCTATTTCACAATACAGCAGTGAAGAAGTTGGTGAGGGACAAGAAGATGTTAAGATAGCTGGTTTTGAAATAGAAACTTCAAACGATGGTGACATCGCTTTGAAATCAGTTAAACTTACTTTTGATGCTACAGATAATACTGGTTCAACAAGATTGAATAAATATGTTGACACTGTAAAAATATTTGCAGGTTCAGAAGAAGTTGGTTCAGCTGACGCTTCAGACTTCAATAAGGATTCAACTGGTGTATATTCAAAGACAATAACATTGTCAAAGCCAGTTATAGATTCTGATTCATCAGAAAAGTTCTATATCGCTATAGATGCACCAAGTACATTAGATACTGGTGATATATCAGGTGATTCATGGACAGTAGATTTAGACAATGTAAGATTTGAAGATGGTTCAGGTGTTGTAACAACAGAAGCTGCTACTTATACAGCTGTTCCAATATCTTTTGTTAGCTACTCTTCAGCAGCTAATACAGAATTGAAGATTACAAAAGATTCATCAAGTCCAGTAGAGGGTATAGTTATGGTTGATGAAACAGACAATACAGATGATGTTCTTCTTATGAAAGGTAAAATTAAATTAGAAGGTACATCAGATGTAATGATCAATGAACTTCCAATAACATTTACAACAACAGCGGCTACTCTAGCAGATATAACAGGTTCAGTTAAGCTTGTTATTGATGGCGAGGAATATACAGAGTCAATGTCTTCAGCAGAAGTAACAGCTACAACAACATTTGATAATTTGGATCTTTCTGTAAATGCAGGAGATACAATATCATTTGCAATTTATGCTGATATCAATGATACATCTGCTACTTTCGTAGTAGGAGATACACTTTTGGCTTCTTTGACAGAAACAAATAGAAATGCTATGGATGTTGAAAACTCAGAAGGAGATCAACTTTCTGATTCAACAGAAAAGTCAGGTGCAGTTACAGGTTTAGCACAAGCCTTCTATACAGATGGAATTGCTGCTACTTTTGTTTCATCAAAAGTTACAACGGTTTCTAGTGCAGTAGCAGACGCAACTTCATCAGATGTTAAGACATTTGAAATTACATTCAATGTTAAGGCTATAGGCGAAGATGTTTACTTGGATAATTCAGTAGTTGCAAGTTCATCTCCTGTAACAGCTGGTGCTGGTACAGCATGGGCAACAACAACTGACTCAACAGCACTTAAGACTGATGCAGGTGTTTCAACTATTAGTGCTTCTGGTTCTACAGTAGATGATACAGATAACAAATATAAGATAAATGCTGGAGAAACAAGAACATTTACTCTTGGTGTCACTTTGACAGCAACAGCTAATGGTTACACAGCAGTTGGATTGAAAGGTATAAACTGGACATTAACTGCAGCAGATGCAACTGCAGCAACTAATTTCTACACATTTAATCTTTCTGACTTCAAGACTTCAAAGGTCTACATGACAAAAACAACTATATAGTTGTCTCTATCATGAGTCGAACGAAAGCAATTTCGTAAGATTAATTGGTTAATACGCCTTAAAAAGTATTACAAAACCGCCCCGAAAGGGGCGGTTTTGTTTTGCCTATTTTTTGTATTTACCCTAGGGAGGAACTATTTTTGTATTGTTTTTGCGAGCAAAGTGAAGCAATCCAGTATTTGTATTTGTCATACAGTTGCACCACAAGAGTACTTCCATTTTCTAATCGCTTCGCTCAAGAAAATTAGGTCGAAAACGGGATCCATATTTTATAAGCTTTTATTTTATTAAGTTTGCGACATCGCTTACTCAGGTGATATAATAGACACATTAATAAAATAATTAGTTATTATGGAAAATAAAATAAAAAAAAATAAAGTATGGTGGGTTATTTTGTCCATAGTGGCAATCTTGATTATTGGTCTTTTTGCATATTTATATAAAGATTCAGTTAAGGAAAATCTAGGTTTTGCAACTGTTTATGACGCTGTAGGTGATAGGGCGATATCTAATGATTGGAAAATATCTTCCAATAGTTATGCTTGGGGAGAAAATATCGGTTGGGTAGATTTTGCTCCAGAACAAGGTTCTACTACCGTAGCAGACAATGCTCTTTGGGGTTATGCTTACGGAGAAAATATTGGCTGGATATCATTAAATTGTGCTAATGGTGATGGTTCTTGTGATACATTAGATTATAAAGTTTCAAATAATGGCGAGGGCAAACTTTCTGGCTATGCCTGGGGAGAAAATATTGGTTGGGTAGATTTCGGTACATCTACAGATATTGCGAGTAGACCTTGGGGAGTAAGTATAACTTCTGGAGGTGATTTCACAGGTTATGCTTATGGAGAAAATGTTGGTTGGATGTCATTCAACTCGGCAAACGGTGGTTCCGTAGTTTACAAAGTTTCTACAAACTGGAGACCTCAAAGCACTAGACCACAATGTAATAATGGTATAGACGATGATACTGACAGTAGGATAGACTATCCAGAGGATGTACAATGTTTATCTTTGTTGGATACAAGAGAAAGGGGTTCTGGTTCTGTTACAACATATACTGACACTTCAGTTATCAGTGGCGGCTCGCTAGAAGACAGTAATAGAGAAGTTGCTACATCAACACTTACAGCAACAAGCACCGCTTCTACAACAACAATACAAGCAACAACAACCACTACTATAGTAATAGTTCCTCCTACTGTTCAACCCCCAACAATAACTCCAAGTAGTGAACCTTATTTTGAATTCACTGGTAAATTTACAAGAGATTTGTATATGGATTTGTTTGGTGGCGATGTAAAGGAGTTACAGAAGTTCTTAAATAAAAATGGTTTTATAGTATCAAATAGTGGATTTGGTTCTGTGGGTAATGAGACATCTTATTATGGTAATAAAACCGCTGATGCAGTATCTAAGTTGCAGGAAGCTAATTCAAGTGTAATCTTGGTACCTTACGGTCTCACAAAAGGCACAGGATACTTCGGAAAGAGTACACGTGCATTTGTTAATTCTAAGTTGAGTAATTAGTTTAAAAAGTTTAACTTAAAAACACCCATGATGTCCTACTTTATGGGTGTTTTTAATATATAGAACCTATAGAGGAGTAAAAACCCGAGGACCGTCCTCGGGATAAAAAGATAGTAAGGTCAATGAAGATATGTGTGTTATTATGTATGATAATGCAAAGAAAAATAATATTTTCTGAAGGTGAATACTATCACATTTATAATAGAGGTACAGAAAAAAGAGTTATATTTAATGATAAAGTAGACTATGAACGTTTTATTTTTTTATTATTTTATGCAAATAGTACCAAGTCTTTTAGCACTAGAGATTTAAAGAAAACCCGAGGACCGTCCTCGGGGAATCGAGGAGATTCTTTGGTTGATATAGGTGCTTATTGTCTAATGCCAAATCATTTTCATTTTCTTTTAAAAGAAAAAATTAATGGGGGAATATCTAAGTTTATGTCTAAAATTACAACTGGATATTCTATGTATTTTAATAAAAGATATGAAAGAAAAGGCTCTTTATTTCAGGGTTTGTTTCAAGCTCAACATGCTGATTCTGATAATTATTTAAAATATCTATTTTCATATATACATTTAAACCCGATTAAACTTATTCAATCTGATTGGAAGGAAAAAGGAGTAGATGATATTTATATAGCCAAAAAATACCTAAATGATTATAAGTATTCTAGTTTTGTTGATTATATGGGAATAAAGAGGGAGGAAAATAATATTTTAAACATGAAGGTTTTTCCTGAATATTTTGAGTCTAGGGAAGATTTTGAAAATAATATTTTTGACTGGTTGGAATTTAATCCAGATTTATTGAGGATTGATGGTGTGGTTTCTTAAAAACCCGAGGACCGTCCTCGGGTAAAGCAAAAGTTATCCACAGAAAATTAGGGTAGCCATAATATGGGTGATATTATTGCTAATAATATGTTGAAAATTAAATATTGGTTTATATTTAGGACTACTGTATTAGCCCTATTTTTTATGTTCTTTTTTATAAATAATGTTTTTGCGGTTGTTGATAATATAAACAAAATAACTTTTACTACAGACCCTCAAATTATAAACACATCAGAAGTCTCAAAAGAAATTAATGTTCAGGCACAAAATATTTCTAATATTGGAGAAAAGATGGATGTTTCTGGTGCTAAATTGAGTTTATTTTCCTCTTCTTTATCTGGGGAATTTTCTGCATCACTTACTAAATGGGAAAAAATTACCACACCGCTTACTGTTAATAGTAATTGGACTGGAAGAACTTTTTATTATAAAAATTCTACAGAAGGAATAGATACGATTACGGCAACTCTTTTGGTTGGTGGTAAAAGTTGGATAGCTACTCAAGATATTACTGTAGGAAGTTCTTCTGGTGGGGGAGGAATTACACCCCCTATAATAGATCCAATAACATCAACCACTACAGCCACTACTACAGATTCAACTAGTACAAGTACTATAGCTACCACGACTGTTGTTACTAAGATAATTAATCATTATTCTGTTCATTATATTTCTGAAGAGCTTAGTGATTATGTCGAAGAAGAATCGTTAAAACTTTCTGCTGGTAGAGAAAGAATCGCTTATGTTGGTACACCACTTATTTTTACTGCAAAAAATAATAAAACTGATAAAAATGTTGATTTTACATGGTCTTTTGGTGATGCTACAGAAAGTAAGGGTGTTGAAACGACTCACATATACAAGTATCCGGGAGAATATTTTGTTGTTTTAAACGGTGTATATGGTAGTGAAAAAGCAGTATCTAGAACCAGTATAAAAGTTTTAGAACCAAAAATATCGTTGTCTATAAATTCTAATAATATGGAGATAGAGAATGGTGGTGAAAATGAAATAAATATTGGAGGATGGAAGATTAAAAGTAGTCAGTCTGAATTTATAATTCCAAATGATACAATAATAGGTTCAAAAAATAAGATAATTTTATCGATGGGGGATATTGGTTTCTTGCCTGGATTAAAAGATTTTATAAAAATTGAAGACCAATCTATAAATATGATCGCCTTTATTCAAAAGTCTTCTGAGAGTCTCGCGGTTAAGGAGGATGATTCATCGGGTATTATCTCTAAAAATATTTCTGATTTAGAAAATATATTAGGTATTAAAATAGAGGAAGCTGAAAAGATAGTTTTAAATTATAAAAAAGATATAGCAGTAACTCACCCTAAAGAGCAGGGCCTAAATGTTGGTTTAATTCCTAAAGACCATGTTTCTGTTGGTAGTCAAATTGAAAATGGTAATGTTTGGGAAAAAGAGATCAATGTTGCCACTGTAGATGAAGCTGTTAATTCAACCACTTCAATTGGTTTTTGGAAGAAACTCGTCAGATTACCCATTAGTAGTATAAGAGCCATATCTGAGGTGTTTTATGATTTATAGCGTTATGATATAATACAAAAGTAAATTTATGTTTAATATAACCTTTTTCAAATTTCTTGTGTCCTTTTTATTAATATTAGGTTTAAGTTTTTTGATTATGGGTGTTGTTGGAGGGTTTAATAAGTAATATCTATCCTAATATAATATTTTAAGGTTTATTAAAAAGTCAATTATTAGTAATAATTTATAAAAATACTAAAAACTGTTGACATTCTCCTAGATTTTGCTAGTATGTTTACTCGAGCTCTTAAGAGCTTATTGTTTTATTTTTATACAAATATAATATGTCAAGATCACTAAAAAAAGGACCTTTCGTAGATGAAAAACTTCTAAAGAAAATAGAAGGTAAGAAACCTGTAGAAACAGGTGTTATTAAAACATGGTCAAGAAGAAGTCAGATATCTCCAGAAATGGTAGGTTTTGTTTTTGGTGTTCATAATGGAAAACAACATACAGAGGTTTTGGTTACAGAAGATATGGTTGGACACAGACTTGGTGAATTTTCACCTACTAGAAAGTTTACAAGACACGGAGGTAAGATGCAGAAAGATCTTGATATAAAAGCAAAAGAATCAGAAATAGCAGCATCGAAAGCAGCTAAGGCAACAACTGATGCTAAAAAATAAAAAACTATGATAACCGCTAAATTAAACGATTATAGACAGTCACCAAGAAAAGTAAGATTAGTTGCCACTCTTATTAAAGGTAAGAAAGTAGAGGAAGCAAAAAATTCTTTAAGCTTTTTAATAAAGAGAGCCGCAAAACCTCTTTCAGATCTTCTAGACTCAGCTATTGCAAATGCAGAACATAATTTTAATATTACAGCAGACAAACTTTTTGTAAAAGAATTTAGAGTAGATGAAGGAGTAGTTTTAAAGAGAAGAATGCCAAGAGCAAGAGGTATGGCTTATCCTATAAAGAAGAGAACAAGTCATGTTTTTATACAATAGATACCATAGACAATATGCCTGTTAAAAAAGGTAAGAAAATTGCTATAGTTAAAGAAGAGGTTAAAAAAGAAGATAAAAAGGTAGTTAAAAAGACAACCAAGAAATCTTCAATTAAAAAATAATTTTATGTCACACACAGTACATCCATATTCACATAGGTTGGGAATAATCAGAGATTGGAAGTCTCGTTGGTTTTCTTCAGGAAAGACTTATAAAGACTTTTTGAGAAGCGATATGCTTCTTAGAGAACACCTAGAGAAGAAAATGAGAGGACAATATGTCGGTTCTATTGAAATGGAAAGAAATGACAAGAATTTTAGACTTATAATAAAAACATCAAGACCAGGTGTTGTTATTGGTAGAAATGGTGAAAATTCAATTAAACTTAGAAATGATATTTTGAAATTTGCTGAAAAGAATAAACTTTCAGTTCCTGTTGATTTTAAACTTGATATAGAAGAAATCAGATCACCAGAATCAAACGCAGCTATAGTTGGTCAAATGATAGCAGAAGGACTTGAAAAAAGAATGCCATTTAGAAGAGTCATGAAGCAGACAGTTGAAAAAGTTATGGCAAATAGAGATGTAAAAGGAGTTAGACTTTACTGTGGTGGAAGACTTGGTGGTGCAGAAATCGCTAGATCAGAAGAAATGAAAAAAGGAAGAGTCCCTCTACAAACACTTAGAGCTGATATTGACTATGCTCAGGAAAAGGCACACATGACATACGGAGATATTGGTATAAAGGTATGGATATATAAGGGAGATATCTTTAGTAAAGATAAAAAAACAATTTAAATTTATGTTATTACCAAAGAAAGTAAAATTCAGAAAAGCACATACTTTTAGAGAGAATCCTAAAAAGATAGGTGTTTCAAAAAGAGGTACTAAAGTTTCCTTTGGATCTTTTGGTTTGAAAGCTATGTCACCTGGTAGAATAAAATCAACTCAAATAGAAGCTGCTAGAAAAACTATAGCCCACTCAATGAGCAAGACTGGTAAAATCTGGACAAGAATATTTCCTGATCATCCTTTTACACAAAAGCCTGCCGAAGTTAAAATGGGAAAGGGTAAGGGTGAATTACAAGGATACGAGGCTATTGTTAAGCCAGGAAGAGTTATTTTTGAAGTTGATGGTATGGACGAAGCTGCAGCTAGAGAAATGCTTAGAAAGGGTGGTACAAAATTACCTATATTAACTAAGTTTGTATCAAGATAATACTATGAATATCAAAGACTTAAGAATAAAAACAAAAGCTGAATTAGAGAAAATGCTTGAAGAAAAAGCAGAAGCTTTAAATAAATTTAAATTCAGTATAGCTGGTAGCAAAATAAAGAATGTTAAAGAAGGTAAAAAGATTAAGTTAGAAATAGCACAAATACTTACCATCATAAAAGAAGCTAAGACAATATAAAAAGTATGGAAAAACAAGAAATAAAAAAGAATATTGGAAAAGTTTTGAAAGGTAAGGTTGTTTCTACAAAAATGAAAGATACTGTAGTTATATCAATTGACTCTTTCAAAAAACATCCTAAATACGGTAAATTCATCAAGAAGCAGAATAAAATAATGGCTCATGATGCGGGTAATAAATGTAAGGACGGACAAATTATTGAAATAGTAGAATCAAGACCTATCTCAAAAAATAAAAGGTTTACTGTGCTTGTAAAATAAAGATAAAACAAAAACATGATACAACCAAGAACAATAGTTAAAATATCAGACAACTCAGGTGCCAAAATAGGCAGAATTTTCAAAGTACTTGGAAGTTCAAAGAAGAGATGGGCAAAGATAGGTGAGATTGTTGTTTTGTCAGTTCAAAAAGCAGAACCTAGAAAACAAGCCAAAAAGAAAGACATACTTTATGCTGTTGTTGTAAGACAAAAACAGCCCTTCAGAAGAGATGATGGTTCATATATTAGATTTGATGAAAATGCAGTTATTATAATAGAAAAAGGTAAGAAAGATCCAATCGCAGGAAGAGTTTTCGGTCCAATTCCAAGAGAGCTTGCTGAGCTTGGTTTTCAAAAGATCGTCTCTTTGGCACCAGAAATAGTTTAGAAATTAATGAACGTAGTGAATATAATTTCTTAACCTCGTGAAATGAAAGTTTAAAAACTTTCTCAGCCATAGGCTGATATTTCACTGGGGTAGAGTTAAAAATATTAATAATAAAATCAACATGAAAATTAAGAAAGGAGATAACATAATCGTCATAGCAGGCAAAGACAAGGGTAAAACCGGGAAGGTTGTTATGTCTTTTCCTAAAGATAATAAAGTTTTGGTAGAAGGTGTAAATGTTTACAAAAAACACCAAAGACCAACAAAATCTGGTACAAAGGGTCAAGTTATCGACAAGACTATGCCAATAAATGTTTCAAACGTTGTTATAAATGACGGTGGAAAAAGAGCAAGGGTAGGAAAGAAACTTGTTGGTGATAAATTCGTAAGGGTCAATAAAAAAACTGGTAAAGAAATATAATATTATGATTTCACTTAGAGAAAAACAGAATAAAGCTTTTGAATCTTTAAAAGATACTCTTGGACTTAAAAACAAGATGCAATCTCCAAAGATTATGAAGGTTATCTTAAACTCAGGAACGGGTTCTTTTAAAGATAAGAATAAAAATAAGATAGTTGAGGATAGATTTGCAAAGATTACAGGACAAAAAGCATCTCTTAGAAAGGCAAAAGAATCAATCGCTACATTTAAAGTTAGAGAAGGTGATCCTGTAGGCTACCAAGTTACTTTGAGAGGTAAAAGAATGTTTGATTTCTTAAATAAGCTTGTATACATTGCTTTACCTAGAACTAAGGACTTCAGAGGACTTTCATCAAAAGGTATTGATACTATGGGTAATTTTACTCTCGCAGTAAAAGAAAATTCAGTATTCCCAGAAAATTCAGATGAAGAAATAAAAGATATTTTTGGAATGGCAGTTACTATCGTAACAAGTGCTAAGGATAAAAAGACGGCAAAAGCTTTCTTTGAATATTTAGGATTCCCATTTAAGAAAGAAGAGGAAATAAAGAAAGGTAAGAGATCATAATTTAAATAAAAAAAAACGGCTCGCTTTGCGAGCCGTTTTTTTAAATTAGTATTAAGATGGATTGCTTAACTTTGCTCGCAATGACGAATGAAAAATCGTTTTGCGATTTTTCATTTGTCATTGCGAGGAGATAATCCGACGTAGCAATCCAGGATTGCTTTTTTATTGTTATTCCTGCTTACACCGGAATGGGTAATTAGTACCCTTTTGGTTGATGATTCAGTCTTTTCGTCTTACAATTAAAAGACTTTTAGTATAATTATTAAACTAGTTCAACAACATGACTTTAAAAAAATAATTATAAAAAAATAAATTATATTTTTTTCACAAAAATCTTTATTTAAGTTGATATTTTATAGTTAATAATAGAAAATTTTTTTTTAAATAATTAAAATCATCAACCAAAAGGGTACTAATTACCCAGAATGACACAATACGTAGTTACGTTATTTTATTGGGTGGGGAAATTAAATTTATAAATAATTTAATTTAAAAAGAAATAGAAAATATAACTAATAAAGATTTAGTAGGTTGAATATTATGCTAAAATAGCCTGTAAAAGTTAGCTTTTTTGCTATTTAATTTTTTGTCGTACGTAATTTATTTTTGTTGATATTTATATATAAGTAAAAAATCATGTTATTTTATTTATCTCGTTTTTAAATAAGAAGCCAGTTTTGGTTATAATTTTAATTATTATGGTAGATAAATATATTAAAAAGTATATAAATTCACTATTATGTTTGACTTTTTTTCGCTTTGTTGCTAAGATGTTCTGACTAGCTTTTAAAGAGCTTTTTATTTTGATTACTTATCCTGTTGTAAATTCAACGAGATAAAGATGTTAAAATATAACAAATTTAAGGCAGATAACTTTAAAAGTCAAAAAGCCTTATATAATTAAAATTTACAATTAGGATGGCCAAAAAATCAGTTATAGCAAGATCAAATAAAACACCAAAATTTGCCTCAAGAGTAGTGAGGAGATGTTTTAGATGCGGAAGAAAACATGGATATATGAGAGACTTCGATCTATGTAGAATTTGTTTTAGAGAGTTTGCTAACCAAGGTAAAATACCAGGCATTAAAAAATCATCATGGTAACAGATAAAATTGGAGATTTAATAATACAACTAAAGAATGCAGGATTCGCTGGAAAAGAGAGTCTTGTTGTTTATGGTTCAAAAAACAAGGAAGCTATTCTAGATGCTCTTGTAAAAGCAGGATACGTTAAGGCAGCTTCAAAAAAGAAAAATAGTAGAATGGTTGAGGTTACTTTAGCTTACAAGACAGACAAGACCCCAAGAATAACTGGAGTACAAAGAGTTTCTAAAAATTCAAGAAGAATTTACTGTGGAGCTTCTGATATCAGACCATTTAAAAACGGTTTTGGTTCAATAATATTTTCTACTTCAAATGGTATTCTTACAGACAAAGAAGCTTTTAAACAGAAAGTTGGAGGTGAGGTATTATTTAAAATTTGGTAATTACTAATTATATGTCAAGAATAGGAAAAAAAGGAATAGATATACCAGCAAAAACTGAAGTCAAAGTTGACGGCTGTATTGTTACTGTAAAAGGTCCTTTAGGTGAATTAAAAAGAGAGTTTAAGAAAAATATATCTATTGTTGTTGTAGAAAACAAAGTAGAGCTTAAACCTGTAAAGGAAACTCTTGAAAATAATGCTCTTTGGGGAACATACGCTTCTCACATAAAAAATATGGTAGAGGGGGTTACTAATGGATACACAAAAAAGCTTATTGTAGAAGGTATCGGTTACAGAGCAGATGCTACTCCTGCAGACATTACTCTTAAAGTTGGTTTTTCACACACAGTAAAAGTGTTAATTCCCAAAGAGATAAAGGTAACTTCAGAAAAAGGTCTTATAACAATAACTGGAATAGATAAAGAAGTTGTAAGTCGTTTTGCTTCAGAAATCAAGGCTGTAAAGAAACCAGAACCATACAAAGGTAAGGGTATAAGATTTGAAGGTGAGGTTATAAGAAGGAAAGAAGGAAAGAAAACCGCATAGTTTAAAATTCGTTTGAAAAAAAGATGAAAAATACAAATAATAAAAAATCAAAGATACAGACAAGACATAAGAGAATCAGAGCAAAGATTTCTGGTAGTTCTCTTGTTCCTAGACTTTCTGTTTACAGATCAAATACTTGTATTTATGGTCAAGTTATAGATGATACTAAAGGAGTAACTTTGGTTGCTTTTTCTGCAGATAAGGTCAAAGGAAAAGGTTTGATGGAGAAATCTTTAAATGCAGGTAAAGAAATTGCTAAACTTGCGATTGAAAAAGGAATTGAAAAAGTAGTTTTTGATAGAGGTGGTTTTATATATACAGGTAAGATTAAAGCTTTTGCTGAAGGAGCAAGAGAAGGTGGTCTTAAATTTTAATAAAGAATTATGGATACAGAAACAACAAAAATCAATGATGCTACAGTAACTACTGAAAATGCGAGTGCTGTAAAACCAGCTTTTAAGGCACCAGTTGGAAGTGCTCCTTTCCGTAAACCAGTTTTTGGTCAAAGACCCCCATATGGCGGAATGAGATCAAAAAATCCTAGAAAAGGTGGACCTACAAGACCTGAAAGAGTAAAACCAGAATTTGAACAAAAGATTTTAAATATAAGAAGAGTTACTAGAGTTACATCAGGAGGTAAGAGATTAAACTTCAGTGTTTATATTGTAGCTGGTGACAAAAAAGGTAAGGTTGGCGTTGGTACAGGTAAGGCAAATGATACTTCTGTTGCAATAGAGAAAGCTTACAGAAATGCAAGAAAGAATATGATTACCTTAAATCTTACAAAAGATATGTCTATTCCTCATGAAGTAAGTGCAAAATATTGTAGCGGTAGAATCGTCATTATGCCAACTCCAGGAAGAGGTAATAACGCAGGTAGTGCCGTAAGAAGTGTTATTGAGCTTGCTGGTGTAAGAGATATTACAGCGAAGATAATTTCACCTTCAAAGAATAAATTAAATATGGCTAGAGCAACTATTTTGGCTCTTTCTGCTTTTGATAAAAAGAAATTTGTAAATAAAGAAGCTGAAAATGATAAAGAGGTTGCAAAAGTAGAAGTTAAAAAATAAATAAAACCATGCAGATACACAATCTTAAAAGAGTAACAAAAAATAAGAAAACTACCCTTGTTGGAAGAGGAGGAAAAAGAGGAAAAACTTCTGGAAGAGGAGGAAAGGGTCAAACTGCAAGAGCTGGTCACAAAGTGAGACCAGAAATGAGAGACTTTATAAAAAGAATGCCTAAGCTCAGGGGTTATGCTTTTAATAGTAGAAATAAAAAATCTTCTGTTATTAATGTTGCTGACTTGGAATTACTTTTTTCAAACAACGATATAATAAACCCAAGTACTTTAGTTAAGAGTGGTATTTTGGAAATAGGTGCAGGCAAAAACCCTAGAGTTAAAATTCTTTCTAACGGAGAACTTACAAAGAAATTAGAAATATCAGGTTGTACTGTATCAGCTGGAGCAAAAATAAAGATAGAAAAGGCAGGTGGTTCGGTTAAATAAGTTATACTTGTCCCGTTTTAATTTCAGCAAACAAATTTTAACATATATTGATGTAGTAAGGTCGGAAAGAATTAAAACAAATTATTAAATTAAAAATTATAACTGGGATGAATTTTTGGAGTAAAATAAAATTAATTTTTCAAGATAAATCCTTAAGAGGAAGACTACTTTTTGTTGCCGGTGCACTTGTTATATCAAGATTACTTTCTACCATTCCTATCCCGGGTATTGATGCTGTAAAGTTGAGTACTTTCTTTTCTGGAAACGAATTTTTTGGTTTTCTAGATATTTTTTCTGGAGGTGGATTGAGTACTTTTTCTATAGTAATGCTTGGAGTTGGACCATATATTACAGGTTCAATTATTATGCAACTTCTCACTATGATGTTTCCTAAATTAAAGGAGATGTATCAAGAAGAGGGAGAGGCTGGTAGAAGGAGATTTACACAATATTCAAGACTTATAACTATTCCGATAGCTATTGTTCAGGGTTTTGGTTTGTTAACACTACTTGCGAAACAAGGGGTTATACCAAACTTTGGTCTAATGGATATGGTTGTAAACATCGCTGTGATAACCGCTGGGTCAGTTCTTCTTATGTGGATAGGCGAGCTTATGACAGAGTTTGGTATAGGCAATGGAACATCAATGCTTATTTTTGCCGGTATAGTTTCTAGATTACCGACGTCTATAACACAGCTAAGTGCTGCGTTTAGCATATCACAAATACCTATATATTTATTGCTTGCGGCTGTATCAATAATTGTGATATATGCGGTTGTTTTTATTACAGAAGCAGAAAGACCAATACCTGTAACATATGCAAAAAGAATCAGAGGATCGAAAGTTTCTGGCGGAGTTTCTACATATCTTCCACTTAGGGTAAACCAAGCTGGAGTTATTCCAATAATATTTGCTATGTCTATACTTTTGTTTCCTCAGATGATATTTAAGTTTATAGCTCAAATGGCAACAAATGGAACAATAAAATCTATCGCTGTTTCTTTGAATACTTTCGTTTCAAATACTTGGGTTTATGGAGTATCATACTTTTTATTAGTATTCTTATTTACATATTTTTATACAGCTGTTACTTTTGATCCAGATCAAATATCTAAAAATCTTCAACAAAATGGTGCCTTTGTTCCTGGTGTAAGACCTGGTCAATCAACTTCTGAATATTTAGCAAAAGTTTTAACTAGGATCACTTTGGTTGGAGCAACATTCTTGGGTGTAGTAGCTGTCTTGCCTTTAATTGTTAAATCATTAACTGGTATAGCATCTATTGCTGTTGGTGGTACAGCATTGCTTATTGTGGTTTCTGTAGTTATTGATCTTATTAAGAAGATTGAAGCTCAGATAACTATGAGAGAATACTAGATTGGTATGTAGTATATTGTATACAGTAGATAGTATAATAAATACAAAACAAAAGAGCAGTTTCGCGAAGCGAAACTGCTCTTTTGTTTTGTACTTCACTAGAACCAACAAAACATTTATGTTATAATTCACCCGTTAAAGTTTTTACTAATGTATTAAAAATACAAATAGGTGTTATAATCTAGAAGTAGAAACAGTAGTCAGTTAAAGTGATTTATATGTAGGTAAATTACATTTTTATTAGCAAAAATTTTTTCGGGTAAATGTTTAATATATTTAAAAAAGAAGAGAATCATGCAGAGCCTAAAGCTTATATTTTTATTGGTAGATCAGGGTGTGGAAAGGGTACACAAGTTGAACTTTTTAAGAAAGTGCTTGAAGAAAAGACTGGAGTAAAAACACTCCATATAGAAACGGGTGCTTTTTTTAGAGAATTTATGAAGGGTGACGGATATACTCAAGAGCTTACAAGGCAAGTCTTAAATACAGGAAGTATTATGCCAGAATCATTTGCTATTGGTCTTTGGGTAAATTATCTTATGAATAATTTTACTGGTAAAGAAAATATAATTTTTGATGGGGCTCCAAGAAAACTTCAAGAGGCTGTATTGCTCGATGGTACATTGAATTTCTATAACATTAAAAATTATAAAATTATTGATGTAAAAGTAAGTAGGGAATGGGCAACAAAGAGATTATTTGCAAGGGGTAGAAAAGATGATACAGAAGATGGTATAAATAATAGAATGAATTGGTTTGAGAATTATGTTATGCCATGTGTAGATTTCTTTAAAAATAGTAAAGATTGTGAAGTCTTTGATATAAATGGCGAACAGACTATTGAAGAAGTACATGCAGAAGTTATGAAAAAAGTTTTTAATGAATAAATAAAAATCAAACCTTGTCATAAAGACAAGGTTTGATTTTTATTATTTAAAGCGTATATTGAGAATAATGTCAGTTACAATTAAAACAAAAGAAGAAATAGAAATCTTGAGAGAAGGCGGTAGACGTTTGGCTTTGATATTACAAGAGGTTGCTAAAGCCGTAAAGCCTGGTGTATCTACAAATGAACTCAATGATATAGCTTATAATTTAGCAACTGATAATGGTGATTATCCGTCAGTTTTAAATTATAGGCCAAAGGGTGCAAAAAGGGCATATCCTGCTTCTCTTTGTGTTTCTATAAACAATGAAGTTGTTCACGGGATACCAAATGAAATTCCTAAAATTTTAAAAGAAGGAGACATTGTATCTCTGGATATGTGTCTTACACACAAAAATCTTGTTACAGACTCTTCTATAACCGTGCCTGTTGGAAAAATAGATGCTGTTGCCCAAAAACTTTTAAATGTTACAAGAGAAGCTTTAAATGCAGGAATAAAAGCGGCTTATGGAAATAAACATGTTGGAGATATAGGCTTTGCTGTTGAAAGGGTAGCAAAGGCGAATGGTTTTTCTGTCGTTGAAGATTTATGTGGTCATGGTGTAGGATACAGTGTTCATGAAGATCCTTTTATTCCAAATTATGGAGAGAGAGGAAAAGGAGAAAGACTAAAACCGGGTATGGTCATTTGTATAGAGCCAATGTTTAATGAGGGTGATAAAAATATCTATATGGATAAGGATGGTTATACTTATAAGACTAAGGATGGTTCAAGGAGTGCACATTTTGAGCATACTATTGTTATTACGAATGGAGAGCCAGAGATACTTACAAAGATATAAGGGTTAAATATAAAAAACATTTTAGTTACTAATGTTTTAATTGTTGTGGGTGTTGTAATTGAAATACAAAAATATGGAAGAAGGGTTTTTGCTCTGCAAAAACCCTTCTTCCATATTTTTGTATTTGTGGAGATTATTTTATAAATGAGGTATAATTTACTCAATTATGGCTGAAAACTTTGGTTTAAATGTTGAACAGAAATTTAAAACTCCTGAAGAAGAGTTAGATTTCTTACGTGCGGAAGTTTCTCGTAAAGAAAAGATATTACTTAATAGTGGAGAGAAAATTAATAAAGATGAAGTTGTTAGGAACGAGATAGAAGAACATAAAGAAAGAAAATCAGAAGATATTTTAGATAAGAATTATGTTTTAAAAAGTGAAGAAGTTCATTCTATTGTTTTAGATCTTTCACCAGAAGATCATGATACTAAAATGGCCGAGCTCGTGGATATTTTACAAGAGAAAGGTATTTTTAATGCTCTTTCAGTTATCTCTAAACTTAAAGATCCACACATAGAAGACGATTTTCATAGATTTTTGGTTCAATATATAAAAGCTGGTTTTCTTGTTTCTGGTGCAAAAGAAAAAAATCCAATTTTTAAATCTTTGAAGATGACTCTTTTTGAGGTTTCTTTACCAGAGTTAAATAAAGAAGAGGAACAAAAAAATAAAAATTTAAAAGAACTTGTTTCAAAAATGGAGCAGTTTTACTCTGGTATGTTTTCTGTGGAGAATGACGATAAAGATGGTGCTGGATACTTTGTACTTGAGCTTGCAAAATCAAATCATAGTAATGAAATAATTTTTTATATTTCTGTACCAGATGCAAAGAGGGGTCTTTTTGAAAAACAAGTGTCTTCAATATTTCCTGAAGCTAGGGTTTTAGAAAAGAAAAATGATTACAATATTTTTAATGAAGGTGGTGATTATGTCGGCTCTTATGCTGAACTTTCTGCTAATCATATTTTTCCAATAAAGACTTATGAACAATATGATTACGATCCTATAAAGGTTTTATTAAATAGTTTTTCTAAGGTAGATAAAGACGAAGAGGGTGCCTCCATACAAATAATTGTAAAACCAGCCAAACAGATTGAGATGTCTTTTTTTAAGAGAGTTCTTAAAGAAATGGAAAAAGGATTGAAATTTAAGGATGCTCTTAAAAAGGCGGACAATTCTTTTTTGAGTCTTTTGAAACAAATCGGTAAAGAGATTATAAGTTCTAGTAAGAAGGATGAAAAGAAAGATGATAATTCTTCTTCAAATCAAACTCCTATCGAAAATGTAAAAGCAAAGATTGGTAGTCCTCTTGTGGATATAAATATTAGAATAATGGCTTCAGCGAGAACACAAGAAGAAGCAAGTGCAATAATTTCTGACATAGAATCTTCTTTTAATCAATTTGAAAACACAACAGGTAATAAGTTTAGGTTTAAAAGAGTTATGGGTAAGGAACTTTTAAAGATGTCACATGATTTTTCTTTTAGACTTTTTGATTATTCTAAAAAAATAATTTTAAACCTCAAAGAGCTTACTACAGTAATACATCTTCCAGAAGTTGATTCAAAAGGGACTTCTCAGCTTAAACAGACCCAAGCTGTTACTGCACCAGCACCACTTAACCTTCCAGACAATGGAATATTACTTGGTACAAATAAATATAGAAATGTAAATACTGAAATAAGGATAACCCCAGAAGATAGATTAAGACATTTCTATGTTATAGGACAGACTGGTACAGGTAAAACAACTATTTTGAAAACAATGATCCGCCAAGATATTTTAAATGGCGAAGGTGTGTGTATGATAGATCCACACGGTTCGGATATTCAAGAAGTTCTTTCTTTTATTCCGCCAGAAAGATATGAGGATGTGATTTATTTCGACCCAAGTTACACAGCAAGACCTATGGGATTGAATATGCTTGAATATGATCCAAGATTTCCTGAACAAAAAACTTTCGTTGTAAATGAGATGATGTCTATCTTCAATAAGCTTTTTGATATGAAAACGGCAGGTGGTCCAATGTTTGAGCAGTACTTTAGAAATGCCGTAATGCTTGTTATTGAAGATCCAGAAACTGGTTCAAGTTTGATTGACGTCTCAAGAGTCCTTGCAGACAAAACATATAGACAACTTAAACTTTCTAAGTGTAAAAATCCAATTGTCGTTCAATTTTGGAAAGAGATAGCGGAAAAGGCTGGAGGAGAATCCTCCCTTGCGAATATAGTCCCTTATATTACAAGTAAGTTTGATATATTTCTTTCAAACGAAATTATGCGCCCTATCGTTTCTCAAGAGAAGTCATCTTTTGACTTTAGAGATATTATGGACAACAAGAAAATCCTTCTTGTTAACTTAGCAAAAGGAAGGCTTGGTGATATTAACTCAAATCTTATTGGTCTTATAGTTGTAGGTAAAATACTTATGGCGGCACTTTCCAGAGTCGATTCTTTTGGAACAGAGTTACCACCTTTCTATCTTTATATAGATGAGTTCCAAAATGTTACAACAGATTCTATATCTACGATTCTTTCTGAAGCTAGAAAATATAAACTTTCGCTTACTGTCGCTCACCAGTTCATTGCTCAGCTCGATGAAAAGATCAAAAATTCTGTTTTTGGAAACGTCGGTTCAATGGCAGTTTTTCGTGTAAGCTCTGAGGATGCTGAATACTTAGAAAAACAATTTGCTCCTGTATTTTCTGCAAAAGATTTGATGAATATAGAGACTCATAATTCTTATGTAAAGATGCTTGCGAAGGGTAGTCCTGTTAAACCATTTAGTATGGAAACAAATCTTCCCCCAAGAGGTACAAAAATATTATTGGACAAAATAAAAGAATTGTCTTATCTAAAATATGGAAGGAATAGGGAAGAAGTAGAGAGTGCAATAATGGAAAAGTACAAGAAACCAGAAATAAAGGTAGAGCCACCAGTAGTACCAAAGTTTTAATTTCTACGTCATTGCGAGGAGGTATTCCGACGTCGCAATCCAGGTTATTAAAAATAGTATTTTCTAATTATTTTTAATATGATATCATGGGCACTAATTATTAATAGTTAAGTTAATTATTCCAATCCGCCTAAAGCGGACGGACAAGAAAAAATGAAAAACGAAAAGACTTTTGTGATAATAAAACCAGATGGAGTACAGAGATCTCTTATTGGAGAAATAGTTAAAAGATTTGAAAGGGTTGGGCTTAAAATGGTCGCATTAAAAATGGTTTTACCGACAGAAGATAAGGCGAGACAGCATTACACCCTTGATCCAGAGTGGGTAAGAAAAGTTGGGGAAAAATCAATCTTAAATTATGGTAAGAAAGGTTTAACACCACCATCAAACGACCCGCTTGAAATTGGAAACAAGGTTTTAGGTAATCTTGTAAAATATATGGTAAGTGGTCCGGTTGTTGCTATGGTTTTACAAGGAGCTCATGCTGTTGGTATTGTAAGAAAAATTGTTGGAGGAACAGAACCACTTACTTCTGATGTCGGTACAATAAGAGGTGATTTTGTTTTGGATTCTTATCAGATATCAGATCTTGATGAAAGGGCTGTTAGAAATGTTGTTCATGCTTCTGGTTCTGTTGATGAAGCGAAGGGTGAAATATCACTATGGTTTCAGGATGATGAGGTTATGAAATATCGTCATATTCAAGATGCTATACTTTATGATGTAAATTTGGATGGGATTTTAGAATAGAAATAAAACTAAATAAAAGAGGGTTTCGCAAAGCGAAACCCTCTTTTATTTAGTTTTATAGGAGTATATGTATGGTTGAGAATATTGATTAGTTTAATTAAGAACCTTCTTTTTATAGAAAGTATAATACGAATTATTTTACAACTTAAGTTAAAGATTAATAATTTTATTACCTAAAATATATTGTAAATTAAGGCTAAAATTAAAATGATTGTTTGTGTGTGAAATATTGTTATTTTTACCTATTATTTTCCTTGACTTTATTTTGGTTTCCTATATACTCTTCCTTACACAGATATGTTGAATAGAAACCAATTTTTAAATCGGAAAGTATAGTCAGCACTTTTAAATGTTGTCTTTACTAGCCGCAAAAGAAAGCGGTTTTTTTATCGGAAAGATTGAAACTTGATAATTAAATTCTGTCGTAGTATCACCAATTTGCTGCCGAAAGGTGGCTTGGGTCTTTTATAGATACTATAGACAGGCAGGTGAATCAATCAAACTTTTTTGAAGAGGTTTGATATGATTTAAAAAACTGTTGTATGGAATTGATTCTATATAACAGGTTAAGACAAATTTAAGTCTGTATTAATTTACAGATATTAATAAATTGTGGTTTTTAAATTTCCTAATGGGAAATTTAAGGGCGTACGGTGGATGCCTTGACTCTAATAAGCGATGAAGGACGTAGCATAGCTGCGATAAGCTTCGGGGAGGTGCCTAGCAACCTTTGATCCGGAGATTTCCGAATGGGGAAACCCATCCAACTTTGTTGGATATCTTTATGCTTGACATAAGATGCAAACCCAGGGAAGTAAAACATTTCAGTACCTGGAGGAATATAAAACAATGTTACGCAAGTAACAACATTTTCTTAGTAGCGGCGAGCGAAAAGGAAACAGCCCAAACCTCTCACTAACTTTGCACATGAATAAAATTTCGTGTTAAAAGTTAGTGAGGGGTGTAGTAAGATGGTAACGTCATTTTTTAAATGAGAAAAGTTACAAAATATTTTGTTAGCAGAATCTGCTGGGAAGCAGAACCCTAGGAGGTAATAGTCCTGTAAGCGAAAACAAAATATCTTTTCCGTTATTATTCTTGAGTACCTCAGGACACGAAAAGCTTGAGGGAATCTGCCGGAACTAACCGGTAAGGCTAAATATTATTAGAGATCGATAGTGAACTAGTACCGTGAGGGAAAGGTGAAAAGCAGCCCGGTGAGGGCAGTGAAATAGACCTGAAACCGTATGCCTACAAGGAGTCGGAGCGGGCAGCACATTGTATGTGATGTTCATGAATTTAGAATAGAAATTTAAAATCGTTAATTTGTCTCTGACAGATTAATATCTTTATTTTTTGATTTCTGGATTTGTGAACATCGTATATAATGTGCTGTCCGTCACGGCGTGCCTATTGAAGAATGAGCCAACGAGTTGATGTATGAAGCAGGCTAAGCCCTTTGTCGGGTGGAGCCACAGGGAAACCGAGTGTGAATAGCGCGTTTGTTTTATACATCAGACCCGAAACCAGAGCGAGCTTATCTTGAGCAGGATGAACCTTTGAGAAATCAGAGGGGAGGTCCGAACCGTTTAGCCGTGCAATACTATCGGATGACTTGAGATAAGAAGTGAAAAGCTAATCGAGCCTGGTAATAGCTGGTTCTCTCCGAAATAGCTTTTGGGCTAGCGTCTAATGTACCTTTTGGGGGTAGAGCACTGGAAGGTCTCGACAGGTGGAAACATCGCGAGACCTATCAAACTCCGAATACCGAAAGTAAATTGTTAGGCAGTTAGACTGTGGAGGCTAAGCCCCATGGTCAAAAGGGAAACAGCCCGCATCTATATTTAAGGTCCCTAAATTCATGTTAAGTACACTTAAGGTGGTAATTTTTCTCAGACAGTAAGGAGGTTGGCTTAGAGGCAGCCATCCTTTAAAGATAGCGTAACAGCTCACTTACTAAGAGATTTTGCGCCGCAGATAATCGGGGTTAAACATGATACCGAAACTTAGGACTATATTCTTTTTCGAAAGAATGTATTGGTAGGAGAGTATTCAACTCTGCAATGAAGCCAAAGGGGTGACCCATGGTGGAGCGTGTTGAAGTAAGAATGTTGGCACAAGTAACCGCAATGTAGGTGAGAACCCTACACACCGAAAAACCAAGGTTTCCTTCGCTATGTTAATCAGCGAAGGGTTAGTCGGGCCTAAGTGGATGGCGATAGCCGCACACGATGGACACATGGTTAATATTCCATGACTTTTGTATGTTGCGATGGAGGGACGAAGTTTAGTATGTTATGCCCATTATTGGATTTGGGTACGTGCTGTAATTGTGATTTCTAGGTAAATCCGGAAGTCTTCCTTTAATGGTAAACGAGAGCAGAGCGTAAATTTTACGGTTCGCCGTGAGAAATATAACAAAGCAAGCTTCCGAGAAAAACTTCTAAGCATAAACATATAAGAACCGTACCGCAATCCGACACAGGTGGTTAGCTCGAGTAGAGTAAGGTGAACGAGTGATAGATCTTCAAGGAACTCGGCAAAAAAGCAGCCGTAAGTTCGCGATAAGGCTTACCCATATTTATATGGGTAGCATCAAAAGCATCCCTGCCAACTGTTTATCAAAAACACAGCTTCCTGCGAAGTCGTAAGACGATGTATAGGAGGTGACACTTGACCAATGCCAGAAGGTCAACCAACGGCGTTGCCATGTCGCAAGATGTGGTGGTGATTGTTGTAAGCCCTGGTGAATGTCGGCCGTAACTATAACGGTCCTAAGGTAGAGAATTCATTTCGATGAGTTCTCTAGGACTGGGACTGTTAGAAATTATAGGTCTTGATAAACGAAATAAAATTACACGATAAGCTACCTAATACATAGTAATATGTATTTAGTCCAAACATAGTTAACGAGAGACCAACACTATGCATCCAACTAATGAAAGGCTAAATCATTTTTTTAAAAATGATCGCCCGAAATTTTATGAAAATAAAATTTTTTAGGGATGAAGATAGAGTCCAACTTGAGGAATAGTTGAGCGAAATTCCTTGTCTGGTAAGTTCAGACGCGCTTGAATAGTGTAATGAGTGGGGAACTGTCTCGAAGATCAGCTCGGTGAAAATGCAATACCGGTGAAGATGCCGGTTACCTGCAGTTAGACGAAAAGACCCTAGAAGCTTTACTGCAACTTGATATTGAGTATATGATTCTGATGCGTAGTGTAGGTGGGAGGATTTGAAGTTTTTCTTTCGGGGAAGATGGATCCGACAGTGAAATACCACTCTTTTGAATTATATATTCTAATCTTTGAGGAAAAAACTCATAGAAACAGTATCTGGTGGGTAGTTTTAGTGGGGCGCTACCCTCCCAAAAAGTAACGGAGGGGTCTATTAAGGTCGGCTAGGCGCGAATGGAAACCGTGCCGATAGCATATTGGCAAAAGCCGGCTTGACTGCGAGATGTACTAATCGAGCAGGTGCGAAAGCAGAGCAAAGTGAACCGACGGTCCGTGTTAGACGCGGCCGGAGATTATCGGACAAAAGCTACTCTAGGGATAACAGGCTAGTTCCGCCTAAGAGTTCATATCGACGGCGGAGTTCGGCACCTCGATGTCGGCTCATCTTATCCTGGGGGTGGAGAAGCTCCCAAGGGTATGGCTGTTCGCCATTTAAAAAGATACGCGAGCTGGGTTCAAACCGTTTAGGAGACAAAATTTGTCTTTTAGGCAGTTTGAATCCCACGAGAGATTAATTATTTTCGTCTAAAAAACTCAAATGATAAAAATGAGAATTTTTACTATGAGTATAAAAGAAAGAAGACACAATCATATCACGGCGGTCTCATATTTAAAAAATATGCGATCAAGTTGGTTTATATCGGTGAAATCCTTTAATAAAATTTAGGACAATACCGAGGGAAGTTTGTGAATTTCATTGAGAAGTTAAAGTTCTTTGTTTTTGGGGGGTAGCTCAGCCAGTTAGAGCAGTGGAAATTAATCCACAGGTCGCTGGTTCAAATCCAGCCCCCCCAGCCAATCTCCATAAGATTGGCTTCTCAATGAAATTCATAAATGCCCGTAGAGACTAAACACCAACGATGTGAGTTGAAAGTAAAAAGTAGAAAGTTTTTAAAGTTAATGCAATTTGTATTTACTTTATAAACTTTATGACTTTATAAACTTTAAACTTATATCAAGCTATAGTCCATTGCAATGAGCAATCATTGATAACAAGCGTGAGACAGGTTGGTCTCCTATCTACTGCAGGCGTAGAATTTTGAGGGGATTTGACTTTAGTACGAGAGGACCGAGTTGAACGTACCTCTGGTCTATCTGCTGTTCCTGCCAAGGGCAACGCAGAGTAGCTATGTACGGAACGGATAAACTCTGAAAGCATCTAAGAGTGAAGCCGTCCCCAAGATTAGAATTCGTTTGAGGACCCTGGGAGATGACCAGGTGATAGGTTGTAGCTGTAAGTCCAGTAATGGATTCAGGCGAGCAATACTAATTATCCGATTCTTATTAGGAAATTTAAAAATACACAACGTCTTAACCTGTTATGTGGAATGAATCATATAAAATTATTATGTGGTATTTCGCAATGTTTTGTTTATTTAATTGAGCTTTTAGTTCTGGTGCTTTGTCGCTGGGGTTACACCTGATCTCATTCCGAACTCAGAAGTTAAGACCAGTTGAGGCGATGATACTCTCTCTGAAGGGGAAAGTAGCTAGGCGCCGGAACTAAGTGCTCAATTAAACTATTTTAGAAACACATCCATTTTGGGTGTTTTTTTGTTGCTGGGTGGTTCCGTCTTACAGACGCTGTACACCTTTTCTATTTTATTTATTGAGTACATTAAATAAAATTATCAAAGGTCTTAAAACTTCGGGGCCCATCCCGAAGTTTTAACCTGATCACATTCCGAACTCAGAAGTTAAGACCAGTTGAGGTTGAAATTTGGGTTGGGTTAAACTTGGGTTGGGACCCAAGTTTAAAGACGGACTGAACGAAGGTGAAGGAGTCGGGGTCGGCGTAAATTTTCAGCAGAAAATTATATGTGACCCAAATAAAAAACTTTGAGTATTTTTGTAATCAAAAAAGCGAAAAGTGTACTGCCCCTGTAAGGGGATGAATTACTCTCCTCTGAATTGGAAAGTAGCTAGGCGCCGGAACAAAGAATTTAACTAAATAAAAAAAACACTCATATGGGTGTTTTTTTTATTTTTTATACTGGATACTGTATAAAAAATATTATATACTGTCTGTATGAGCTGGGCACAAAGAAGAAAAGCAACATATACGTTAGGTTTTTTGGTTATTATTATTTTAATTTTTGTTTTTATATTTTTAAAATTTTTTAATAAACAACAGACTTGTTTTGATGGTATAAAAAATCAAAATGAACTCGGTATAGATTGTGGGGGTCAATGCACCATTCTTTGTCGTGCACAGTACACTGATCCTACGGTTTTGTGGACTAGATGGTCAAAAGTTACTAATGCTGGGACCTACAATGTTTTGATATATATTCAGAATTCAAATTTGGGCATAGGTGCCTATAAAGCGCCATATTCTCTTTCTATCTATGATAAAGATAATATTTTACTTTATTCTAAAAAAGATTATACGTACATACCTCCAAGTAATAATTTTACTATTTTTGAAAGTGATATAAATATAAACGATAAGATTCCTGCGAGAATAGATTTTACTTTTTCTACTGGCTTTATATGGCAGAAGATAGAAAATGAAGAATTAAATATTGTTGCAATTTCTAAAGTTATTGTTGATGAAGATATTAAACCAAAACTTTTGGTTACTCTTAAAAATAAGTCTTTAAAAGAAATAGATAATATAGAATCAGTTGCCATCTTATATGATGAAGATGCAAATGCAATAGCTTTTTCAAAGACAAAGATTGATTTGATTACTAAGGATAACACAGAAGATATTGTTTTTACTTGGCCAGAAAAATTTGAAAAGAAAATTTATAAAATCGATGTTATTTCAAAGGTTATAAAAAGTAATGTTAATTAATAATGAAAAATCAGAAAAGAATAGTTTTCTTTTTGATTTAAAAATAGATTGGATTCTTTTTATTTCCGTAGTGGCTATTTCGGTTTTGGGTTTATTGACCATGACATCATTTGAAAGTGGGGATTCTTATTTTATGAGACAGCTTTCGTGGCTCTTTGTTTCTACTATCGTCTTTTTTGTATTGAGTTTTATAGATTACAGATTTCTTAAAAAAACAAAAGTTGTTGTCCTTATTTTTTTAATATCAGTTTTTATACTTATTGTTTTATCTGTTATAGGACATACCGCGAAGGGTGCTCAAAGTTGGTTTAGTTTTGGTGGGATGTCTTTTCAACCATCTGATCCGATTAAGTTGGCTCTAATAATCTTATTGGCAAAATACTTTTCAAGAAGACATGTTGAGATTGCAAATATAAGACATATTTTTGTTTCTGGTTTTTATGCTTTTGTAATTTGTATTTTGGTTTTTCTTCAGCCGGATTTTGGTTCTGCTTTAATTATATTTTTGATTTGGTTTGGTATGATATTGGTTTCTGGAATATCTAAAAAACATTTATTTATAGTTTTTCTTGTTGGTGCGACAGCTTTTTCTGGCTTGTGGATATATGCACTACAGGATTATCAAAAGAATAGAATTTTAAATTTCTTACACCCGCTAGCTGATATAAGAGGTAGTGGGTACAACGCTTATCAAGCCACTATTGCTGTTGGCTCGGGACAAACTTTGGGTAAGGGGATAGGCTACGGGACGCAGTCAAAGTTACAGTTTTTACCAGAATATAAAACTGACTTCATTTTTGCTGCCTTTGCCGAAGAGTGGGGGTTTATTGGTGTTTCTTTATTATTTTTGTTTTTTGCTATTTTAATTTGGAGAATTATTACGAATGCATATTATGGAGCAACAAATTTTGAAATTCTTTTTGGTTTAGGTTTGGCAGTAATGTTTATGAGTCATTTTCTTATAAATGTTGGCATGTGTCTTGGTCTTATGCCTGTGACTGGTATTAATTTTCCTTTTATGAGTTATGGAGGTACAAATATACTCTCTTCTTTTACTGGACTTGGAATACTTATGGGTATGCGTAGATACAGAAGAGATGTTCATAAAGATGCTGTAAAAAATGAGTTTTGGGGGTATTAAAAAACTCAGTTATATAACTGAGTTTTTTAATAAAATAATTATTTTATGGTATTAAATCGTAACACTTATCAGGAGGGGTACCACTAGTACAATTTGATGAGTAACCTTTTATACCACTATTAATATCTAAATCTTTATCTGAATATAAAACCTTATTATCTTCTCTTTCTAATGGAATTGCTAAATGATATGAATAACATTGTGCCGTGGTGCAGATTGTAGACAAATCTGAATCTAAGCCTTCATATTTTATATTTGAATTTATTGATGCAATATATTCAGAATTTATTAAAGAGTCTATTGCTGTTGGAAAGTACCCTTTTTCTGTCGCATACATTTGTAATGCTTTTCTAACTTCAATTATTGCTCTGATTTTTTCTGTATCTCTCCCTTTTTGTCTTGCGTTACCTAAATACGAGAAGCTCATAGAAGTTAATAAACTTATTATTGATACAACAACTAAAAGCTCTATAAGGGTAAATCCCGTTAGAAGTCCTACTTTTTTTGTTTTTTTAATATTATTATACAATCTCATTATACTTATGATTAATAATTAACTACATTGAAAAGACTTCTAACGGGAAAGACCTCTTTTAGATTTTAATATAATCATTTTATTTAAGAGCAAAGAAAATTGCCAAAGCGAAACAAACGATAGTTATTATACTCATAACTAACTTAGCTTGTTTTTCATCTTTTGCTAATTTTGCTTTTATAATCCATTTGGTAAAAATGGATGTTGGCTCTGGCCCAGTCTCAAATGATTTATTGAACTCTTTTTCCTCGTTAAATTCTAGTCCCATATATTTTATAAATTATATTATTACTGTCTAATTATATCATATATTGTATACTTCAAAAGTCTTTTTTAACATATCATTTTCTTTAAAATCTTTGTTGATTTTTTTATTTAAACTATGGCTTAGATACTTAATTTTTTCGGTATTGCTGATAATTTGTAAAATTGAGTTTTTAATTTCTTCTGAATTTTTTGTACTTGTAAGTATACCCGATATGTTGTTTTCTATTATTTCTGGTATTCCACCGACGTTGCTGGCTATTACAGGAAGTTCTGCTTTTCCTGCCTCGAGGAGTACATAAGGTAGAGCTTCTGTTATTGATGTTAATGTAAAAATATCAAATGCCTTGATATATGAAGATGCATTCTCTATTTTTCCTATCAAAAATATTTTGTTAGAAGATCCAAGTTTGATTGATAATTCTTCTAGTTTTTTTCTTTCTTCACCCTCTCCAATTATTACAAAAATTATATTTTCTTTTACTTTTGAAATAGCTTCTATTGCGTATTCCAATCCTTTATTTTTGTGTAGTTCAGATATTGTTCCAATCCATATTGGATTACCTGTAAGTCTGTCTACAACATTTTGGTTCTTTTGTAATATTTTTATAGATAAACTTTCTCTTGCAGATTTTTTATCTATAAAATTTATTTCTGCTATACCATTTTTGATTACAATAATTTTTTTATTAAAACGGTTTCCTATTTGTTTTTTAACAATATCAGATACTGCTATGGTTTTGTGACTTAAAATTATTGTTAGTATATGTAATATTATTAGTATTTTTTTTTGTAAAAAATTTCTATCTTCATTAAATGCCCAACCATGTGCAGTAAAAATTATTTTTTTAACTCCAGATATTCTACCTGCTAGTCCACCAATGAACCCCATTTTAGAAGAGTTGAGGTGTATAACCTCTGGTTTTTCTTTTTTAAATAATTTTAATAATTCGAAGAAAAATTTAACATCCTTGATTATTCCTAGATCTCTCTGGGAATTTTCTATTGTAATGATATCTATATTTATATCCCTAAGTTTATTTTTTAATTCACCGTTTCCACCCAGTAATATAGAAAGTTTAACATCTTTATTTTTTGAAAGTTCTCTTGCAATATCAAAAACATATTTTTGGGCACCACCCCAATTTGATTTTGTTATACATATAAAAACCCTTTTCTGTTTTTTTGTCATTCTTCGTATGATTATATATAAAATAAGTTTAATTTGCTAATTATTTAAATGTTTCGAGTGGTCTTTATTTTTTATTAAAAAGTTATATACTTCTTAATAATTACGATTATGCTTGTATTTAATAAAAAAGAACCATTTTTGTTTTTTGTTGGTGATATATTAGTTTTCTTTTTATCATTATGGATGTCACTCTTTATAAGGAATTTTGACATTCCAGCTTTTAGTATTTATCTTGAGCACATAATTCCTTTTGGAATAATTTTTGTCTTGTGGGTTTTGGTTTTTTTTGTTTCTGGTCTCTATAACAAATACACAACAATTTTAAAGGGTAAAATACCTTTGGTTATATTAAATGCACAAATTTTTAATAGTTTTATTGCTATTGCTTTTTTTTATCTTATTCCTTATTTTGGAATAACTCCCAAGACGATACTTTTCATTGATATTTTAGTTTCTTTCATTTTAATATACATATGGAGAGTTTACGGGCAATATTTTTTTAAAGTGAGAAGAAAGATTTCTGCAATTATTGTTGGTAGTGGCGAAGAGATATATACCTTGGAAAAAGAAGTAAACAATAACCCTGTGGTTAATTTGAAATTTGTTTCATCTATTAATCTGGATAAGGTTGATGGTATTGATTTTGTAAAAGAAATTACGGATCTTGTTTATTTGGACGGTCTTTCCGTTGTTGTTATTGATTTGAAAGATCCTAGAATAGAAAAGATATTACCTCACTTATATAATCTTATTTTTTCTGGTGTAAGATTTATTGATATATATAAAGTGTACGAAGATGTCTTTGATAGGATTCCACTTTCTTTAATAAAATATAATTGGTTTTTAGAAAATATTTCCTTAAGACCAAATTTTGGTTTTGATCTTTTAAAGAGATTCTTCGATATAGTCATTTCTATTATTTTGACACCGATTTTTTTAATTTTATTACCATTTGTTTTTATCCTGGTAAAGATCGAAGATGGTGGAAAATTGTTTTTTAGTCAAGATAGGATAGGTAGGAAAAATAAGATTATCAAAATTTATAAGTTTAGGACAATGACGAATGATGAAAAAATTACTAAAATTGGTAATTTATTGAGAAAAACAAGGATTGATGAGCTACCTCAACTCTGGAATGTTTTTATGGGAAATCTTTCTCTTATAGGGCCACGTCCAGAAAAACCAGATCTTGTATTTTTGTATGAAAAAGAAATTCCTTATTATAATATTAGACATCTTGTAAAACCGGGTCTTTCTGGTTGGGCACAGATATGTCAGGATAATCCACCTAAGTTTGAGATTAATTTTAATGACACAAAGACAAAGCTTTCTTATGATTTGTATTATTTAAAAAATAAGTCAATTTTCCTTGATGTAAAGATTGCACTTAAAACAATGGGAGCTATTTTTTCTAGAAAAGGTAAATGATAAGAAAATGAATGTAGAATCACGAATATAGAATTGTGAATATTAAAAATTAAGGATTTTGCTTTGCAAAATCCTTAATTTTTGTGTAATTATTCTGTATTCTACATTCAATATTCATCATTCATTCGCTCATTATATTGATTTTTAGCTATTGCAAAATAGCTAAAAATCAATATAATGAGCGAATATGATTAAAAGAAGATTTTGGGCAATTGTGCTTATACTTGCCTCATTTGCAATTGGATATTTTGTTTATTCGACAGAAAACCCTTTATCAAAGTTTAAATTTAAACTCGGATTAGACCTTAATGGGGGTACTGAATTAGTTTATAAGGCTGATAATAATAAGGCATCAACAACACCAGCAGAATTAAAAAGTTCTATGGAAACATTGAGAGATGTCATCGAGAGAAGAATAAATGTTTTCGGTGTTTCTGAGCCAGTAGTTCGTGTTGAGCGTATTGGTTTTACTGGTGCAGATGGGGAACAACAACTCATAGTTGAACTCCCTGGAGTTACAGATATAGATAAGGCTGTTGCAATGATTGGAGCTACTCCATCTTTGGAGTTTAGACTTGTTGCTTCTGATACCGAGGCTCTTTCTAAGTTAATAACAGCATCTTCTACAGAATTAGAAAAACAGATTATTACAGATAAAATGTTTGAATATACCGGACTTACAGGTAGATTGCTTAAAAAATCCGCATTAGAATTTAATAATACTACAGGTGAGGCGATGGTTTCTCTTCAATTTAATAAAGAGGGAGAAATACTATTTGCAAAGATTACAAAAGAAAATGTTGGCAGAAAATTGGCAATATTTTTAGACGGTGATATGAAATCTATGCCAAATATCAAAGAGGAGATAACTGGGGGTAACGCTGTTATTTCTGGTAGTTTTACTGGAAGTGCTGGTATTAAAGAGGCGAGAAAGTTAGTTGATAATTTGAATCTCGGTGCTCTTCCTGTTCCAATACAATTAATATCTACACAGACAATAGGTGCTTCTTTGGGAAGTGAAGCTATTAAAGCATCTTTGAATGCAGGTTTTTGGGCGTTCATAATTATTGCTTTATTCTTAATTATTTATTACAGACTTCCAGGTTTATTAGCAGTTATTGCTTTGATGATTTATACAGCAATAAACCTTGCTTTGTTTAAACTCATTCCAGTTACGCTTACATCAGCTGGTATTGCAGCTTTTATCCTTTCTATCGGTATGGCAGTTGACGCGAATATTTTAATCTTTGAAAGAATGAAAGAAGAGCTTAAGAGAGGTAGGGAGCTAGGAGATGCCGTGTCAGAAGGTTTCCATAGAGCATGGACTTCTATTCGTGATAGTAATGTTTCTAGTATGATCACAGCTATAATCTTGTATATGTTTTCAAGTACATCAGTTGTAAAAGGTTTTGCACTTGTTTTCTTTATTGGAGTCGCTGTTTCAATGTTCTCAGCTATTACTGCATCGAGAACATTACTTCTTGCAATCAAGCATGATAATGCTGGTCGTGTATTGAAGTTCCTATTTGGAGGAAAATTTAAAAACCCTAACAATCAATAATATGTTTATAGTTAAAAATAGAAAAGTATTTTACGGCATCTCAGTTTTACTTATAGTTTGTTCAGTCTTGGCTGTTTCAATATTTGGTCTTACTCTTGGTATAGATTTTAAGGGTGGATCATCAATGGAATTTGTTTATTCAGAAACAAGGCCAGATGTAAGTATTATTGATTCACAGATTAAAAGTTTAAATTTTAATGATCCGATAGGTCTTTATAGCGTGGTTCCTTTGGGCGAAAAAGGTTATGTTTTAAAACTTAGAACAGTCACAGATACAGAGAGATCTTCTATCGTTTCTGCTATATCAAGTGATACTACTAACAAAGTTGAATTTAAAAAAATAAACTCTGTTGGACCAACACTCGGTGCTGAAGCTGAAAAGAAAGCCGCTACATCTCTCGTATTAGTTATTTTATTTATAGTTTTATATCTTACTTTTGCTTTTAGGAAAGTATCAGATCCTGTTGCTTCTTGGAAATATGGAATAATCTCTATCATTGCTCTTTGTCACGATGTAATTATACCAACTGGTATATTTGCAATACTTGGTCATTATTTTACTGGTTTCGAAGTTGATACTTTGTTTGTTACAGCAATCTTGGTTATTTTAGGTTTCTCAGTACACGATACTATAGTTGTGTTTGATAGGGTTAGAGAAAATCTAAAGAATAATAGAAGCGACAAAGGGGGAAGGGGTTTTGAGGAAATTGTTGGTATGAGTGTAAAACAGACTTTTATTAGATCTATAAATACATCTCTTACAACACTCCTTGCTATTCTTGTTGTTTATCTTATCGGTCCTATGGCAACTAAGAACTTTGCTTTGACACTTTTGTTTGGTATTTTCTTTGGAACATACTCATCAATTTTTATAGCTTCAAATTTGCTTGTGACTGTAGAGAAATGGCAGAAGAAGAATAGATAATTTATATTTTATGATAATAAAATTTCTCGCTACAGCATGTTCTGGTTTAATTGTAGGCTTATATTTTTTTGGAATAAAGGTTTTTATCGATGTTAAAAGGGAACATTATAAAAATTCAACCAAATGGGTTGAAAGTTTTAGAAGTAATGTTGGTGGAATTGGAAATTGGATTGCGCTTTATTTTTTCATTATTTCAACGGTTGTACTTATTTTTAGCTTGATAATATCACTTATTTGGGTTAGATTTTTTTAGATTTAAAGAATCTAATTTAGAGATTAAAAAAGACTTACAAAATAAGTCTTTTTTATTTAGTAAGATTATAACTTGTTTTTTTGTATTGTCATTGCGAGAAGGTAATCCGACGTGGCAATCCAGGTTAATTAGTATTAAATTTATAATTTAATTTAATACATTAAAAATGTTAGTAAAAACTAGCTTTACCCCAACACCATTTTTTTAAAAAAAGAATTATTATTTTAATTTTATTTGGTTTGTTTATAAAAAGTACGTTGTAAATTAAGGCTATAATGAAAATGGTAGGGGGTCAGCAAAATATAGTCGCTATCGCTCCTTATTTTGCTTGACTTTAAAACCGGTTTGAGTATAATAGCTTGGCTATCCTTTATTAAGGGATAGCGTTCTTTTACAACAAAATACGTACAAGATTATGATCGTGCCGTCTTACGAAGACGGCACAAAGAGAATTGTGCGAGTCTAGAATCAGATCATTCGACGAATCGAATGAAGTTTTATTCTGTTAAGTTTGTTTTATTACAATAAGTAAAATGAAATAACAGAACTCAAAAATAATATTGTTTTTTCTTTTGTTCCGTTTCCGAAACAAATACCTTTAAAAGTATTTTATTTTAGAGTTTGATCCTAGCTCAGGATGAACGCTGGCGGCGTGGATAGGGCATGCAAGTCAAGGGGATCCGCAAGGATAACCGGCAGACGAGATAGTATAAAGTAGGTTACGAACCCAAAAGTCAGGAATAGCCTGTCGAAAGACAGGGTAATACTTGATAGCCCGTGTGCGAATTTTGAACGCAAAGAAATTTGTTTTTAAAATTCGCATACGGTAAAGATTTATCGCTTTTGGATCGGCCTGCTCGGTATCAGCTAGTTGGTAAGGTAATGGCTTACCAAGGCAATGACGCCTAGGGGACCTGAGAGGGTGACCCCCATCGATGGAACTGAGACACGGTCCATACACCTACGGGTGGCTGCAGTCGAGAATATTCGACAATGGGCGAAAGCCTGATCGAGCGACGCCGCGTGGAGGAAGACGTACTTCGGTATGTAAACTCCTTTTGTAGACTAGTAAATTTTGAACAGTCTAAGAATAAGAGGTTGCTAAACTCGTGC
>JBAZYH010000005.1:0-57625 GCA_041659365.1 Minisyncoccota bacterium | reverse complement strand
TAACCAAGAGTCTGCAGGGGAAACGGCAAGACTAGAGGATGCGAGGGGTCTGCGGAACTCATGGTGTAGCGGTGAAATGCGTTGATATCATGGGGAACACCAAAAGCGAAGGCAGCAGACTGGAGCATTCCTGACACTGAAACACGAAAGCGTGGGTAGCGAATGGGATTAGATACCCCAGTAGTCCACGCCCTAAACTATGTTTTCTAGGTTTTCGGAGTATCGACCCTCTGAGAGCCACAGCTAACGCGTTAAGAAAACCGCCTGGGTAGTACGACCGCAAGGTTAAAACTCAAAGGAATAGACGGGGACTCGCACAAGCAGAGGATCATGTGGTTTAATTCGATGGTAAACGAAGAACCTTACCAAGGTTAGAAATCTAGTTGAAGATATTTGGAAACTTATATCGTTCGCAAGAACAATTAGACAGGTGTTGCATGGCCGTCGTCAGTTCGTGGTTTGAATTGTTCCCTTAAGTGGGGTAACGAACGCAACCCTCGTTGTCTGTTATATATGTCAGACGAGACTGCCCACGATTTTGAGCATAAGCCTTTTATTGGCTTACGACCAAAATCGTGGGAGGAAGGCGAGGATGACGCCAGGTCAGCATGACCCTAGATACCTTGGGCTACACACGTGATACAATGGATATTACAACGGGATGCGACGAAGAAATTCTGAGCTAATCCTTAGAAAGATATCCTAAGTTCGGATTGAAGTCTGCAACTCGACTTCATGAAGCTGGATTTGCTAGTAATCACAGGTCAGCTATACTGTGGTGAATACGTTCTCGAGTCTTGTACTCACCGCCCGTCAACTCAAGGGAGCCAGGAGTGCCCGAAACCAGCGCTAGTCGCTGTCTACGGTAAGTTTGGTGACAAGGAGTAAGTCGTAACAAGGCACGGGTAGCGGAAGCTGCTCGTGGAATTTTTCAAATCGAACACGTTTTATGTTGTACTTCGGTACTTCATCTAACTGATCGGTCGGTTTTCAATGCCTCAATTGAGCATTGAAAGGTTTGTGTAAACTTTAAATACAATATACAGTGGGAAAGACTACACCATCCACCTAGTGGATAGGGAACGGAACAAAAGAAAGAACAATATACCCCAGTCAAATAAAAATACAATTTGACGGGGTGCAAGCAAAAGAACTTAAAAAACAGCTAGAAATAGCTGTTTTTTGCTACCTATAATTTACTTGACTTTTATTTTATAGTATGATAGTATTATAGATAGAAAGGGATTACACCATGAAAAGCGATATCGATCTTAACGGCGCTGGTGGTTTTTTTACCCAAATTGCTGACGAAGTCTTGAAAGAGCTTCTGTCAACAATTGTGTTCATTGTTTCTTTGTACTTGTTTGCTTGCCTCCTCTTCTGTGCTCAGGTGGGCAACGAGTACTGTGGGTCGTATATGCCAGTTTGGCATTGGCCCTTCAAATTGTTTGCGGCGTGTTTTTCTTAATAAGTAAATTCGCATGCAACAATTCAAGAGCGCTTGACTATTTCCCCGAGGATAGTGAGCGCTTTTTAATTGCCTTTTTTTGTTATTCAAGTAGTAAAATTTTAGATAATTAATATTGTGTTTTGATAGTAGTTAGGTGTATTAGATAATATTTAATATTATAAATTTGTATTTTTACGTTATTTTTGCTATATTTTGATTTGTGATAAAAGTTTGTTTAAGTGTTGGGCGTATAGCTCAGATGTAGTTCATTTGAAAATAATAGCAAATAGTGTGGGCGTATAGCTCAGATGGTTAGAGCGCGTCACTGATAATGACGAGGTCTCAGGTTCGATTCCTGATACGCCCACAGTGTTTACTATTTTTAAATGATAGAGCTGTAAAAATGGTTCCCAAACATTTTTACCTAATAATGACGAGGTCTCAGGTTCGATTCCTGATACGCCCACAAATAAAAATAGGACAAATGCGAAATAGGTAGCATTTGTCCATTTTTAATTGGGTGTATGGGAATCGAAAGACGGAGCGAGCGAAGGCGAGTGAGTCGGGTTGAGGATTGGGTAAGGGACCCAACCGAAAGACCTTTTGAGATATTTTATGAATGATAATGAAATAAAATATCCAAAATGGTGTACTGACCGTGTAACGGTCGAGAGTTTTTCTAGTAAGAAAAAACTCGTGACAGATTCCTGATATGTCGACAAGCATAGCGAAAAATTTTACTTAGTAACTCGTGTACACATAAAATAGAAAATCCTTTAAAATTTGAATTTTAACATCGTTCAGCATCTAATTTAACAAGGTTGATTAATAACCCTTATTAGTATATATTCTAAAAGGAAATCAGACGGTCAGGACTCTTGTGAATCCTGACTATGTTTTTTGTAAACAAATAGAGTAAAGAAAGTGGGTTAATCATGTCTACTCCATTAAGAATAGAAATTCGTACTGGAAAGATGAGAACTCCTCCCAAAGAATGGATCACAAATCATTTGAAGGATAGATTAAGAGCATTAAGAATTCTTTTGATTGAATCTGGTTTGGCAGATGATGGTCAGCTTATTCTGAGTTGTGAGAAAAAAGTTGAATTTAAGTTAGGTGATAACGTTGGTCAAATTAATCTGATATCTTATAAAGGTGGCTTTCTTTATTTTAGATATCAGTCATCAGATAATACAACTGCGGTCTTTTTTTATAACTGTCTTTGTTCTCAACCAGGAAGTACTGGACAGATGTTGATGGATATTTTTTCTAGAGCCTTGGCAAAGGAAAAGGAATTGATTAGTAATGGAATAATTCCGACTTATCTTCGTGAAGGTTTTGTTGAACTTCCTAAAAAAGATGAGGTGGGAGTTTCTCAAACACCTATTTCTGAACAAATTGTTTCTGAGTCACCATCAATACCTAAGCCGCAAGATTTTTCTAAAGAAGTTAAACAAACGGAAACACTTAAAAGTATCCCTCAAATCACCGATAAAAAGGATGATAAGAGAGATAGTTTGAGAGGTTTTATTAATGAAGAAGTTTCTGTAAGTATTTTTTTAGAGAGACTTTTTGGAAATACAGTTGGATTTGTGATATCTGAGCTTACAATTAAGAGCGAATTGGCAAATATGACAAAAAACTCTGATGGTAGAGCTCCCGCACAAGTATTGAGAGCCCTCGTTAGTAGGGGGAAAATTAAGGGGGTTCAAGGTGGTTATATACTTGTTGGTGTTAATCAAGCCGGTCTTGCTTCTGAAGTTAAGAAGTTAGAAGCGGAACAGATTATTCCTGTTGTGATACCGGTTGTTGAGCAGGAAAAACCTCTTGATACTCCAGTTACTGCTGAAGTTAAAGGTCATGAAGTAAAAACCAACTCGTTTATTGATGGAGTTCGTGCTCTGGTAACACTTAACGATAGTTTTGTAAGAGCAACAACGACGATGTTATCTTGTTGTCAGGCTATTAGTGAACACGAAAATTCTATTCTGGCTCTTGAGAAGGAACTTGAACAACGTAAGTTGAGCTTGGAATCATTAAGAGCAAAAAAGGTGGAATTTGAGATTTTGGTGGATCCGAAAGGAGAAGCCTTTAAAGCCCATCAGGAACTCGCTACGCTGAAAGAGATTATCGGAAAGTAGCTCTTGTTCGTTTAAAGCGCCGTATGTATCTTTGGGTACTACGGCGTTTTCTTTTATAAGTAAAAGTTACTTTTTATTTTTTCTATTTTTGATAGAATGCAGTGATGAAGGATTATAAAGAATATTTTAAAGGCAAGAAGGTGACTATGCTCGGACTCGGGCTTCTTGGACGTGGTCTAAATGATGCAAAACTTTTGGCAGAATGCGGTGCTGATTTAATAATTACTGATCTGAAAACAGCCGAAGATTTAGCTCCTACCTTAAAAAAACTTTCTAAATACAAAGATATTAAATATATTTTAGGTGAGCACAGACTAGAAGATTTTAAAAATAGAGATTTTATTTTAAAAGCAGCCGGTGTTCCATTAGATTCTCCTTATATAAATGAAGCAAAGAAAAATAATATTCCTGTGGAAATGGATGAATCTTTGTTTGTTAAAGTTTCAAAAGATATAAAAATAGTGGGTGTTACTGGCACGAGAGGAAAGACTACTACTACTTATTTAATTTATGAAATTCTTAAGAAATCCGAAAGCAAACTTTGCTGTAAAGTTTATCTCGGTGGAAATATTAAGGGGCTTGCAACATTACCACTTCTTAAAAAAGTTAAACCTGGAGATATTGTTGTTATGGAACTTTCATCTTGGCAACTTCAAGGTTTTGGAGATTCTTGCATAAGTCCAGATATTTCTGTTTTTACAAATCTTTTACCAGACCATCTGAATTATTATTTAAAGGTGAGTAAGGATGAAACAGAAGCAACACAAAAATATTTTGATGATAAGTCAAAAGTTTTTTGTAATCAAAAAAAGGATAATTATATTATTTTGAATAGTTTTATTAAAAAAGAAATTAATAAAAGATACAAAGGAAAAATCGAAAGTAAGATAATTATGACTGATGAAAGTCAGATAAAAGGTTGGAAGTTTAAAATTAAAGGTGAACATAATATACAGAATATTTTACAAGCAATTGAGGTTGCAAAAATATTGGGTATAAATATTAAAGATATTAAAAGGGTGGTTGAAAATTTTTCTGGTGTAGAAGGTAGACAAGAATTTTTGAGAGAACATAAAGGAGTAAAAATTTATAATGATACTACCGCTACGACTCCTGACGCAACAGTTATGGCACTCAGAGCTTTAGGAGATTCTAAAAAGAAAAATGTTATCCTAATAATGGGTGGAGCTGATAAGAATCTTGATATGTCTGGCCTTATAAAAGAGATACCTAAATACTGTAAAAAAGTTATATTATTGGCTGGAACAGGTACAGAAAAGCTTGGTAGTAAGATAGACGGTGTTTTGGTAAAAGACCTCAAGACGAGCCTTTTAGAGGCCTTAAAAGCATCAAAAAAGGGTGATATTTTGGTTTTGAGTCCTGCTTTTGCATCGTTTGGGATGTTTAAGAATGAATTTGATAGGGGCGATCAGTTTGTAAGGTTAGTTAAGAGACTAAAATAAAAAATATGAAAAATTTTCTTAAAGATTCTAAAAGAGTGCACTTCATAGGTATAGGTGGAATAGGTATTTCTGCTATTGCAAGAATGCTTATTTTGGAAGGAAAGAAGGTAAGTGGTTCTGATATGTCAGACTCAGAAAATATTTCTGAATTAAAAAAAACTGGAGCAAAAATATTTATAGGTCATGATAGTAAAAATATTTCAAAAGATATTGATTTGGTTATTTATACGATAGCTATAACCCCAGAGAATCCTGAATTTAAACAGGTTGTAAAATTAGGAATAAAGATGATTACCTATCCGCAAGCCCTTCATGAGATTTCAAAGGATAAATTTACGATTGCTGTTTCTGGTACTCATGGGAAAACCACTACTACAGCGATGATCGCAAAGATAATGATGGACGCAGGACTTGATCCAACTGTTATCGTTGGTTCTATGCTTAAAGATACGAAGACAAATTTTATTGCAGGTAAATCAAAATATTTAGTCGTTGAATCTTGTGAATATAGAAAATCATTTTTAAATATTGAGCCAACTGTTGCAATAGTTACAAACATAGACAATGACCATTTAGATTTTTATAAAGATTTGGCAGACATACAGTCTGCTTTTACAGAGTTTGTAAATAAGGTTCCGAAGAGTGGATATATTATTTGTAATCCAAGAGACAAGATTGTCTCTCCTATTTTGAGTGATATAAAAGCTAAAGTCATTTCTAGTGAAGAATTTTTTGATAGAGAACTTAAAATGAAAGTCCCAGGTGATCATAATAAGAAAAATGCTTCCATGGCTTTGGCTGTGGCTCATATATTACAAATTGATAAACATAAAGCTTTAAAATCAGTCGAAGGATTTTCTGGTACATGGAGAAGGTTTGAACATAAGGGTGAAACAAAAGATGGTGTGATTGTTTATGATGATTATGCACACCATCCAACAGAGATAAAAGCAACCCTTAAAGGAGCTAGGGAGTTTTTTAATAATAAAAAAATTATAGTTGTATTTCAGCCACATCTTTTTTCTAGAACTAAACTTTTATTAAATGATTTTGCAAAATCTTTTAATGATGCGGATGAGGTACTTTTAGCTCCTATATATCCTGCAAGAGAAGTTTTTGATCCTACTATTTCTTCTGAAATTTTATCTGGCAAAATTAAAAATAAAAAAGTAATTTCTTTTAAATCTTTTGAGGATATAGAAAAATATATTAAAGAAAATTTGAAAAAAGGTGATGTATTGATTACTGTGGGAGCAGGAGATGTATATAAGATAGGAGAGGGATTAGTATCCAGTATTTAGTATGTTGTATACAGTATAAAATCAAAAATCCCGAGGACCGTCCTCGGGATTTTAAAATAATAAAATTTGAATTGTCATTGAGAGGAGGTAATCCGACGTAGCAATCCAGGTTTCTTTTGTTGACTTTTAAATTAATATCCTTAGTATTAGTTTTGAATAGATTGTATCTCCAGTGAGCACTAGGAGGTATCTTTCTAAGTCCATTATTATCTTGGTTAATCTATGAAAGGATTAAAAATCATGAATGCATTGGAAGAAATCAAGAAGATTATTAAAAGTAGGGGAAAATCTACTTTTCCTGGTGGCAAAATTGGAGAAATTCGTCATATTTGTCGTTTACTTGATGACAGTGATGAAAGAAAGAAAACTAGACGAGAAGAAAGAAATCATCCTGATTCGCCCCATCGTTGTCCTCGAACAACATGGTAGTCTTATATATAACCCACTAAAAAGAAAAACCTGCTTTAGTGGGTTTTTCTTTTTCTGTGATTTTTGTTAGTATTGTTTTATGTCAAAATTTTATGTAGTAGGAACTCCAATTGGTAATCTTGAAGATATCACATATAGAGCTGTGAGAATTTTAGGTGAGGTAGATTTGGTTCTTTGTGAAGATACTAGAGTTACTAGGGTCCTTTTAGATAGATATGGAATAAAAACGCCCACTATGAGTTATCATGCTCAAAGTAAAATTTCTAAAGCAGATAAAATAATTGAATTACTTAATGAAGGTAAAAATTTAGCTTTAGTTTCTGATGCTGGAACCCCAACTATTTCTGATCCAGGATCACTTTTGGTCTCCCAAATTAAACAGGCTTGTCCCGAAGTTGAAATAATAGCCGTTCCAGGTCCAAGTGCTGTTGTTGCCGCGCTATCTATTTCTGGTGTGTCAGTGGCTGAGTTTACTTTTTTAGGTTTTCTTCCGCATAAGAAAGGTAGGGAAACTTTATTTAAAGAAATAGCTGCTTCTGAGAGATTGATGGCTTTTTATGAATCACCTCATAGAATAATAAAAACTTTAGAATCATTAAATAAATTTGCTCCAGATAAGAAAGTAATTATTGCTAGAGAATTAACAAAGATCTATGAGCAAATCGTTTCTGGGAGTGTTTTAGAGGTACAAAAATATTTTAATGATAATCCTGATAAAGTGAGGGGGGAGTTTGTTGTGATAGTTAGTGATAAGTAATCTATTATTCTGTGGAAATAACCATATTGAAAAATAAATTTGTTCTTAAAGATAAAAATAAAAATATTGGTTATCTAAAATTTCAATATCCAGATGATTCTTCTGGTAAAAGAAATATTGGAATGAATTATATATTTATTAAACCAGAATATAGAAGACAAGGTTTAGCTAAAAAAATTCTTGCTTTTGCACTTTCATATTTTAAGAAAAATGGTATTGTGTGGATTAGTTTTTGGACTGGTAAAGAAATAGAACAAAATAAAGCCTATTCGCTTTATGAAAAAGTTGGTTTTGAGGAATTCGCTTATCAGAAAGATTATTATGAAAAAGGTGTTGGGGTTAGATTGTTTGTAAAAAGACTAAATAAATAGAATTAAATCTGCTTTTTGTTCTTATTTATGTTATATTGTAAGTACTTAATAATAAATAATTCACCTGAAAAAATTTTGACTGATAGAAAATTTAATAATTTTCCATACATTAGTTAGAAAACTAATGTGTCAGTCAAAACTTTAACGGGTAAATAAAAATATGGTAAAAATTTCATCAATATTTGCTTTGGGGGTTGCGATTACTGTTATGCAGTTTTTAGGTTTTTCTTCTGCTGTAAAAAATTATTTTTATTTCTTGGCTGGTTTAGCCATAGTTGTCCTTTCTATCTTAATAAGAGGCGAACTCCATGAGGTTCTTAGACATTTACATGGCGTAGAAATTAAGACAGACACATTTTCTCAAAGTGCACCACAACAAAAAGAAGAAGATAAATAAAATCTAAAAATGAAAAGAATTTATAAATATAAACATCTATCTTTTTTTTTTATTTCTTTTCTCGTTATTTTTTGTGCTTATTTTATTTTACCTTATCTTTTTCCATCAAATTTTAAAAATTTAATAGTAAAAGGTGATACCCAAGCCACAACAACGCCTGTCGTAATCGAAGAACCAGAATTTATTGTAACTCATATAAAAACTCCTGTTCCACTTAAGGGTATTTACATGTCTGCTTGTGTTGCAGCCACACCTAGCTTTAGGGAGAAACTTTTGAAAATTGCAAAGACTACAGAAATAAATTCTATTATGATAGATGTAAAAGATTATACTGGAACCATATCATTTAATTCAGAAAATAAATTATTTAAAGAAAATATTGGCTCTGGGTGTAAGGTTAAGGATATAAAAGAATTTATTGGCAAACTTCATGACAATGGCATCTATGTAATAGCTAGAATATCATCTTTTCAAGATAAGTACCTCGTTAGTAAAAGACCAGAACTTGCAGTAAAAAGAAGTAGCGACGGTGGTGTATGGAAAGATTATAAAGGTGTAAGCTGGCTTGACGCTGGTTCAAAAGATTCTTGGGATTATCTTGTTGCCTTAGCAAAAGAATCTTACGGTGTTGGTTTTGATGAATTAAATTTTGACTACATAAGATTTCCTTCAGATGGAAACATGAAAGATATTTATTATCCCTTTAGTAATGGAAAAGTCAAAGCTGATGTTATGAAAGAATTCTTTGTTTACTTGAATCAAAATCTAAAAGATATTCCTGCTCCAATATCTGCTGACTTTTTTGGTATGACAATGACAAATACGGACGATTTAAATATTGGTCAGGTACTTGAGAATGCTTTGCCATATTTTGATTATATTGCACCTATGGTTTATCCATCACATTATCCAAGCGGTTTTAATGGTTATAAGGATGTAAATGCACATCCATATGATATTGTTAAGTTTTCAATGGATAGAGGTGTAGAGAGGGCAATAGCCGCGACAAGCTCACCTTCAAAGCTCAGACCATGGCTTCAAGACAATGACTATCCAGTGAAATATACTCCAGAGATGATAAGAGCACAAATACAAGCTACTTATGATTCAGGTCTTGATTCTTGGATGCTTTGGGATGCAGGTAATACTTACACTGTTGAAGCACTACTTTCAAAAAATATTTCAATAAACAAAAATATTTAATTTTGTTAGTAAAATTTTTTTTGAATGATATAATATATTTCAAATGGTCCCGTTAGAGACCGCGGTCGTTTGTTGAAAATACTAAAAATAAATTTATGATAAATATTATTAGCAATAATTTTGACTGGAAGTGGAACAAAACCACGACCTGTCTCTAACGGGATGGACCCTGAAAGAGTAACATATTTTGGAGAGACTGATTCTCGTGGAAATCGAGTTAAATTTGGTATTAAAGCCAAGGATAGAACTAAACATATCTATGTAATAGGAAAAACAGGTATGGGTAAATCCACCTTGCTTGAAAATATGGCTATTCAAGATCTTCAGAATGGTGAAGGTATGGCTTTTATTGACCCGCACGGTAGTACTGCAGAAAAGTTATTAAATTATATTCCTCCAGAAAGAATAAATGACGTTGTTTATTTTGCTCCTTTTGATATAGAAAATCCGATATCTTTTAATGTCATGGAAGATGTTGGTGCAGACAAAAGACATCTTGTTGTGGCAGGTCTTATGAGTGCTTTTATGAAACTTTTTGGAGAAGAGACTTTCTCTGATCGTATGCAGTATATTTTACAAAATACTATTTTAGCTCTTTTAGAATACCCAGGAGCAACGATGCTTGGTATAAATAGAATGCTTACAGATAAGGCATATAGAAGTAAAGTAGTAGCAAACGTTACAGATGCTTCCGTAAAATCATATTGGACTCAAGAATTTGCGAATTATACTGAACGTTTCGCGCAGGAAGCAACTCCAGCAATTCAAAATAAAATAGGACAGTTTACTTCAAATCCTTTAATCAGAAATATTATTGGTCAATCTAAATCCAGTTTTGATTTTCGTAAGGTTATGGATGAGAAAAAGATTTTTATAGTAAACCTCTCAAAAGGAAGAGTGGGTGAAGCTAATGCAAATTTACTTGGTTCTATGATTATTACAAAGTTGTATCTTGCTGCAATGTCTCGTGCTGATGTTCTAGAAAAAGATTTAAAAAAGCTTCCAAATTTTTATCTATATGTGGATGAATTTCAATCTTTTGCCAATAAATCATTTGCAGATATACTTTCTGAAGCTAGAAAGTATAAACTTAATCTTACAATAGCAAACCAATATATAGACCAAATGGCGGAAGAAGTTCGTTCTGCTGTTTTTGGAAACGTAGGTACTATGATTACATTTCGTGTTGGTGCTTACGATGCGGAAGTTCTTGAAAAAGAGTTTGCACCACAATTTACTGCAGAGGATCTTGTAAATCTCGGTATGTTTCAGATGTATTTGAAACTCATGATAGATGCTATGGGGTCTGTTCCATTTTCAGCTTCATCTTTGCCACCATTTCCAGAACCAGTCATATCTTATAAATCTGAAATAATTGCAAATTCTAGAAGACAGTTTGCTAAACCTAAAATGGTAGTTGAAGAAGCTATACATAGATGGCACGAAGAGGGTAAGACTACAGAATGGCAAAAGAAACAAGAAAAAGTTGCTACCAAAAATCCTCAACCACAAGGGAAATTATTTAATGGCGATAGTCAAAATAGTCAACATACTTTTCAGAGTAAACCGATAAATAATATAGTAGAACAAAAAACTAACTCTAATGTAACTAACAATACAGTAAATAATATTTCTAATTCAGTAATCAATTCAGTTCCAGATCAGACTCATGTATTAAATCCTGTAATTCAAAAACCTTTTAATGGGGATAATAAAATAAAAAGTCAGGTAGCTCTTCCTCCTATCGAGTCTGAGCCAGGGGATGGATTTTTACCATTAAATGAAGTTGTCAAAAAGATTGTTATGGAAGAAAAAATAGAAAATAAAAAACCTATAGATAATTTTAAAAATAATCAGAATATTCAGAATGATAAAAAACAAAATTTTAATAAAATACCAAACAAACAAAATTTGTCTGATTTAAAGTCTGCTTTACAGGCGGTATTAAAAACAGTTTCTGTTAAGGAAGATACTCCGGTAAAAAAAGAAGAAATAAAAAAGGAGGAAGTAAAAGCTGATATAAAGGCACAAACACCACCTATAAATATTAGTCAGAATCATAAAGAATTAAAAAATCCAAAAGAAATTCCTGAGTCAGAGCTAAAAAAGATTTTAGGAATTGAATAGTATTTGCCTATTAAAAAACTGAAGTGGGACCTTAGAAAGGTGTCTCCTTAGTTTTTTCTGTTAAGTATTGTCTTTGCGAGCAGGGCGAAGCAACCCAGGTTAAATTTGTTTTGTATTTCCCTTGTGTTAATATAAAGACATGGATCCCGTTAGAGATTTAACTATTCGGGTTGGTATTATGTGTCGAATTTATTAATATAAAATGATGAACACTATATAATTAAGTAGTGTTGATCTCTAACGGGATGGATAAATGGTTACTAGGTGTAGTGCTTCTGGTTGTTTTCGCCTCTTTTTTTGTTATCTTTACAAGAGTTGTTAAAAGGGAAGAAACAAAAGACAAAAAACTCTCTGCAGATGATTTCGAAATTTTAGAATAAAGACTTTAATATTCTTAAAATTGCTATTATTTTTGCAATTATATAGTTAGGATAATAATTTTTGTTTATTTCAATAATATCTAACATATTTTTTGCCATTTTAAATTTCCTTTGTTTTGATATTCCCCCAGGATGAACCATATAAGCTGTTGTTACATCTTTTATGTTAGCAAAATCACAAAATCTTCCTATTTTTAACCATAAATCTAAATCCTCACAAACATCAAGTTTTTCATTGTATCCTCCAACTTGGTTTAAAATATCTTTTCTAAAAACAATACTTGATTGGGCGAATTGGTTATTTATTAATATTTTTTGTTTTATATCTTCACTTTTAGTTTTATAATTACTTTTATTCAATTTTTTATCTTCTTTATCAACACAAATTATATTAGAACCAATGAGTCCTATATTTTTATTTTTTTCTAGTATCTCGATTTGTTTTTGTAGTTTATTATTATCTATCCAATAGTCATCGCTATCAAGCATTGCGATATATTCTCCCCGTGAAAGAGAGACTCCTTTATTTCTGTTTTTTGATATACCTAAAGCAGGAGAGTTTTTGTGATATTTTATCCTACTATCTTTATTTATATAAGTCTCTATAATAGTTTTGGTATTATCGTTTGAGTCGTCGTCGAGTATAAGTAGTTCCCAGTCAGTAAAATTTTGTTTTTGAGCACTTTCTATGGCTCTGGCTACAAAATTGGCTCTATTTCTTGTTATAATAATTATACTTATTTTTTTGGGAATTTGTATCATTTTAGTATTTTTTAAGAATCTTTTTTGCCAAGTCTTTTGTATAGAAAAAGATTTTCATATAACACTTAGAGTTTCTCCATTTTTTATTATTCAATAGTTTTTCATTTAGACCAGACATATATGATATACCATAATATGTTTCATATAATTTTATAAAGTCACGAGCTTGTTTTACTAGATTTAGATTTTCTATAATATATTTTCTTGGTTCAAAATTTTTCCAATTATTTTCCATCTCTTTTACTAATGTTTCTAGATCTGATTTGTTTTTTGTTATTTTCCCACATTGTTTATTAAAAAAAGGTGCTGATGTAGCAGGGTAGGAAAGTTCTTCCTCTGTAAAGATTTTTGATTCTTTTTCTGTGGGTACCCAATGTCCCATATTTGTTACATCCCAAACAAGCATAGGGACATTCATAGCTAACGCTTCTTGTAGAGCGATACCTTGACTCTCTTGTCTTCCAATCCAGACGAGATATTTGGTATTTTTTAATTTTTCTAGATAGTTTTTTTGTTTATAGAATCTATAGCTTATAATATCATATTTGATATTATTTTTTTCTAATATATTTTTTATATAGTCTAGTTCTTCTGGATATCTTTGTTTAAAATATATTAAAACTGTACCATCGTCTGGTTTTTGTCTCTCACTAAACTCATCTGTATTTATACCGGCCGGCCAAAAATCTATAGGGTATTTGTCATAACCAAAATGTTTCCATATATCAACCGCCCATTTTGATGGATGTATATAAGTTACATTTGATAAATCAATATCCTCAGGTATATTTTTAGGCATTATATATATATTTGGTCCAACAATAGCTTTTATTTTAAGTTTAGCTACTTTTTTTAGTGCTGTTTTATCATCATGCACCCAGAGTTGAGAAGTAGAATCTAGAGCTTTATTTATACAATAAGGATAACCTAAAATATCAAGACCTTTAATGAGGTTAGTAGCAACTTTTTGTGGTCCAGAGATAAGTGAAGATACAACTGATCTTGATATTATGTTAATCATTTTTATTTATAATATATTAAAACCATGAAAGGGTCAATTTTTTAATCCAACCTTTATTTACGGCAGTATTTTGAACTTTTTAGCACAGAAAATCTGTCCCAACAATACTTGCGTGATATAGTGGACATTGATATACTCAATTGTATTATTAGTTGCAGCTTTAGTTTTAATATTTAAATTTACTTATATAAATTTGTTTAAAATTACAGATATACTTTAGGTAAAAATCAATTATTTTATGGATATACAAAAAAAGGTAATGTTGATAACTGGTGGTAATGGTTATTTAGGTAAAAATTTAGCTTTGTTTTTTAAAGATAAATACGAGGTTATTTTAGGTTCAAGAAATAACAAAAATAATTTTGAAGCAACCAAGATTACAGGCTGTAAGTCTGTTCCAATGGATATTGATAATATAGAGTCTGTCCGAGATATTGTGAATGAATTTAAACCAAATATTATCGTCCATGCAGCTGCAACAAAGTTTGTAGATTTAGCAGAAAGATTTCCGATGGAATGTGTAGATGTGAACGTACTTGGCTCTCAAAACATTGCTCGAGTCGCCTTAGATAAAGGGGTTGAGGTTGTTCTCGGTATTTCTACGGATAAAGCCTCACCTCCTATAAGAAATACTTATGGTATGACAAAAGCTATTATGGAAAGAGTGTTTTGTTCTATGAATGGAAAAGGGGTAACAAAGTTTGCCTGTGTTCGTTATGGAAACGTTGTTTGGTCAACAGGCTCAGTTTTTCCTTTATGGAATGATATGTGGGAGAAAACAAAAGTCATTGGAACAACAGGACCAGAAATGAGAAGATTTTTCTTTACTGTAAACGAAGCTGTGGCTCTGGTTAGTACTGCCATTGAAAACATAAATGATGTACAAGGAAAGGTTTTATCACGAGCAATGAAGTCTGCTATGGTAGAAGATATTCTTAAGGTGTGGATTAAAAACAAAGGCGGTAAATATGAAAAGATAGAGGGTAGACCAGGAGAAAGGAATGATGAATTCTTGGTTGGAGAAATAGAACTTCCATATACTTATGAAACTATATATAATGGTATTAAACACTTTATTATAGCTTTCAATCAGAAAGCAGAAAAACCTTTAGATCATATATATGATTCATCTAATGCTGAAAGATTAAATGAAGACGAGATTCTAGCTCTTATTAATGGCAAGCCTACATATTAAACACTATGTTTAAAAATTTAGTTATTCTAGCAGCGGGCAGATCAGTCAGAATGTGGCCTCTTACTGAGTATGTTCCAAAAGCTATGGCTTTGGCTGACAACAAAACTCTGTTAGAAATAAATTTTGAGAAATATAAACCATTAGGCTTTAATATTCACCTTACAGTTGGTTATAAATCAGACATACTTTCTCCACATGCACTCGTCCTCGGTGTTTCTTCTTTGGTGAATACAAATGGAAAGGGAAATGCTTGGTGGATTTATAATTCAATACTTTCAAAACTTGATGAACCGATAATGATTCTTACGTGTGACGGACTGATGGATATTGATCTTAAAGATGTAGAAAAAGAATACAAGAAATTTGGTGAGCCTGCCTGTATGCTTGTACCGACACAAGTAAAAGATGGTTTTGATGGAGATTGTATACATCAAAAAGATGGATTAATAACCAAATTAAGTCGTACAGAAAAAACAGATATATATGGTTCTGGATGCCAAATATTGAATCCCAAAAAGATAATTGAGCTTACAAAAAACTCAGATGATTTTCTTGAGGTGTGGAATCAGCTAATGAAAAAAAAACAACTTTATTGTTCAAGTTCACTAGCAAAAAATTGGTACACCTTTGATAGTGTAGAACAATTAAAATCTTATAGATGTATAAAGGAAGACATGAAGGCTGATATTGAAATTTGTGAAGAATAATTAAATGAATAACTTACCTTTTTATATAATAACCTCTGATGCGACAAAAGATATTTTGCCGACAACAGCGTATCTTTATAATAAGTATTGGACACCAGAAACAACCCAACAGTTTACTGTTTTGGGTAACCATGGGTCAGAAGTAAAGCTTCCTGATAACTTTAAATTTGCAAGAATTAAGGAAGAAAATGATATTCAAAAATGGACAAAATATATCCACGATTATATTTTGAAAAATGAAACATCAGAATATTTTATTCTCACCCTTGATGATTATTTATTAAATACACCTTTAAATCCAAAGATTCTTGAAAGTGTATTATCTTATGCAAAGGAGAATAATAAGGTTGGAAGAATTGCGCTGGGAAGGCTTGATATAGAAAAGAAAGAAGTGATTAAAACTTTTTCAGACCATAATATTCTAAGACTCACACAGGATTCAGTTTATAGAATATCTTGTCAAACATCTATTTGGAGTAGAGAGTATTTTTTGAAGATATACAATAAAGACTGGAACCCATGGCAACTAGAGCTAGAAGGTTCAAAAGAGGCTAAAAATGATGGTTGGGAGATTATTGGTACCGATCGTGCCTGGGTGCTTGGTTGGGTAGAGGAAAGCGCTATCTCTGGTAGATGGCCGGGTATGATAAATATACTTGGTATGCGTTTAGAGGATGTGAAGTATCTTATAAATCACAATATGTTTGATGTCACTAAACTTCAGTATGGTATCTGGTATGACACTATTATTCCTTTCTTATCAAGATTTCAATCTATCTCAAAGAAATTAACAAAGATATATAAATATACGGAAATAGGTGATAAATTTGATTGGAAATTAGTAAAGCCTTATGTAAGAGGAAAGACATACAAATTATTATATAGTAGATACAAAGATATTTACAAAAAGTAATTCAACCGCCTTTTACTGAATAAGGGGGTTGAAAAATTTATATAGATTTGATTATATCAGAATGTTTTTCTGGATTTAAAAATAGGTACATATCTACACCATCTTTTTTTTCAAAAGTAGTTATTTTTTCTAGTTTAGATCCATCAGATTTATAAACAACATAACCTTTTTTATTAAGAAATGTAAATATATCGTCAAAATCTTTGTTAATAAAGTCTCTGTTGTCATTGTTTAATGAATAACATATCTCTATAAACAAAATAGGTTTTGATTTGTTGATTATTTGGTCTGAACCTTGTAATACTTTATATTCATGACCTTCGACATCTATTTTGATAAAATCAGGGAGAGGCATTTCTTCCATAAAACTATCAAGAGCGTTGGTTTTTATTTTTCTTGATCCTTTATTTACTTTCAAAAAATTTTCTTCAATACTAGAACCAGTACCAGCAAGTTTTATTTCAACTTCTCCTTTTTTATTACTCAATGCAATCTCGTGGATAGTCACTTGTTTTTCTTTTCTATTTAAAAAGATAGATTCTTTCAAACAATCAATATGTTCTTGTACTGGTTCAAAACTATGTACAGTACAATCATTATTTATAGATGAAGAAAGCATCGTATACCATCCAGTATTTGCTCCTATATCATAAAATACAAAGTCTTTTTTAAGTTTGGTTATTATTTTCTTGACTAATTCAGAATCATATTTATCAACTAAACCATTATTAGCAATTCCATAAGCAATATCTCCTTGGTCGAAAACATTACCACAATACCAAAAATTATATTTACTTTTTACGGCAAAGTTTTTTGGTTCCTGATAATTACTTGATGATAAGTAAAGTATTTTTTTACCAGATATTTTAGATAAGTTATTGAGTACTAATTGGAATATTTTTTTCATATTATTAATTATTAATTATTTTTTTAAAGTGTTCGATATATTTTTCTTGCGAGAAATCTTTTTTCGAAGTCTCATGGGCTATTTTTTGCATCTCTTTCCATTTGTTTATATCATTTTTTCTTATTTCTATGAATTCTTTCATATATGACGCATATTTTTTAATATCATCTTTTTCTGATACTCTTGCGAAAGATGGTGCCAGATATTCTGTGTGTGCATTAAATATGTGTGATTTATGAGAAATAATTGGTTTGCCAGCATACATAGCTTCTCCTATGTTAAGCCCCAGTGTCTCACCATCAAATCTGAAGTGAGCAAGACAGTCTATAGATAAATAAAAACCCCATAGGTCTAACTCTTCACCACTTGGTGGTAAGAAATGAACATTCGGAATATCATCTTCCTTAACAATTTTTTCAGTTGTTGGAGAGGGGGACATTATTATGTAGTGTGCCTCAGGGTATTCTTTAACTACTTTTTGGAAAGCTCTTATACCTATCGGGTCAAAAATTTCATCAGTACTTCTACCAATCCTACCAAAAACAAAATCAGTTTCTTTTAGGTTAAAAATACCTCTTATTTTTTGAGTTTGTTCGCGAGCGCTGATTGGCGGTTCAATTACAGGGATATATAAGGAAGTGTGACCAGATTGTGGCCCAGTATAGATTTCTGCTGTTTTTTGGACTGTATTTGAAACGAATACTGAAGCAACAATATTTTTTTGTAATGTTGGTGACCCAAAAATATTTATAATTATTATTGGTATATTTGAGATTGTGTTTATAGGATATTGAGTATAGCCACTTGTAGCGGTTATTATTATGTCGATATTATTTTCCTCAATAACATTTTTAATATGAGGGCGCATATTTTTTATATAAAATGGATATTTTGTTTCTAGATAATCATAATCACATTCTATAAAAGTAATTTTATTATTCATACTGTTTAGTCTAGAATGACTCACATTCTTATTTGAGTATAAAAAAAATACATCAAAATCATCACATAGGTTGTTCGCAACAAATTGTATAGATTTTTCAGTACCACCAATGTTTAGACCAGTAAGATGGTAGACAAGAACTCTTTTTTTAGAGTTTTTAATATTAGACTTTTTACCATTTTTTATATGTTCCTTTACTTCCTTTATTAAACATATATATCTAAAATATGCTTCATATAGTAAAACAATATTTTTCTTTAAGAAGTTTGGTGATTTTTTAACTATTTTTTTTATTATATTTCGCATATTTTAATTTAGATTAGTTTTCTAACTAATCTTATTATAACTCTTTTTGCACCAAGTATTTTTTGTTTTATACCATCAATAATCCAGAATATGTTATCTTTCGTCGTGGGTGAATATTTATTATTTACATTATTTTTACAAACTTTTTTACCATATATACCTGAAAAATAGTTACCATCTTTTATCTCAAAAAATTCTAGTTGCCACTCTGGAAGATTTTTTGCCCACCAGTATTTTCTTCTTATGTGCCAAAGTCTTTGTTGTATATTTTTATCATAATTTTCTACAAAATATAAAGCTGACCCTATGGGGGCATCATTAACAATTTTTAAAAACTCTTTAACATAGTAATCTTTTATGTGTGAGAGAACTATTGATGTGGTAAAAAATACTGGTTTTGTTGGTTTTAATTCATTCATACCATCAATCATGTCTTTGTTTATGAGTTTTATGTTTTTTAACCCCATTTCTTCTATGAGTTTTTCAACATTTCTTACGGCTGTTTCTGATGGTTCTATACCTATAACTTCATCAAAGATCTTTGATGTTTCTATTATAAGCCAGCCTCCACCAGATCCTATGTCTATGTGAGTCTTGGCCTCATGGGGAATAGAAAATGCCTTCTTAAAACCAGCTACTTCAAAAGTATTATTATTTTTAAAACGTTGGATAATGCCCTTAAGATATTCAACATCGTGTGTCTCTATAATCTGCGCATCGTGCTCTTTATAACTTAATAAATCTTTTTTCATTTTGTTACTTTATTGAATATATTTTTAAATAGAGGGTTTGTGTTTTTTAGATAAGCTAACCATTTGAAAGCTATATTTTTGGAACTATTTTTTCTAAAAATTCTCCACATCTCTTTGTCAGTTATCTTTATGTCTAGAAAAAATTCAAAAATCTCTTTTCCACTATTTAACCAGTTTTCAAAACATGAGAATGAATCACTCCATTCTAATTTTAAATACATACTTTCATTTTTTAAATTAACTTTTTTATAATTTTTATTTACTGAGTGGCTATGCACATAGAAATATTTAAATGTGAATCTCAATTTATTATCATACAGATCAACTAGCCATCTATGATGCGATGCTCCAGCCAGATTTTTTGCTTCTAGACCAAATGTTGTCTCGTATAGTTTTGATGGTATCTCTATGTATCCAGCTTTACTTACTCTTATTATTTCTGAACATACCCACAATGGATCACGTATATCTTCGAGTACATGTGAACAAGTACTATAATCAAACTCTTTATCAGCAAAAGGCCATTTTTCTCGGGCGCATATATCAAATTGTGTATAAGAGTTTTTATCAAACATTACCTCTCCTTCACCTTTTGCTTGTGACCAGTTTATGTTTTCAAATGGTACTGCATCTATAATGTTTGTGGCCCTTTTAAATGGGGCAGAGGCACCACCAATATCAAGAATTCTTGTATTTTTTGGTAAGTTAGCTAATATTTTAAATATCGGTGCTTTACTCTCTTTAATCATTTTTTTATTATTTTAACTAATTTGTTTATAAATTTTTTACCGAAAATTGATTTTAATATACCCAGAACACCAACTTTGTTTATATATTTAAAATTTATTAAATTCAGTTTAATACCTTCTTTGATAAACTTATAAAAATTTGTATTTTTATTTTGTACACTACTGTATGTGTTTAGTAAGTTGTTTGTAGAGAAAGTAATAAAATTTTTATAATCAGTTTTATCTATTGGTTTAGGAAGATTATTTTTATAGAGAGACATCATATTGAAAGCATGTTTATCTGTAGTAATTTGTGCTCTTTTGTCATTTTCACCATGATCTCGAACAAACATTCCTTTATCTAGAATTATTCCAGCCCGCAAGCCATCTTTGAGTAATGAAACAAGGAAAGGTCTGTCTGCAAATATATCATATTCGCTAAGTATTTTTTCTAAGTTAAAGTTTTGATTAAATATTGATCTTCTGTATACCACAGACCCAAACATTATATGCTTGCCATCTATTATGTTCCTTACAAAGTCTGTTCTGTCTAAGACAACTGAGTTTTCTAGATTTTTTCTTTTAGCAAACTTTTCTTCTAATTCTTTATCATTTTTAAACCATTCGGCAAGTGTCGCAACAAAGGCAATATCTTTATTTTTCTCCAATATATCTAGTGCTTTTTCTAAATATTGAGGATGTAGGTTGTCGTCTTCGTGTAGTGATATTATGTAGGGTGCGTCTGTAGTGTAGAAGATGCTTTTGAATAGGTTTCTCATAAGACCTATGTTTGTTTGGTTTCTTGTGTAAGTTATATCTTCTTCTGGAAATTTTGCGACAATCTTTTTATAATCTTGATCACTGTTGTTATCTAAAACAATAATATCAAAGTCTTTTAATGTTTGTGTTTTCAAATACTCTATTTCTTTTTCAAATAGGACAGCTTGATTAAAACAGGGGATTGTGACAGATACTTTTTTGTTCATGTTATTGATTATTAACGTTATTGTTTATTAGTTGTTCGTACTTACCTGTATTATTTATTATATATTCAGGGTATGAGTTATTAATCTTAACGTAGGTTATTTTTTCAGCATCTCTTCCGAAGATATTTTCTCCTTTTTTAATTTTTGTTTCAATAGTATTTGTGTCTGTATATTCTGTTTTATCAAACTCTGAGTGGGCGAAAGATTTTATTTTATTTGAAATACCTTCTGGGGTAAATAAATAAGAAAAATGCCAACCTCCATTTTCTATAATATTTTTGGCTGAGCTACTTCTTATTTGTTGTGGGCTTGAGTTAAAATCATTAATTAAGTTTTTGTACATAACAATTTTAGATCCTAACCATTCATTATTAATAAAACCGTTTAGATAATAGAAGTAGAAATTTTGCTTAAAGACTATTAGCTTACTGCTTTTTATTGAAAGATAATTTGTTAATATTTTAATATATTTTACAATCCTTGTGTTGCTTTTTATATTTAAAATTTTAGTTTTGAAGTAATAATATATTTTATATAAAACATCATTTTTGCTGCTAATTGTTTTCGCTCTATTTTTAATATAGTTTACATCTTTAATATTCGGTATCTCGTCTAGGTCAGATATCATAATTACATCATCTTCTTTACAGTCTGATAGGCCACGCATAATCGCATTTCGTTGAAAGTTTTCTAGTACCCATCTATCATCTTTTAATTCTGGCATGTCATCTACGATTACATGTATTATTTTATTTAAAAATTTACTGTACCTAGATTTATTATTTTCAAAGTATAATTCCTTTTTTTTGCCACTATGTGTTGTGGTCGCTTCAACTAATACAAAGTAATCTACTTTATCATTTAAGATATTTAGTCTTATTTCCAGAACATCTAATTCGTTAAAAAATGTAAAGCAATCGTAAATTTTCATTTTCATTAATTATTAAACATTTTTTTTATCCCATCTCTGAGTTTAACAGAAACTTTCCACCCAGGTATTTCCTCCCCGCCGGTCCATGGTTTCATTACTTCTCGTAGGCGGTATTCTTTTTCTCCCCAGTTTATATTTAGTTTGGTTTTACTTAATTCTTCAAAAACTGAAGACAGTTTTTTTAATGTAACTCTTTCATTTGAGTGAATAGCAAAGGACTTATTTTTAAGTTTATTTTTATTATCTTTGGATAGTAGTTTAATTGTTTGTGAATATGCATCAGTAATATTATCTATATGACTTATATCAATAATCTGTTTTCCCGGAGACATTCCAAGTTTTTCTTTGGTCTGGCTTATTTTTGTCCATAGATTAAATATTTTTGGTCTTGTATCAAACGGTCCAAATGTATCGCTAAGTTTAATAGTAACAAAATTAATATTTGATGTTTCTGTATAATATTTTGCCATATCTTCGAAAGCCTGTTTTGTGGCTGCGTATAGATTTACAGGGGAATATTTTTTGTCTTGATAGTGTTGCCAAAAAGTTCCTGTATTTATAAACCAAGGAATTTCAGCTTTGACTGATGCTTCCAATAATTGAGTTCCAAAAAGTATATTTGATTCTACTAAACCTTTTATATCATCTGGTTTGTGTCCTGCCAAAAATAAGGAAGCAAGGTGTATAACACCATTAATTTTTTCTTTTTGCATGAAAGAGACAAGATCTGTTACATCACCATTAAAAACATATTTTGTGATGTTGTCTTCTAGGAGGGTCAGATTACTTGAAGGACGTACTATTGCAAATACAGTATGTTTTTCTTCCAGTAATTTTTTTACAAGATTTTTTCCTATAAAACCTGTTGTTCCACTAAGAAGGAGTCTCATATTTATATGAATGGAGTTATAAAATCTTCAAGTTTTTGGAAGCTTTGGTCTCTTTTTGAAATAATAGGATTTTCTACATCCCAATCCATACCAAAAGAATCAAATCTAATACCTGTGTCGTGTTCTTTGGAATACATTGTGGTTTGTAAATAGACTACACAAGTATCGTCTTCAAGTGACAAAAAACCATGAGCAAAACCTTTCGGTATAAAAATTATTCTATGGTTTTTATCAGAAATTTCCATTACTTGGTATTTACCATATGTAGGTGAATTTTTTCTTATATCGAGAACAACATCGGTAATTGAGCCTTTTGTAACATAAACAATTTTTTCATGATCTTCGGTTGGTATCTGGAAATGCATACCACGGATAACATTTTTATGTGATATTGAGAAATAATTTTCTAGGAATATATTAGAAGTAATATTGTTTTTTTTAAAAAAATCTTTGTGGAATATTTTAGTAAATGAACCACGTTCATCTTGAAAGATATCTGTTTCTATAACAAAAATACCATTTAATATTGTTTCTACTATTTTCATTTTATTTGTAAAAAGACAAAAATTCAACGAGTTTGTCTTTTAGGTATTTCATTTGGTCATCATTTAGTCCATGGTGACATGCAACCACAAATCCAGATTTCATTATTTGTTCTGTATTAGGAAAAATTGGTCTAGTTTCTTTTCTCTGTATATTTTTAAAAGCTGGTTGCTTCAGTATGTTGCCTGTAAATATTGGTCTTGTTTGTATATTGTTGTTTTCTAGAAATTTAACTAATTCTAGTCTAGTAAATGGAGCACCGGGTTTTATTATAAGAGGAAAAGCAAGCCAAGCTGTTTCTGTACGAGGTGTCTGTTTTGGAAGTATGAAGTACTTATTATTTTTTGTGAAGAAATCATAAAGCAAAGCGAAGTTCTTTTTTCTTTTGGTTAAGAAGCCTGGTAGTCTTTTAATTTGTGCTAGAGCAAAGGCAGAAGATAGTTCTAGTGGTAAAAAGTTGTATCCAATTTCACTAAAGATAAATTTATTATCATAGGGAATACCGTTTAGTTTTACACGAAAACGATTTTTTAATAGTTCTGAATTTGCTTTTTCTCCAAATAAGGAAGACTGTCTGCCCCAACCACGTAAGACTACTAGTTTGTCTACCCATTTTGGATTATTTACACATATCATACCGCCTCCTCCAGCTCCATTTATTATATGAGAACCGTAAAAACTAGTGGTGGTTATATGAGAATAAGTTCCTGTCGGTTTATCATCATATTTTCCACCGAGTGTATCGCATGAATCTTCTATAAACCAAAGTTTATGTTTTTTTGCTATAGTAGCCAGAGCTTTCATGTTTGGAATATTTCCCATAAGAGATGGGATCATTAATAATTTTGTATTTTTTGTTATAGCTTTTTCTACATCTTCAGGATTTATAATATAGGTATCTGGATCTACATCGATAAAAACAGGAACTAGACCTTTTTGAATAATCGGAGCTACGGTTGTAGCAAAAGTTAATATCGGAGTAATAACTTCGGTTCCTTTTGGCAAATTTAATATCTCAATTGCAAGTAAATTTGCTGATGATCCAGAGTTGACCATTACTCCATATTTCTTACCAAATATTTTAGATATCTTTGTTTCGAATTCTTTTGTTTTATCACCAAGAGCGGTATTTCCTTTTAGAACTTTTACAACGGCATCAATTTCTTCTTGCCCATGAACAGACAGACCATAAGGAACTCTCATTTTTGATTTATTTACTTTGGGCATATCTTTAATTTATGTTATTAATACTAGTGATAATATCATTTTCTCTATTTTTTGTATAGTTTCTTTTATCTTAAAATATATTGATAAATAGTCAATTTATGTTATAAATAAAAGAATAATATTATGGCTTTAAATGAAAAAGAAAGAGTTTTGCTTGTTGAACTTTTATCAAAAATTGAAAGCACGGAAATTAAGGGTGATATATGGCACGAACTTGTTAAAAAGTTTGTAACTGTTTCTATAGAGCTCTGTGTAATTGATGACAAGAACAGGATTCTACTAATAAGAAGATTGGCTAATGATCGCGAATTAAAAGGTAGGCCGTATCATATACCAGGCACAGTACTTAATGATTGGGAGACTGTTGAAGAAGCACGTAAACGTCTTATTGAGACCGAGATTGTTACTGTCGGTATGCTAGGTGTGACCAAACCGAAATCAATTGGTTGGTTTGAGATATCTAAAAAACAAACATATTTTACTACAAGACATGCTGTTGCTTTACTCCATGTAGCATATTTTCATGGGGAATATTCTAATACGGAAGAGGTTGGATTTTTTTATATAGATTCAATACCAGACAATACGGTTGAGGTACATAAATCTTTAATTGATATTTTTAAAAATTATTTAAAAGATAGTTATCCTGTATTCAGTAACATAGAAATTGACACCATTATATAAAAGAAGTAATCTTAATATACTAAATAACTTTGTAAAAATATGTATAAATTTTATGAAAACAAAAAAATCCTTATTACAGGACATACTGGTTTTAAAGGTTCTTGGCTAACTCAAATTTTGTTAAATTTTAAAGCAGATATTATTGGTGTGTCTTTTATGCCAGAAAAATCTCCTAATTTATTTGAAGCATTGGGTTTAAAAGATAAGGTTAAAAATTATTTTATTGATATTAGAAATTACGAAGATTTAAAAGCTGTTTTAGCCAAAGAGAAACCAGAAATAGTTTTTCATTTAGCCGCTCAAGCGATTGTTCGTGATAGTTATGATGATCCATTAAAAACAATTTCTACAAATGTTCTTGGTACAGCAAATTTACTTCAAGCAGTTAAAGAAGTTGGCGGAGTTAAATCTTTAGTAATAATTACAACAGATAAAGTTTATGAAAACAAAGAGTCTCAGGAGCCTTATAAAGAGCACGATTCACTCGGTGGTTATGATCCATATAGTGCAAGTAAAGCGGCTGCAGACATTATTACTAACTCTTACACACAATCATTCTTTAATGTTAAAGATTTTAAAATAAAACATAATACATTGGTTTCTATAGCGCGTGCTGGTAACGTAATTGGTGGTGGGGATTGGGCAGACCACAGACTGATCCCAGATATCATCAGGTCTATTTATGATAAGAATGAAGAAATAGTCAGCCGTAATCCTCAGGCGATACGCCCATGGCAACATGTACTAGAACCGCTTTCAGGGTATCTTATGCTTGCGGAAAAATTGTATAATGGAAGGATAGAAATCTCTGGGGCATGGAATTTTGGTCCTAAAAATGAAAGTTTTGTTACGGTAGAAAAACTTATAAATGATTCTATAAAGATTTTGGGAAAAGGTCTTCATAAAACAAAGCCAGATGATTCAAAACATGAAGCAAATATTTTGAAACTTGATATAACTAAAGCAGAAAACATACTCGGTTGGAAACCACAATTAAACTTTGCAGATACGCTAGAACTTACTTTTAACTGGTATAAGAATTATTATGATAAAAATGAAGATAGTGTAGAATTTACTAACAAACAAATTGATATTTTTTTTAAATAAATTTTATGAAAGTTGTAATATTAGCTGGAGGATTAGGTACTAGATTTAATGAGGAGACAACAACAAGACCAAAGCCAATGATTGAAATAGGTGGCAAACCTATTTTATGGCACATAATGAAGTTGTACTCCCACTATGGTTTTAATGATTTTATTATTTGTTTAGGATATAAAGGATATTATATAAAAGAATGGTTTAATAATTATTACTTACACAATAATGATGTAACTTTTGATTTGGAGCATAATTCTATAAAATATCACGAAAATCGTAGTGAGAAATGGAATATAACCCTTGTTGATACAGGTGATGATAGTATGACAGGAGGTAGGGTTAAGAGAATAAAAGATTATATTGGAGGTGAAACATTTATGATGACCTATGGTGATGGTGTGGCGGATATAAATATAAAAGATTTATTAAAATTTCATAAAGAAAAAAAAGGCTTTGCTACAGTAACGGCAGTTGTTCCAGAAGGTAGGTTTGGTTCTATGGAGATTAGTAAGGATTCTAAGGTTACTCACTTTGGTGAGAAAAAAGATAATAAAGACAGAATAAACGGAGGTTTTTTTGTTTTAGAACCAGAAGTATTTGATTATATTGAAGGTGATCAAACTTATTTTGAAAGGGAACCTCTAGAGACATTAGCTAAAACCAATCAATTAAATGCTTTTCCTCATGATGGTTTTTGGAAACCTATGGATACATTAAGAGACAAAAACATACTTGAAGATTTGTGGCAAAATAATAATGCTGCTTGGATAGTTTGGGATAAATAATTTAATTTCTTTTAAAAAATATATTTCTTGTCTCTCTAAAGAACAATAATGATATTGGCCCAAGAGAATATGACATAAGAGTTGCGTAGGCAGAACCAGCTAGTCCGAATTTTGGTATCCAAAGAAGGTTTAAAGTTACATTTGTAATCATCGGTATAAAAGTAATAAAGGCTAGTGTTTTTTCTTTATTTTCTGCGATTAAATAAATTGTAGACAGTATTCCAAGGAACATCCCAACATTTGACCATACATATATTCTAAGTATTGAACTTGCGCCCATGAAGGCACTGCCATATATTATATTTATCAAAAATGGTGCGAATATGGTTGTTATGATGGCAGTACTTAGTGATATAGATAGTAAAAGTAATACTATCTTTCTCATTCTAGAGTGATAAAGTTCTTCTGATGTTATTTTTGCATTTACTATTGCAGGAAAAAGAGAAGATGTGATTATGTTTGGTAGAAAATACCATACCTCTGTAATAGCAACAGCAGAACTATAAATACCTACATCAACTATATTCATCAGGTGTTTAATTAAAACTTGGTCTATTCTCCCGTATATTAAACCAAAGGCACCAGCCATAATAATAGGCCAAGAATCTTTTAATAAAACTATTGCTATTTTTTTATTAAATTTCCATTCAAAAATATTTCCATTTAATTTTTCTTTATAAATATATAAATAAAGGCTGGTATAAAGTATTGATTCAAGTAGGAGTATTGCGGCAAGATAGATAACACCTCTATCATTAACAAGCACGAGTACTTTTAGAGTATTAAGAATCAAGGTGATGAATATACCTATAATAGAGATATACTTTGATTTGACCTGCGCTTGAAATTCATAAATAATTATTTGAAAAGCATTAAATAGGAATGTACCAGATAAAATAAGAATAATAATTTTCGAAACGTCATTTTCTGCTAAAAATAATCCAGATAGTATTACAAGTACGGTTGTAAGAATACCACCGATTAATTTAATAAGAAAAGCAGAACCCATATATTCATTTTTTCTCGTAGGATTTTTTATTAGATCTCTATACAGAACAGTATCTACTCCCAATGTTGTTAATGTTGATATAACACCAACAAAGCTAAGTGAATAGTTTAATTGACCAAAGTTTCCAGGTCCAAGTGTTCTGGCAATAAACATCGTTGTTAGGAAAGTAATAATCATACTTACAATTCTAGAAATAAATAACCATCCGGTATTTCTAAAATATTTTTGAAAGCCAGCGTGGTTCCAAACTTCTTTTATATGTTTAATAGATATTTCTTGCATGACTATTATTTTATTCATAATGAATATTAGCATATCCTAGACAAAACACTAAAGAATAGGCTAGTTTAAAATTATACTTTTTGGTGCTATAATCCGAATCATAATTAATAGTCCCTAGTCTGTAAATGCAGAATAGGTAAGTAATAATATTATATGGATTTTAAAAACATAGCTAAGTGGAAAGTTTTGGTGGGTATTTGGGTTTTACTTTTGATACCGTTTTTTGTGGCAAATTCAATGTTTTTCCCTTATATCTCTGGAAAAAACTTTGCTTTTAGGATAATAGTTGAGATGGTTTTTGCTGTTTGGTTGTACCTAGCTTTTGCGGATATAAAATATAGACCTAGATTTTCTTGGCTTTTAGGTGCTGTAGGACTTTTTGTGATTGTGATGGGTATTGCAGATATTTTTGCAGTAGCACCTATGAAAGCTCTATGGAGTAATTTTGAAAGAATGGATGGTTGGATTACTCTCATACACCTTCTAATGTTGATGGTTGTGATGGGGTCTGTAATGAAAACCGAAAAAATGTGGTTGTGTTTTTTTAGATCTTCTTTAATGATGAGTGTTGTGATGTCTACTTATGTTCTAAAAGAGTGGCTTTCTACTGGAGATGGCAGAGTTTCTGTAACACTCGGTAATCCTATTTATGTTGCTGTTTATTTTCTTTTTAATTTCTTTTTTGCACTCATTCTCTTGTATAAAGATGTAATAGTAAAAAGTGAAGGTAAAAATAATTTTAAAATAATTTTCAAAGACTGGCTTACTTATATTTATTTAACGTCAACCTTTCTTTGTGGGTGGGGTATTTGGAGGACTGCTACTAGGGGTGTAATACTTGGGCTTATTGGAGGACTTGTAGTTTCTTCAGTCTTTACTGCCGTCTTTGAAAAGAAAGATAAGATAATGAAAAAAAATGCTGTAGGTGGAATCATTATTATTTTTATTCTTATTGTTGGTTTTTTTGTTATAAAAGATACTCAGTTTGTAAAAGATGATGTCGTGTTGAATAGACTATCGGCGATATCTTGGAATAATGTGAGTGGTCAGGGTCAAGCAAGACAATATGTTTGGCCAATGGCGATAAAGGGTTTCCAAGAAAAGCCAATATTAGGTTGGGGACAAGATGGTTTTAATTATGTATTTAATAAATATTATGACCCTAGAATGTATGGCCAAGAACAGTGGTTTGATAGAGCACACAATATGCCTCTTGATGTTTTGGTTGCTGGTGGAGTTTTGGGCTTGGCATCTTATCTTTTTATTTTTGTAGCTGCTCTTTGGATTATATGGAAGAGAAGAAATTTACTTGGTGTTACAGACGGAGCCCTCCTTGTTGGATTACTCGCCGGATATTTCTTTCAAAATCTTTTTGTTTTTGATAATCTGATTAGCTATATGTTTTTCTTTTTTGTCCTTTCTTATATTTATTCTAGAGATGTAGAAAATGATGTACCAGTTAAAAATGAAAGAGAAGGTTTGGGAGAAGAAAATTTAAACTATATTGTTCTACCTATTATTTGTATAACTTTATTTGTCTCTTTATGGTATGTAAATATAAGGCCACTTAGTGCAAATATTTATCTAATAAAAGGAATGCAAGGATATCAAGATGGTGCTGGTAGGAATTTGGAATATTTTAAAAAAGCTCTTTCTTATAATACTTTTGCAAATCCAGAAATTAGAGAACAGCTTTTAAGTCTTACCCCAAGGGTCTATTCTTCAAATAGTGATGCAAAATTAAAACAAGATTTTGCTGATCTTACAGTTGGTGAGATGGATAGACAAATCAAACAAACACCTAATGATGCTAGGTACCAACTTTTTACGGGAACATTTTTGAAAAATATGGGGCAGTATAAACTTGCAAAACCTTATTTAGAAAAAGCCGTAGAACTTTCTCCAACAAAGCAGACTATGCTTTTTGAACTTATAACAGATATTTCTTTGCTCGGAGAAAAGGAAAGGGCTCTTGAACTTGCAAAAAAGACGTATGAACTTGATAAAAATTTTGGTAATGCAAAAGATTATTATATTGCTTCACTTATATTAAATAATGATATGAAGACGGTGAAGGAACTTATGGGGGGCGTATTTACAACTACAAGTGATGTAATTATAAGAGCTTATCTTATGAGAGCTTCTGAATTTATGCAAAGAGGTGATAAAAACTCTGCTGTCTTTGAAGTACAGAATGCTATTAAAATAGCACCGACTTTTAAGGAACAAGGAGAGGGTATAATACAAAGTATTTGGAAGGGGGAGGTAAGGTAGTTTAAAGTAAAAAGTTGAAAGTTTATAAAGTCATAAAATACAAGGGTTTCGCAAAGCGAAACCCTTGTATTTTATTGTATGTTTTTGTGAGGAGTGTAGTTTACCTTATTTATGTCGTGTTTCAATGGATACTACACGATGTTGTTTTGCAAAATCACATGGATTTCGGTCTTCGCCGGAATGACACACGTTCTCAAGCAAGGTCTTATTGTAGTATTTTATTTATTGTTTGCTTTATTTGTTTATTTATGCTATACTCCTAAATGTGAGTGCTAGAATATGTCTAGCTCGAACGAATGTCTGCGTAAAGCCCCACTTCGGTGGGGTTTTACGTTTCTGGATCTTTGATATATAATATAAAAGGATTGTTCCAGTTTACGACCAGCGGTTGCACTCACATAAGACATTAGTTTTGGAGTTAGCCCCCGCTGGTCATAAATAGGAGTAATCTGCTTTTGTTGTATATAAAAATATGTTGAAAATTCTAACTGACATAAAACTTTCTAGCTTTAATACCTTTAAGACCGGCGGAAACGCACGGTTTTTTTGTAATGTCGAGACTGAGAGTGAGCTTATTGAGGCTGTATCTTTTGCAAAAGAAAATAATTTAAAATTTTATGTTATTGGTAATGGATCAAATATATTAATTGGTGAGGATGATTTTTTAGGTCTTGTAATTAAATTATCTATTAAAGGTATAGAGATAGAGTCGAGGGATAAAGATATTACTATTTTATCTTCTTGTGCAGGAGAAAATTTTGATGATCTTATAACTTTTTCCATTGATAATAATTTATTCGGAATAGAAAATCTTTGGAATATTCCTGGTACTGTGGGGGCTTCAGTTGTACAAAATATTGGAGCGTATGGAGTAGAAATAAAAGATTTTATTTTTTCTGTAGAAGGAATTGATATAAATAATTTTAAAAAATTTAATTTAAAAAAAGAAAATTGTGATTTTGAATATAGAGAAAGTGTTTTTAAAAAAAATAAAAATTTAATAATTACGAAGGTTTTTTTAAAATTAAATAATTCTTTTTTCTCTAATATTGAGTATATTTCTTTAAAAGAATATTTTTCTAAACAAGCTGTACAGATAGGTAAGGGAGAACTAAAAGTTGGAGATATAATAAAAGCCGTTGAAGAAATAAGAAGAAATAAATTACCTGATTGGAGGGTGCTTGGTACTGCAGGTTCTTTTTTTAAAAACCCTATCATTACAGAAGAGAAGTATACAGAGCTTTTGTTAAAATACCCAGATTTACCAAAGTATAATGCAAAAATAGGTTTTGTGAAGATTCCTCTTGGATTTGTAATAGATAAGATGTGCGGACTTAAAAACTTTAGATTAGGTCAAGTTGGTTTGTATGAAAAACAATCCCTTATAATTGTAAATTATGGTGGAGCAAAATTTTCTGAAATAAATTCTTTTGCAAATATTATTGAAGAAAAAGTTTTTGAAAAAATAAAAATAAAAATTGAAAGAGAAGTTGAAAATATTTTTTAATAAATTATTATTTTTATAAAAAATAATAATAAAAAGTTATCAACAGTTGAAAAAAGTATTGTGTTTTTAAAAATAAGTTATAAAATTATATGTAGCAGTAGGGTTCGGCATAAATTTCGCCGGAGTCGATAGCCTACTAATTAATTAATAGAAAATAATTTTTCCGGTAAACCTGGTGGAGTCTCCTTTAACCGGAATAAAAAAAAATGGCAAAAGCAAAAAAGACAAAGAAAGTTGTTAAGAAAGCAAAGAAAGTTGTAAAGAAAGGAAAGAAATAGTCTTTCAAAAAATAGCTGACACACTCTGTGTGTCAGTTATTTTTTGATCTTGCAAGATCACGTCACCCAACTGTCCTATTAGTAGGGGGACGCAAATAAAATATAAATTTTCATATTATGAATTGTGTATAATTTTAAGCATGTCGCGTAATGCCTGCCCGAAACATTTGTATTCAAATGGGCGGGTCCATTGAAACGCAACATAAACTAATAGACAATTTCTTTTTTTGTCATCCCGTTGAAGAACGGGATCCATTCTCGCAATGACATACAAAAATTCTGGATTCCCGTCTGCACGGGAATGACAATACTAAACTAATCCTAGATTGCTTCGGAAATACCTCGCAAAGACAACACAAATTATTTTTTTATCTTTACTTTACAAACTTTCAACTTTTTACTTTAAACTTTTACACATGGCGTCTCTTTTAAATTGTGATATTATAAAAACCATGATTTTAAGCAAAATTTTTGGTGATAGATATACCAGATTAATAAAAGGTCTAGATCCTATCGTTAAAAAAATAGGATCTTTTGAAGATAATTTAAAAACTCTTACTGACGAGCAGTTAAAAGCAAAGACTTTGGAGTTTAGAAATAGAATCGAGGGTGGAGAAAGTCTAGACTCTATACTACCAGAAGCTTTTGCCGCTGTTAGAGAAGCTTCAAAGAGAACTTTGGGGCAGAGACATTTCGACGTACAACTTATTGGAGGAATTATTTTACATAGAGGTAATATATCTGAGATGAAAACTGGGGAAGGAAAAACTCTCGTAGCAACACTCCCTGCTTATCTTAATGCAATTTCTCAACATGGCGTACATGTTATTACTGTAAATGATTACCTTTCAAGAAGAGACTCAGTTTGGATGGGACAAATATATAATGCACTCGGACTTTCTGTTGGTGTGCTTAATCATGAGTCATCTTTTCTCTATGATCCGACACATATATCACCCCAGGTAGATAAAGAACTCGATGAAAAAAGAGATGAGCTCGGTTCTTTTAAGGTTATACATGAATTTTTGAGACCTTGTTCTAGAAAAGAAGCTTATCTTGCAGATATAACTTATGGTACAAATAATGAATTCGGTTTTGATTATTTGAGAGATAATATCGAATACAGTATTTTTGATTTGAGACAAAGAGAATATAATTTTGCAATTGTGGATGAAGTTGACTCTATTCTTATAGATGAAGCAAGAACACCTTTAATTATTTCTGCACCAACTTCAGATTCTGGAACTTTATATGATACTTTTACAAAAATTGTTAGAGATTTTGAAAAGAATGTAGATTTTACTGTGGATGAAAAACGCAAAGCTGTTCAATTGACTGATTCTGGTATAAATAAAGCAGAGAAATCCCTCGGTGTAGAAAATATTTATACTGACGGTGGAATAAAATATGTTCATCATTTAGAAACTGCAGTAAGAGCTAAAGCTCTTTTTGAAATTAATAAGGATTATGTTGTAAAAGATGATGAAATAGTTATTGTTGATGAATTTACAGGAAGACTTCAACCAGGAAGAAGATGGTCAGAAGGTTTACATCAGGCCATCGAGTCTAAAGAGGGGGTAAAGGTTCAAAAAGAATCAAGAACATTTGCTTCTATTACATTTCAGAATTATTTTAGAATGTACAAAAAACTTTCTGGTATGACAGGTACTGCACTTACTTCTACCGAAGAATTTTTCAAGGTTTATCATATGGATACTATTCCTGTTCCTACAAATAAACCTGTTCAGAGAAACGATTTGAATGATTTAATATTTCAGACAGAGAATGGAAAATTTAAAGCCTTAGCAAGAATAGTAAAAGAGTTTAATAAAAGAGGACAACCAGTTCTTATAGGTACTGTTTCTATAGAGAAAAACGAAATACTTTCTGAATTTTTAAAAAGAGAAGGAGTTCCACATAATGTTCTTAATGCGAAGAATCACGAAAGAGAAGGAGAAATAGTAGCACAAGCAGGTAAGTTGGGGGCTGTTACTGTTGCGACAAACATGGCTGGTAGAGGTGTGGATATTAAGCTTGGAGGGGTTCCATTTAATCAGGAGGAATATGACAAAGTAAGGGCTTTGGGTGGACTTTGTGTTATTGGTACAGAAAGACATGATGCAAGAAGAATAGACAACCAGCTTAGGGGAAGATCTGGAAGACAGGGTGATCCAGGAACCACACAATTTTATGTATCCCTTGAGGATTCACTAATGAGAATTTTTGCTTCAGATGCTGTAAAGAAAATGATGGGTAGGTTTGGTATAGCTGAAGATGAGCCAATTGAAAATTATCTTATAACAAAATCACTTGAAAATGCCCAAACAAAAATAGAAGGTTTTAATTTTGACTCTAGAAAGCAGGTTTTGGAATATGATGATGTTTTAAATTTTCAGAGAAAAACTATATATGAAAAAAGAAGAAAAATTCTTTTGGGAGATAAAGATTCTATAAAGGAGAAACTATCAGAAATTATTTATGATGAATCTTTACAAAAAATAGTTGATGAAAAGATAACGACTCTTGGAGAAAATGAATTTTATAGAGTAGTAAGGGTAGTAATGCTTCAAGCTATAGATATGTTTTGGGTAGACCATCTTGAAATGATGGATTATCTTAGGGGTAGTGTAAATTTGAGAGCTTATGGTCAGAGAGATCCTCTTGTTGAATATAAGAAAGAAGGATTAAAGTTGTTTAAAGAGATGCAGGAATCTGTTAATGGGCAAATTTTGAATCTTTTACCACATATAGGTGCAGGGGCTTTTCAAGCGGAAGAAGAAAAATTAAAAGAGACTCAAAAAAACATGAAGCTTGCTGGTGCAGAGGGTGTGTCTGATAATTCTTCGTCGTCTCAAATTAAAAATGAAAATAAAGTTGGAAGAAATGATCCTTGTCCTTGTGGAGCAAAAAAAGAGGATGGTACTCCTATCAAGTACAAACATTGTCATGGAAAATAATGTACCCAAAATTCTTACTGATGCGGGGTATGAAATTTATTGCGACAATATAAAATTACGAAACTTGGATTTACCTGTTGTTGATTTTGAAGTTGATAAATTAATATGGAATTTTGATTTACCTTTTTGGGCCAAAGATGGGACAAATGATTATAATCTTACACCGTGGAATGTTATCAACAACGTAGATGAAAGTAGAGGTCATCAAGAACGAGTTAAACAAGCAGATTTGCAATTTCCGATTTTATTGTTAAATAAAAATAATAAATGGTTAATTATTGATGGTGTTCACCGCCTAGTTAAAGCTTTTCAGGCACAAAATAAAACAATTAAGGCAAAAATAATTCCAAATGAGGAAGTAATAAAAAGTTTATGATTCAATTAGTTAAACCCCAATTAAAATATAAAGATAGTTTTTATGAAGCTATTGCTGAATTTGAAAAAGAAGAAAAAGGTTATTCTGATTTTTTTAATGGATTTGAAAATAAGTTTGATGAATTTATTTTAAAATTAGAAAATGCTGAAAAAGGAATTGGTCTTGAAGAAGGATACGTACCATATACATATATGTTTTTGGTTGATGATGATAAATATATAGGTACTGTTTCAATAAGACATAAACTAAATGATATTCTTAAAAAAGAAGGTGGACATATAGGATATGACGTAAGACCTTCCGAGAGAAGAAAAGGTTATGGAACTATGATTTTAAAATTATCCTTGCTAATTGCAAAGCAAATTGGTTTAGATAGGGTTATGATAACTTGTGATGATAATAATGTTGCTTCTTGGAAAATAATGGAAAAAAATGGTGCAGTCTTAGATGAAAAATATGATTATAAAGGCAGATTTAAGAGAAGATATTGGATTGATATTATATAAAAACAGAGCAATTTTGCTTCGCAAAATTGCTCTGTTTTTATTCTTGTTGTCTGATTTTATCCACATGGTATTTTTTAAAAAAAATATGATAAAATATCAGCCTACTTGTTTTTAGAAAAATAAGGAACATCGTGACTATATTTTTCTAAACCCCGTCAAACTGTGTTTTTGTTTGACTGGGGTAAAGACATTATCAATTAATAATTTAAAATTATGCATAAAATTTCAAAAATTTTTGCCAGAGAAATACTGGATTCAAGAGGAAACCCAACAGTTGAGGTTGATCTTACTTTATCAGATGGTTCTTTTGGAAGAGCCGCAGTACCTTCAGGAGCTTCTACTGGAAGTTATGAGGCTGTCGAACTCCGTGATGATGATAAAAAGAGATATAGTGGTAAAGGTGTTTTGAAAGCCGTGGAAAATGTTAATCTTGTTTTTAAGAAAAACCTTGTTGGTAAAGAATGGAATCAGAGAACTCTAGATGAAAAAATGATAGAAGTTGATGGTACAGAAAATAAAGCAAAACTAGGTGCGAATGCAATCCTTGGTATATCTCTCGCTTTTGCTCATGCTGCTGCGAAGAGTGAAAAGAAACCTCTCTATAAATATTTTAAGGAAATTGGAAAGACTGGTAACCCAGTAAGACTCCCTGTTCCTATGATGAATATTATAAATGGTGGAAGACATGCAGAAAATTCTACAGACTTACAAGAATTTATGATTATGCCTATTGGAGCAAAAACGTTTGCGGAAGCTTTACGATATGGAGCTGAAACTTTTCACGCTTTAAAAAAGATTTTGAAAGGAAAGAGTATGAATGTTTCTGTTGGAGATGAAGGTGGTTATGCGCCATCTTTGGAAAATAATGAGGCTGCAGTTAAGGTGATAATAGAGGCTATAGAGATGGCCGGATATAAACCAGGTAAAGATATTTCTATTGCAATAGATGGAGCAACAAGTGAACTCTTTAATAAAGAAAAAGGTAAATATATTCTTGCTTCTGAAGGAAAAGAACTTACAAGCGAGGAAATGGTTTCTTGGTATGAAAATCTTGTAAATAAATATCCAATAATCTCAATTGAAGATGGTTTAGCAGAGGATGATTGGGAGGGATATCAACTTCTTACAAAAAAACTCGGAAAGAAAATTCAAATTGTTGGAGATGATTTATTCGTTACAAATATTAAGAGATTAAAAGATGGTATAGAAAAGAAAGCAGGAAATTCAATTCTTATAAAATTAAATCAAATAGGTACTATTTCAGAAACAATTGATGCTATTAATATGGCAAAGAAAGCGGGATATACAAGTGTCGTATCACACAGATCAGGAGAAACAGAAGATAGTACCATTGCAGATTTTGTAGTTGGACTTGGAACAGGACAAATTAAAACAGGATCACTTTGTAGAAGCGAAAGAATTTGTAAATATAATCAACTTCTAAGAATAGAACAAGAACTCGGCAAAAAAGCCGAATACCCAGGGAAATTAGCTTTAAAAATTTAAAATTTATTTTTTTATTTTTTTAAAAACTCCCTGATGAAGGGGGTTTTTAAATTGCTAATTTATTATTTGTTAATTAACTATTTATTATTTTTAAAAAATGTGGCCAACAATTATTGATGATGTTTTTTGCACCTTATTGAGATTTTGTATATCTTTAGGTATTATTGAGAATAAGTACCCACAAAGATGTATTATAATTTCAAATAAAAAAGCTATGAAAAAGACATATGTTAAAACTCACAGTAAAATACTTTCCAAGAAAAACAAAAAACAAGTTTTGCTTATTATTCTTGATGGTTGGGGACATAGAGAAGGGAAAAAACATAATGCTATAGCCGGAGCTTTAAAACCAGTATTTTCTAGACTATGTAATGAATATCCACATACCCTTCTTGATGCGAGCTGTAGAGCCGTAGGATTACCAGAGGGACAAATGGGTAATAGTGAAGTCGGTCATACCACAATAGGGGCGGGAAAAATAGTTTATACAGATCTCGTCCGTATAACCGATTCTATAAAAGATAATAGGTTTTTTAAAAACCCTACTTTTAAAAAATTATTTACTCATGTAAAAAATAATAGATCATCAATCCATGTTATGGGTCTTTTGGGTCCTGGAGGTATTCATTCTCATACAGATCATCTTTATGCTTTTATAAAAAGCGCAAAAGATGTAGGAATAAAAAATATTTATATACATGTTTTTACTGATGGAAGGGATACTTCACCAAAAAGTGCATCAAGTTTTTTGGTTGAACTTGAAAAAGAAATAGAAAAATTAGGAGCCGGGTATATTTCTAGTATCTGTGGAAGATATTTTGCTATGGATAGAGATAATAATTGGGATAGGTTAAAAAAGGCTGAGGACATGCTCTTTGAAAATAAAGGTAATCTTGTTTGGAATAAAAAACCCTCAAGGGTTACAAAAGAATATTATTCAAAAAATATTACAGATGAGTATTTTGAACCGACTATTTTTGTAGATGAAGAAGGACATTCTTATCCAATAAACAAAAATGATGGTGTGTTTTTCTTTAATTTTAGAGCAGATAGGGCGAGGATGATTTCTCATAAGATTTTAGAAAAAAAGAAAAAACTTAATTTATTTTTTGTTTCAATGACTCAATATGATAAAAAACTTAAAACAGAAATAGCTTTTGCCCCAGTAAAAATAGATACAACCCTAGCGAAAGAGATTTCAAAAGCAGGGCTAAGCCAGGCTCATATAGCAGAGACAGAAAAGTTTGCTCATGCAACATATTTTCTAAATGGTGGGGAACAGAAACCCTATAAAAAAGAGAGACAGATTCTTATAGAGAGTAGAAAAGATATTCCTACTCATGATTTAGCTCCAGAAATGAAGGCAAAAGAAATTGCAGATGAAACAATAAAAGAAATAGAAAAAGGGACAAATTTTATATTTGTAAATTTTGCTAATCCAGACATGGTTGGACATACCGGTAACGAAAAGGCAATAAAGATTGCTATAGAAACCACCGATCGCGAACTTGGTAGAATTATGGAAGTTGCCGAAAAGATGAAAGTCGCATCTATAATAACAGCTGATCATGGTAATGCCGAAGTAAATGTTGATGAAAAGACGAAAGAAAAACACACAGCTCATACTACAAACCAAGTCCCATTTATAATTACTGATAAAAAAATAAAAATAACTTCTGGTGGTTTATCTGGTATTGCACCAACTATTTTGGATATTTTTAAAATTAAAATTCCAAAGAGTATGGATGGTAAAAAACTTATAAAATAGTGTATAATACTTTTATATGATTATTAAATTCATAGTTAGATATTTTGATAGAGTAGAAGATAGGTTGAGATCAAGATTAAGTCATAGGTCAATATTATATGCTGCAATCGGTGGAATACTAACTGTTTTATTCTGGAGAGCTGTTTGGCATACCGCAGATAAAATAATGATTGGTAGAGACCTTTCTTATATGATAAAAGAAGCAGGAAGAATTTTTAAAGTCGGAGGATGGTTTGGGGTTATTTTTTATGAGCCAGTAACATTAATATGGACTTTGGCTTTTCTCCTTTTAACAGGTCTTTTCGTCTCCATTATGATAGGAGATAAAATTATTTTATCTGGTATTAAACATGAAAAGAGAGTAGATGAAAAAACAGAAGACGAAATAGAAAAAGAAGAGTCAGAAATAAAAGATATTTTTCAGAAGATTGGTGTGATGTCAAAAGATATAGAAGAAATAAAAAGTTTACTTAAAAAATAATGTTTTTTAATAAGAAAAAAATATCTGTTGCTGTTCATAGTGGTAAATTTCATGCGGATGATGTTTTTTCAGTTGCAACACTTTCTCTGTATCTTAATATTCCTCCAGAAGATTTTGATATTAAAAGAACTAGAGATGTAGAAACTATTAAAAAGGCTGATTATGTTTTTGATGTTGGTTTTTTGAATAATGGAGAAACTAGATTTGACCACCATCAGAAAGGGGGTGCGGGGGTGAGAAGTGATAATATTCCATATGCAAGTTTTGGATCGGTTTGGAAAAAATTTGGTGAAAAAATCTGTGGTGATAAATTGGTAGCAGACAGAATAGATAAAAAAATAATAGAACCTTTGGATGCTGAAGATAGTGGAGTAAATATAACCACGTGTTTATTTAAAGATGTCTCTCATTTTACTGTATCTGACCTTATCTATCATTTTAACCCCACATGGAAAGAAGATTTAAATAAAATAGACGAATCTTTTTTAAAGGCTGTAAAATTTGCAAAAAGTATTTTAGAAAGAGAAATCAAAAGAGCTAAAGATACTCTCGAGGAGTTTAAAATTGCTGAAAGTATTATAAAAGATAAATATGAGAAAACAGAAGACAAAAGGATTATTCTTATAGAAGATGATTTGCCTTGGAAAGAGATTGTAAATAAATTTAAAGAACCACTTTTTGTTATTGTAAATAGCGATGTAGATAAAACATGGAGAGTCTATGGTGTAAGGGACGATATGAAGGTTTTTAATTATAGAAAATATCTTCCAGAGAGTTGGGCTGGTAAAGAAAAAGAAGACCTTGCACTTGTAAGTGGTGTAAAAGATGCTATATTTTGTCACACGGCCAGATTTCTTTGTGCAGCTAAGACTCTTGAGGGTGCAGTAGAGATGGCTCGCAAGGCTGTTGAGAGTAAGTCATAAAGTTAAAAGTGTAAAGTAAAAAGAAAAATTGTATAAAGAAAATATTAAAAAGGTTGGCATAGAAAAGTTTGAAGATATTATTGCTTGGAAAAAGTCTAAAGAATTGACTTTATCTATTTATAAAAAGATGAAAGGGTGTAGGGATTTATCTTTTAAAAATCAGATTGAAAGGGCTTGTGTTTCTGTTATGAATAATATTGCAGAAGGTTTTGAAAGAAGGACTCAAAAAGAATTCACCCATTTTTTGTTCATAGCTAAAGGTTCTTGTGGTGAAGTTAGATCAATGCTTTATTTAAGTGTTGACTTAGGTTATATTAGCAGTATTGAGTGTGAAGAATTAAGTAAGTTGTCTATAGAGACATCAAAAATTTTATCAGGTCTTATAAAATCTCTATAATCTTTTTACTTTACACTTTTAACTTTTAACTAATTATATGGCATTTATAGATGAATTAAAAATACACATTAAGGCAGGAAGTGGTGGTGAAGGAGTTGTCCGCTGGAGACACGAAAAGGGTATAGAGAGAGCTGGTCCTGCTGGTGGAAATGGTGGTAAAGGTGGTGATGTATACGTTAGAGCCATAAGAGATGTTGGTATATTAGAGAGATATAAAAATACTAAAGAATTCTCTGCAGAAAAGGGTGAGAGTGGTATGAAGAAAAGTATGCATGGTAAAAATGGGGAAGATTTATTAATAGATTTACCTATTGGTTCTATTGTTACAAATCTTGAAACCAGAGAAGTATTTAACCTTATCGAAGATGAAAAAGAGATTAAAATATTAAACGGCGGTAAGGGTGGACTTGGAAACGAATATTTTAAATCATCTACTAATAGGGCACCAGAGCAACAAACTGATGGTAAGAGTGGTGAAGAAGCAGATTTTTATATAGAACTTGAGCTTGTTGCTGATGCCGGACTTATAGGCCTTCCAAATGCTGGTAAATCTAGTTTGATAAACGAACTTACAAATTCAAGATCAAAAGTTGGTGCATATCAGTTTACTACGCTTGAACCAGCACTTGGAGATATGTATGGTTTTATACTTGCAGATATTCCGGGTCTCATAGAGGGTGCATCAGAAGGTAAGGGGTTGGGGCATAAATTTCTTAGACATATTAAGAGAACAAAAGTTCTTTTACATTGTATCTCTTTAGAAAATGAAGATGTTGTAAAAGCATATAAAGTCATTAGAAAAGAATTAAAAGATTACAGTGAAGAGCTCGCAGAAAAGAAAGAGGTTATTATTCTTACAAAGACTGATTTAGTAGATGAAAAGAAAGTTGTTTCTGCTTTGAAAAAAGTTGAGAAATTAAATAAAAATGTTTTGACTGCAACTGTTTATGATAATGAATCTATGAAGAGGTTGAAAGATGATTTAATTAAGATTTTAAGAGAGAAAAAATAACTAAAAAAACTTATCGATATGTATCGATAAGTTTTTTAGTTTAATCCACGAAAATTCCCCGTGGCGTAAGCCCGAGGGATGTAGTGAGTTTCCGCATTTAGTTCGCCTCGTCATGATATGATGAAGGTATGATCAAGCCACAGGAGTATAGAAGGGATAGTCATTGCGTATATCTATGTGATTACCACATAGTATATCCGACCAAATACAGATACCCAATTATCACACCAGAACTTTGGAAATACATTTACGGGAAACTGGTTGAAGTAACCACATACTATCCAAAAATTTATATAAAGGAGGCCAATCATGACATAGACCATATTCATATTCTAATATCCATACCACCACAAATGCCTGTTGGTAGAGTAATCGGCCTCCTCAAAGCAAACACTTCGCGTGGTATTAAAGATAAGTTTCCCGTGCTCAAGAAAAAATACTGGGGTACAGAAGGAATTTGGTCGGATGGATACTTCGTATCAACCATCGGTGTTACCACAGAGACCATTAAACGTTATATTGAAAATCAAGGCGAACTAGATGCGGGTCAAACAGCAAAGCTATTTGACTGAGCCCAGATACCCCGTCCCGTAAGGGCGTGGGTAATTCATTTAACCTGGATTGCTTCGTTAACACTCGCAAAGACAGAGGGGAAATTTGCTTCGCAAATTTCCCCTCTGTCTTTGCGAGGAGGTATTCCGACGAAGCAATCCAGTATTTCACTTTTAATCTTTCAGAATTTTGTTAGAATACTATTAATGTATCTCAAAAGTATCGAAATCTCAGGTTTTAAATCATTTGGTAAAAAAGCCCAACTAGATTTTAATACGCCGATTTCTTCTATTGTTGGTCCAAATGGTTCTGGTAAGTCCAACGTTGCTGAAGCTTTTCGTTTCGTTCTTGGTGAACAATCTATAAAATCTTTGAGAGGCAAAAGAGCTGAGGATCTTATTTTTAATGGTGGAAAGGACGCCCCACGTTCGAATCGTGCTTCTGTTAAGCTTGTTTTTAATAATGTTCAAAGAATACTCAATATTGATTTTGATGAAGTTTCCATTGAACGTGTAGTAAACCGTGATTCTTCAAGTGAGTACCTCATAAATAATAGTCCTGTTCGACTTAAAGATATTATAGAACTTTTATCTTCTGCACATATCGGTTCTTCTGGTCACCAAATAATCTCTCAGGGTGAGGCTGATAAAGTTTTGAATTCAAATATAAGAGAGAGAAGAGAGATGGTAGAAGATGCTCTTGGACTTAAACTTTATCAATACAAGAAGGAAGAAAGTGTTCGAAGGCTCGACAAGACAGAAGAAAATATTCAGCAAGTGGAATCTCTAAGAAGAGAGATCGCTCCGCATATTCGTTTTCTTAAAAAACAAGTAGAAAAGATCGAGAAGATGGCTGAGATGAAAGAAGAACTTACAAAGATGTATCATGATTATTTTAAACGTGAGGAAGAATATATAAATCATGAAAAGAAAACTGTTGGTTCTCTAAAACAACCATTAATAGAAGAATCACAAAAGTTAGAAAAAGAATTAACTTATGCAAGAGAAGTTATTGCGAAGTCCACTTCTAAAGATCAAAAAAGTGAAGAAGTAATGAAAGTAGAGGGAGAGCTTAAAGAAGTAAGAACTAATAAAGATACTTTAGCTCGAAGTATTGGACGTATTGAAGGAGAGATTTCTTCTATGTTTAGAATGATTAAAAAGCAAGAGGAAGTTAATTCTGCATCATCAAAGAAAACTGTTGAATTAAACCAAGTAGAGAGTATTTCTAAACAAATAGACCTAGAGATAGAGTCTGTATGGAATAATATTGATATTTCAAATATAAAAAATATTTTTGAAAATATAAGAAAAATACTTAAGAATTTTATTGATACAAATAAGGAAACTGAAGACAGACAGGCTATAAATGACCTTGAGGCGGAAATAAAAAATCTTGAAGTTGAAAAGAAAAGTTACGAAGTAAAAATCTCTGAAGCACAAAGGCTAGAGGATGAACTTCTCGAACAATATACATTCTTAAAGAATGAAATAGAAAAGGAAAGAGATTCAAATAGAGATGCAGAAAAATCTATGTTTAGAATTGTTGCCGAGCAGAATGATATTAGAGGTAAGCTTTCTATGCTTGAAAGCAGGGAATCAAGAATAAGACATGATGAAGAAGAATTTAAGAGAGAGCTTCAGGAGGCTTCTATTCTTGTGGGGGTCCTAGCACTTCGATATAGAGATTATTGGCCAATAGGTATAGATGGACAAGCTCTTACTTTTGAACAAGTTGTAAATGATCCAAGGTCAGTTCAGGAAGAAAAAAGACGTGTAATGGAAAAGATAAAAATTCGCCTTGAAGACGCTGGTGTTGCTGGTGGAGATGAAGTAGTAAAAGAATTTAAAGAGACTACCGAAAGGGATGAATTTTTAGCGCGCGAGCTTGAGGATCTTATAAAATCCTCGGAGTCTTTGAAAATTTTAATAAAAGAGCTCGATGAGAAACTTACAACCGAATTTAGAAATGGTGTTACAAAGATAAATATCCAATTTCAACAATTTTTCTCTGCAATGTTTGGCGGGGGATCGGCCTCTTTGTCTATTGTAAAAGAAAAGAAGAGGAAGAAATCTGATACAGATTTATCAATTGTTTCAGAAAGTGGGGAAGAGTTAGCTCCTGAAGAGGAAGATCAAGAAGAAGGACTTGATATTGAGGTCAATCTTCCAAAGAAGAAAATAAAAGGACTTATGATGCTCTCAGGTGGAGAAAGAGCACTTACTTCTATAGCTCTCATTTTTGCTATATCTCAGGTTAATCCACCACCATTTATTATTCTTGATGAAACAGATGCAGCACTTGATGAGGCAAATTCAAAGAAATATGGAGATATGATTGCAGAGCTTTCAAAATATTCTCAACTTATACTTATTACCCACAATAGAGAGACTATGGCTCGTGCCGGAATAATCTACGGTGTGACTATGGGAGCGGATGGGGTATCGAGATTGCTTTCTATACAGTTTGAGGAAGCGGTACAGGTGGCTAAATGAGTATATAGTATTTGGTATATAAATATACGGTATAATAAAATACAAAAAAGAATTTTTAAAACAAGGTGAGACCTTAAGAATTCAAAAAGGTGTCTCCTTGTTTTTTGTATCTGTATTGTCATTACGAGCAAAGCGTAGTAATCCAGGTTAAGATTGTATGTTATTCCCGCGTAGGCGGGAATCCAATATTTATTAAAAAATTAAATTAAACCTGGATTGCCACGAGTGATTACACTCTCGCAAAGACAGACGGGGACGAAAAAGTTTGCTAATATTAAATAAATGTGTTAATGTAATAAAGGTTTAGGTAATCTAGCCTAAAGAAACTGTTCACAACAAAAAGGAGGCCTTAAATGGCACACTTCAGAAGACTCGTCGAAAAGTTAGAAGATATGATCCTTTCTTTTAGGGGTCCTATTAATATTGTGATTTGTCACTTGGACTTAGATAGTCTCGTGGCAGCATTTGCAATTAAATATTATATCCATTGTATTCCTGGTAGTGTCCGTTATATCAATATTTTTTATCAAGGCGATATGGATGAGTCCTTGATATCAAATGTTTGTAAACACTTTCGACTTCCTTGCAAGAGGATGAAATCAGTTACAGAGTTCAAGGGAGATGGAAAAAGTATCTTTATTGATTTCGTTGGCGAATCTGGGATCGTAGTGTCAAACATTAAGCCTTCGGTGATTATTGGTAACGTCGAAGACGAAGTTGTTCATTCTCATGATAAAAACATAGTTATTTTTGGTAGTCACGTTGTGTCTGCCAGTGCGATTATGTTTAATATTATTTGTGAGTCTGGGTATCTTCAATTTAAAGAAAGGGGAAAGAAAGATCTTCCTTTTCTTTTGGCTTTGGCGGTAGAACATGACACAGAAAGAACAGACATGCGTGCTTCCAAGAACATGAATGTTCTTGGAAGGATAATGCATTTTGTTAATTTCAGTAAATTTCATGATTTTCTCGACAAACTTCCCGAAAGCATCTTGAACGCAAAAGTTCGAGCTAGCTAAAAGAAAGGAGAATCTTAGGCTAGATGAACCCGCCCACACATAAAGTGTCGGGCGGTTTTATTTACTTTATTATTTATATGTGGTATGGTTTTATATGAAAAGTTAGTTCTTTTAAAAAAGAAGTGGCTATAGCCAAAAGGTTTTGATTTTGTATTGTCATTCCCGTGTAGACGGGAATCTAGTATTAATTTATTTTTAATTAGTTTAATCTGGATCCCCGCATTCGCGAGGATGACAGGAATTGAATTTTTTTGGCTATAGCTACTTGGTAGTAGAAATAGTAAACGTTTGTAAATCGTTTTAAAAAATACACGTATGGCGATAACGTTACCGCCGAGGGAGTATTAGATGGACAAGATTATTATTCAGAATGTGATTTCATTTTATAAATTTTTGTATTTGGTTCTTTCTTGTCGTGAGTTGAATGATTTGACAGCAACGGCTGTTGTAAAAATGTATGAAAGGATTAAGGATCTGATTGCGTGGAAAGTTGATTTTTCTGTGGAGTTTCTTCAGAAGCTTCATACCTACTGTAGCAATGGTGGTGGCGAAGATAAAGATTTCGAGAACGTCGATTTTCTGGCTAAGTCGGCTTTTAAAGATTTGGCTAAGTATTTACGTGATACTTCGGTTCGTCAGGCTGTCGACTTTTTTATCAGTGTTTCAGGTAATGATTCAAACACGACTCTTTTTGCCTGCATAACTAATGTGAGACATTTTGGTGATGATTATGCCGTTGTTACTTTAGTTGTAAATAGTGATCAAGGGTTGAAGGACTTACTGGCTATGAACAAAAAGATTGAGCAGGTTTATTTGGTTTAACGGTCTTTGACCAACGTATTTGAAATAGATACGTACAAACTCTATTCAGCCCCGCGTAGCGATACGTGGGGTTATTTTTTTTGTATTGTCATTCCCGTGTAGACGGGAATCCAGTATTATATTTGTATAAGAATTGTCTTTGCGAGCATAGCGAAGCAATCCAGAATTTATTAATTAATGCTGGATTGTTTTGTTGGAGTACCTTCTCGCAAAGACATGCAATAATACAAAGAGGGGTTTTGCTTGTCCGTTTATTAGGACGAAGCGAAACCCCTCTTTGTATTATTCATAAATCTTTAATCATGAATCCAGAATCTGTTTTATTTTTCTGCGTTAAGTCTGTGTTAGAAGTCCGCGTCTTGTCCGCGATATCTGTGTTTACTCCGCGACCACTTCATAATCCATCGTCTTTCTATCCAAGTCAGCATTTATAAGTTTAATTTTTATTTTTTGACCTAGTGAATAAACTTTTTTATTTTTCTGTCCAACGATCGCGTATTTTTTAGGATCAAGTACATAGAAGTCGTCAGATAGGGAACTTAGTTTTATCATACCCTCAGCTTTTGTTTCTGTATCCTCTGCATAGATACCCCATTCGGTAACTCCAGTGATAAGTCCATCAAATGTCTTACCAACTTTGTCCATCATAAATTCTATTTGCTTATATTTTCTACCCTCACGCTCTGCTTCAGATGCTTTGATTTCTTGCTCAGTACTATGTTTTGATGCGTTTTCATAAAAGGCATAATTTTTATCTTCAACTTTTCCATGTGAAAGTATTTTGTCTAGTATTCTGTGAACTAAAAGGTCAGGATATCTTCTAATAGGTGATGTGAAGTGGGCGTAGTATTCAAATGCAAGTCCAAAGTGTCCAATATTTTTTACAGAATAAATAGCTTTTGCCATTGATCTTATAGCCGCTGTCTTTACAAGAGCTTCCTCTGCTTTTCCTTCTACCTGAGCAAAAAGAGCCTGCATATCTTTACCAGTTATACTTCCATTTTTTCCTATTGTAAGTTCATGACCAAGAGCTTTTACAAAAATTGAAAGTTCGGCTATTTTTTCTCTGTTTGGAAGATCATGAATTCTGTATAGAAGGGGAAATAGTTTACCAGTCTTTTTTTCTGTTTTGTATACAAACTCTGCAACCTCTCTGTTTGCTAGTAGCATATATTCCTCAACAAGTTTATGAGTATCTAGCCTTTCTTTTTTGTATATTCTTATTGGCTTACCTTTTTCATCAAGCTCAAAGGCAATTTCTTCCTGTTCGAAATCTATAGCACCTTTTTGCCATTTTTCCTTTCTTAGAACTTTTGAAAGTTTATTTAATGTGTCTAGTTCTTCAAAATATTGTCCTTTTTTTGAATCTATTAACTCCTGAGCACTTTCATATGAGAATCTTTTTGCAGATTTGATTATTGTTTTACCAAACCATTTTGAATGTAGTTTTACTTTACTATCCAATTCAAAGATTGCAGAAAAAGTAAGTTTTTCTTCACCTTCGTTCAAACTACAAAGGTTATCTGAAAGCTCGAAGGGAAGCATTGGTATTGTTCTGTCTGGTAGATATACTGAGCAACCTCTTTTATAAGCTTCTTTGTCTAACTCACTTTTTTCTGTAACATAGTGTGATACATCAGCGATATGAACTCCTATCTCAAAATTACCATTTGATAATTCTTTGAAAGATATTGCATCGTCGAAATCTTTTGCAGTCTTAGGATCTATTGTAAAAGTGAGAGTGTCTCTCATATCTCTTCTTTTTGATATCTCTTCTTTTGAAATCTGTTTATTAGTATCAAAAACTTTTTTTGATTCTTCAACAACTTTTTCTGGAAAATCAATATCAAAACCTTTATCTATTGCAATAGAATGCATTTCAGTTGAGTTGTCTCCTTTTTCACCCAAATATTTAATTATCTCTCCTTCGGAAACTTCTGGTGGAACTTTCCATTTTGTAATTTTAGCTAAAACCTTCCCATTATTTTTTATATTTTGAGTAATTCTCCAGATATTTTTATTATAGCTTTTATCTTTCTGTCGTCTGGAAGTATTTCTGTATCATTACCAGATATTCTTATTGTTCCGACAAAAGACTTTTTTAGTCTTAAAATAACCTTTAATACTTTATTATCGTATTTGGCGTTTCTAGGGTTATTTGAAATGACCACCTCAACTTTATCCCCAGACATAGCAGTATTGAGTTGTTTGGTCGATATTTCAGCTTCGATGTTTCCTTCATCAGATATAAAATTAGCAATATTTCCTCTAACAGATTTTATTGTACCTTTTAGGATCTTATTTTTTCTACTTTCTTCTTTGTGATTCTTTACGTTTTTCATTAGTTGTCTACTATAGCAGAAAAACATTGATTTGTATAGTTTTTTGTGTTTTAACTTGTTTATCGTGTATTGATGAGGTTTCTCTGTTGACTTTAATCTTATTTTTGGTAGTATATTCGTCATATATGTTAATAATCAGATTACAAAGAGTAGGTAGAGTACATGAGCCAACTTTCCGTATAGTTCTTACGGATTCAAAATTTGGTCCAAAAAGCGGTAAATCCGTTGAAGTTCTTGGTTCCTACGACGCAAGAAAAGGTAAAGGAAATAACCATGTAGATGGTGAGAAAGTTAAATATTGGATTTCAAAGGGTGCAAAAGTTTCAGAAACTGTTAATAACTTCCTTATAGATGAGAAAGTTCTTACAGGAAAGAAAATAAATGTACTTCCAAAGAATAAAATAATAAATGCTAAAAAGGCAAAGGAAGCTGAAGAGGCGGCAAAAGCAGCTAAATTAGCTCCAGCACCAGTAGTAGAAACTCCTGTTGCTCCAGTAGAAACTACAACACCTGAGCCATTAGCAGAAACTCCTGCAGTATAAAATAAGATAATTTAAAAAACATCTACGAAAGTAGATGCTTTTTTTGTATTGTCATTCCCTTGAAAAAGGGAATCCAGTATTTAACATATTATTTAATATAATTTAATTTGCTCACTTTTTTTTGTTATGATAGAATTTGAGTAGGCAGTATTTTTATAAGTTACCGGTCGAATTACTGCGATAAATCAGAATTAAAAATCCTAGTTAGATAAGTGATTATTTAGCGGGACAAGTAAAAACAATGGAGAATGATATAAAGTTTCTAGAACTCGTTGTTAAAGCATTAGTTGATGTTCCTGACAAAGTAAAGATTGTTAGAACTGTTGACGAAATGGGCGTATTACTTACTCTTACTGTAGACAATGTCGACATGGGCAAGGTTATAGGAAGATCAGGTAACACAGCAAAGGCTATCAGGACACTTCTTAGAGTAGTTGGAATGAAGAACAACTCAAGAGTAAACTTGAAGATCAACGAACCAGAAGGAGCAGAACCAAGAATGGCAGCTGCACCAGAAATGAAAGCTTCAAAGACAGTTGATGAGGCTATGGCAGATCTTAAGTTATAGTTTAAAGAAAAAGAATTAAATACAGGCGCGACCCTTCGGGTCGCGCCTGTATTGTTTGACTTTTATTTAAAGTAGTTTTAGTATTATATTTAGAAAGGGGATCGATTGTTATGGAAGTATTTCTTATGTCTGAAAAAATTGTTGATCCGGGTAATCGAAGTCGTGATCCAGAACTTGATGGATCAGACTTAGATGTTGGTGTGTCTGAAGTCGGTGGTATTAATGACTGACTTTTTAAGAGAGGGGGTGGTGAAAAACCGCCCTCTTTTGTTGTTTAAAAAAGCTTTTTATTGTATTGTATAAAAATGAATTTTCATGTAATTACATTATTCCCAGATTCCTTTAGCTCATATTTAAATGAGTCTATTTTAGCACGTGCAATAAAAAATAAAAAAATTAAAGTCAGTTTTTATAATCCTCGTGATTTTGTAAAAGTTCCTAAATCTCAGAAACTTAAAGATAAACCATATAAAAGAATTGATGATATTCCTTATGGTGGTGGTCCTGGTATGGTAATGCAGGTTGAGCCTATAGTGAAGGCTGTTGAAAAAGCTCTTAAAAATATTCGAATAAAAAAACCAAAAATAAAAATTATTTTCCTCTCTCCAGATGGTAAGCAATTTGATACACAATACGCAAAAGATTCTGTAAAAAAATATACGGATATTGTTGTTATCTGTGGAAGATATGAAGGTATAGATGAAAGAGTAAATAAAATATTTAAAACAGAAAAAATTACAGTTGGTCCTTTTGTACTTACTGGTGGGGAACTTCCTGCAATGATTATGATAGATTGTATGTCTCGTCAGATTGATGGGGTGCTTGGTAATTTCTCTTCAAGAGAAGAAGAGAGGATTTCGAGCTCATTGGTTTATACAAGACCGGAAGTTTTTAAATATAAAAATAAAAATTATAAAGTTCCGTCAGTGTTGTTATCAGGTAATCACAAAGAAATCGAGCAGTGGAAACAGGCTAAATCATCTGCTTCAGGCAGATGATCGCCCGACCATGCATTAGCATGGTTTAGGGAAATCATAAAAAGATAGATGAATGGAGGGTGCAAAGCGCAAGTTAAAAGTAGAAAGTTTAAAGTTTATAAAGTAAAGAAAAAATGTTGATATTGATAGGGGGACATCCAAAAGGTTTTGAAGAGCCATTTCACTTAAAAACAAAATCAGGGAAAATACTTCGTAAGATGATAGGTGAACCACAGAAAGGTTTATTTAGTTTTTTTGACTTATGGGAAAATCAAGAACAGCAAGATTTAGGAATAATCGATGGAGAAGTGATTAAAAAGTTGGGCCTTTTTTTAAAGAAAAAACATAAGCTAATTGCTCTAGGTAGATTTACAGAAAAAGCTTTAGTTCTAAATAAAATTGAATGTATATATTTACCACACCCGGCAAGTAGAAGACAAGCGGACGTTTTAAAACTCAAAAATAGTTTAATAGAATTACTAAATAATATTTGACTTTATTTAATATACATTATAATATTTTTCTTGGAAAGGAACGTTTTATGAGAATGAGGATTTTGTTTGTCACTGCTTACCCAATAACAACCAATGAATTGTGGCGTTTGTCTCGTTGTGATATAAGACACGAATTCATGCAAATGATGACTGGCTTGAATATCGAGGATTCCATTGATGAGATCATGAAAATTGATCCTGATGTAATTTTGTTGAGTTATGATACTGGGTCGACCAGTTTCACTGGTGCAGACTTAGCCCGTGCACTTCAAAAGAAAGGTATTCGAGCTGTTATTGTGGAGAATACTTCAACCAAGTTTGATGATTTTTGTCGTCATAAAGTTCGTTTGGATTGTAATGTTCAGGAAGATCCTCGGAAACTTGCTTTGTTGATTGGTTCGATCAAGAAAAAAACATTCCGTCGTGTTGTTTGAATAATAAGACCGCCCAGCTTCGGCTCGGCGGTTTTTCTATATAAGGTGATTAATTATTGACTTATTATATTATATATGGTAGTATTTAACATGGAAATGTTTTAGAATCAAAACTTCAAAGAAGGGATTCTGTCGGTATGAAGAAAATTCTTTTTATCGGTGATAGACGTGAAGATCGTGAATTGTGGGACTTGTCTGGGTGCAACAATAAAGGTCATGTTTTTTTACATAAGACAGTTAGTGACAATGCTTCCCCGGCTGTTCTGGAAGTAATTAAAAAAGAACCAGACATTATCGTTATCAGTTTCAATATTGGTTCAATGAATGTTAAGGGTCCAGACTTTGTCCGTCGTCTTAAGCAAGCTGGTTGTCACTCTTTGTTTATAGAAAACACCGCAACGGCAGACCAAAGTTTTTCACATCATGGTGTTGAGCTTGACCTAAATGCTCATCAGGATCCTGATGAATTAATGAAGCTTGTTAACTCGGCTATTGATAGAGGTCTGGTTTGACTTCTTTGTTTTATGTTACCGCTAAGCTTCGGCTTGGCGGTTTTTCTATGATACAATATTACGCATGACTCAAAAGGAAGCTCTAGAAATATTAAAAATGGGATATAACTGCTACATAACTGGTGCCGCAGGAAGTGGTAAGACGCACCTTTTAAATGAGTATGTTAAGTTCCTTAAACAAAAAGGGGTGGATGTTGGTATTACAGCATCTACGGGTATTGCTGCAACTCATATGGGTGGCACAACTATACATTCTTGGTCTGGTCTTGGTATTCGTGATGAGCTTACAGAGTATGATCTTGAAGATCTAGAAAGCAAAAAATATATTTATGAAAGATTTAAAAATACAACAGTTCTTATAATAGATGAGATTTCAATGCTTCATCACTTTCGTCTTGACCTCATAGAAAGGATTGCAAGACATTTAAAAAGAAATCAACTTCCTTTTGGTGGTATGCAAGTTATTCTCTGTGGAGATTTCTTTCAACTTCCTCCAGTATCCAGAATGGGCGAAAAAGAATCTCATTTCTCTTATAAATCAGAAGCTTGGAAAAAACTGGATTTGAAGATTTGTTATTTAGAAGAACAATACAGACAAAAAGACGCAAAGTTTTTAAAAATTTTAAATGATATACGTCGCAATTGTATAAGTGATGAAACTCGTGAATGTCTAAAATCAAGACATAACAAAGTCCTTGATTGTGCAATAGAACCAACAAAGCTTCATACTCACAATATAAATGTAGATACTATAAATGATAGTGAGCTAAATAAACTAAAAGGGGAGATGGTTACTTATACTATGGAAAGTAAAGGAAGAAAACCTTTAGTAGAGGCGTTAAAGAAAAGTTGTCTTGCTTCAGAACTACTTAGATTAAAAGTTGGTACAAAAGTTATGTTTGTAAAAAATAATTTTGAACAAGGTTATGCAAATGGAACTCTTGGTAAAGTTATTGAGTGTTCTGTTTTTGGTCCAAAAGTTATGCTTCTTTCAGGGAAAATAATTAATGTAGAAAAAGTCACCTGGATGGTAGAGGAAGAAGGAAAAGTAAAAGCACAATTAACTCAGTATCCTTTACGTTTGGCTTGGGCTATTACAGTTCACAAAAGCCAAGGTATGAGCTTAGATGCCGTTGAAGTAGATCTTTCAAAATCATTTGAGAGAGGTATGGGATATGTAGCGCTTTCTCGTGTAAGAACTTTAGAAGGACTTAGGATTCTTGGACTAAATGAAACCGCTCTCAAGGTTCGTGACGATGTAATGGAATTTGATGAAGAACTCAAGGAGATGTCTGGCGAAGATAAAAGATGGTTTAACTCTCTTGATGATAAAGAAATAAAAGAAAGACAAAATAGATTTTTAGAAAAAGTTGCACCACCAGAAGGTACCCCAATAAATAAAAAGAAAAAAAGCCGAATTTCTCCAATACAGGAAACAAAAAATATGCTTGAACAGGGAATGGGGATGAAAGAGATTTTAGAAATAAAAGGAATAAAGATTGGAACCATACTTGATCATATAGAAAAGATTTTAAAAGAAAATCCAGATTTAGATATTTCTCATTTGAAAAGTGAAGTCCCAGCAGGGAAGTTTAAAAAAGCATGGATGGCTTTTAGAGAACTTTATAGTGAAAACAGAGATTATCTACTTGCACCAGTACGAAACAAACTAGGTGACGGTTTTACTTATGAAGAGTTGAGAATTGTGAGGCTTTTTGTAAAGAAGTCCTAAATTTTCTATTTGTCGACCGTCCTTTTAGAGGGACGCAAATAAGATAGAAAATTTCCATATATGTATTTATTATTTTTTATTGCACATATACGCCATGGCGTATATGTGTGTATAAATTAAATTTTGTAATTTTTTTTAAATTAATTTAATCTGGATTGCTTCGCTTTGCTCGCAAAGACAGAAGGGAGAATTTTGCGAAGCAAAATTCTCCATATTTTTTGTATTATTATATTGTATTTTCTGTCTTTGCGAGTAAGGCGAAGCAATCCAGGTTTGTGCTTTAATAAAATTTTTTGTAAAAAAGTCATTTTTATGTTTAAATGTAATCTCATGAAAAATATCCGTAACTTTAGCATTATAGCTCACACCCCAGTACCATATCGCTACGCTCTAGCTACGGGGCGAGAAGTGCTAGTTTTTTAGAAAGTAAGAAATATAAAAATGAAAAACATTCGTAACTTTAGTATTATAGCCCACATTGACCATGGTAAATCTACCTTGGCTGATAGAATGCTTGAAATAACAAACACTATAGAAAAGCGCAAAATGATGGCGCAGGTTCTTGATAGTATGGAGCTTGAAAGAGAAAGGGGAATCACCATTAAGATGCAGCCCGTTCGCATGAAATGGCACCTAGACGGTGAGGAATATATAATGAACCTTATTGATACTCCTGGCCATATAGACTTCTCCTATGAGGTTTCTAGAGCCTTGAAAGCTGTTGAAGGTTCTATACTTCTTGTTGATGCTACTCAAGGTGTTCAAGCTCAAACTTTGACTACTTTAAACATGGCACGAGAGTCAGGTTTGATCATAATCCCCGTCGTTAGTAAAATAGATTCTCCACTTGCTAAAGTTCACGAGGTAAAAGAAGAAATAGCAGAATTACTAAATATTGATGAGAGCGAAATTTTTGAAGTCTCTGGAAAGACAGGAATGGGTGTAGCAGAACTTTTGAATGAAGTAATAAAAAGAATACCAGCACCAAGAGGTGAGTCTGGAGAGGAAAACTATAAATTACAGGTAGATGAAAAATCTTTTAGGGCTTTGGTTTTTGATTTTAAATATTCAAATCATAGTGGTGTTACGGTTTTTGTCAGAGTATTTAATGGGGAAGCAAAGAAAAATTCACCTCTTACATTTAAGGTTTCTGGTAAAACTTTTATTGCATCAGAAGTTGGTATTTTTTCTCCATCAGAACTTGCAACGGACACATTGTCAGCGGGAGAGATTGGATATATTACAACTGGAATAAAAGAATCCGATATTGCGTCCGTTGGCGATACTATTTCTCACATAAGTGATACACAGCCACCACTTCACGGATATTTTAAACCTTCACCTGTTGTTTGGGCGTCTATTTATCCAGAAGGAGCAGACGATTTTGCAATGCTTAAACTCGCTTTGGGGAAGCTAAGACTTTCTGATTCTTCTTATACATTTGATGAGGAAACTTCAGGGACTTTAGGAAGAGGTTTCCGATGTGGATTTTTGGGAATGCTTCATTTAGAAATTATTGTAGAGAGATTGAGAAGAGAGTTTAATTTGGACCTTATTGTTACAACCCCAAGTGTTAATTATGAAGTAACTTTTACTGGAAACCCTAATCCTGATGGACGGGCAAGAAAAGAAATGATTTTTTCTCCATCACTTTTCCCTGAGGATCATATGATTTCAAAAATAATGGAACCTTGGGTGAGAGTAAGAATCATTACTCCAGGACAATATATCGGAGCTATTATGCAACAGCTATATGACCATGAAGCTGTGATAGGTGATTCTGAAAGTTTTGGTGATAATAGAACATCACTAACACTTGAAATGCCACTTCGCGAGCTTATGAGAAACTTCTTCAATGAACTTAAAAGTATAACTTCAGGTTATGCATCTATCTCTTATGAGGCAATGCCTATGAAGGAAGCTGACGTGGTAAAAATGGAAGTTATTGTGGCAGATGAAGTTGTTCCTGCTTTTTGTAAAATAGTTGCAAGGAGAAGAATGCAGGAAGAAGCCGACCTGACGACTGATAAACTTCAAGGGGCAATAGAAAAGACATTATTTAATTTTAAAATTCAGGCAAAAGCGGTAGGAAGAATACTTGCTTCAAGATCTGTTTCTGGTATGAAGAAAGATGTTACAGATTATCTTTACGGAGGTGATATTACTAGAAAGATGAAACTTAGAGAAAAACAAAAGAAAGGAAAGAAGAGAATGAAAGCAGAAGGAAAGGTGAATATTACTCAAGATGTGTTTTTGAAGATGATGAAGAATGATTAGGGTAGGTTTTAGTTTTTAGGTTCAAGTTTATAGTAATACAAAAGGCGGGTTTGCTTTGATCTGTACCCCACAAAGTGGACACGCAAGTGTCCACTTTTTGTATTTCATGTAAACTGAATTATTAGATTAATTAATAAGATATATGAGTAAAAGAATATTTACAAAAGAACAAATAATATTAAT
>JBAZYH010000004.1:0-66897 GCA_041659365.1 Minisyncoccota bacterium | reverse complement strand
CAATAACGATAGACCACAATGGGGACTAAAAAAGATGACTCCTGTAGAATACAGAAATCATCTTTTAGAGCTCAAGTAGCCTTTTGATTCGGTGTCTACTTTATAGGGTACAGATCAAAGCCAAACCCCTCTTTGTATTTAAAAATTGCTTTTATTTCTTTTACTATATACTATATAATAAATACCAAACAACATGCCTTTTGAAGAAATAATTTCATTATTAAGTTTTGCAACCGAAGCAGATAAAAAGCTTATACAAAAAGCCTATGATTTTGCTTTAAAAGCTCATGAGGGACAACTTAGAAAATCTGGTGAACCTTACTTTAATCACGTATTTGAAACTGCAAAAATTCTCGCTAGTCTTAAAATGGATGCTCCTACAATAGTTGCTGGTTTTCTACATGACTCAATAGAGGATGGTGTCGCTACAGAAGAAGAAATTAAAAAAGAATTTGGTGATGAAATATTATTTCTTATAAACGGAGTTACTAAACTAGGAAAAGTTAAATACCGTGGTGCAGAAAGACATATAGAAAGTTTGAGAAAATTTCTTGTTGCAGTATCACAAGATATTAGAGTTCTTATTATTAAACTCGCAGATAGGCTTCATAATATGCGTACTCTACAATATGTAAGACCAGATAAACAAAAAAGAATTGCACTCGAAACTCTAGAGATATACGCTCCACTTGCCTACCGTCTTTCTATCAGAATGTTGTCTCGCGAACTCGAAGATTTATCTTTTAAATATGTACACCCAAAAGAATATGAGGAAACTATAGAACTATTTAGAAGCAAAAAAGAAGAAACTATTCCTAGATTAGAAAAATTTATCAAATCAGTTAAAAAGGCTCTGGCAGGAGAAAATGTGATTGATATTAAGACTGATTATAGACAAAAAGGTATCTATAGTTTATACAAAAAACTACAAACACACGACAATGATATAGAAAAAGTATATGACATACTTGCTATTCGTATATGTGTGAGAACAATCTCAGATTGTTATAAAGTCCTAGGGATAGTTCATGGTATATGGAGACCATTGCCCGGTAGAATCAAAGATTATATAGCCTTTCCTAAACCAAACGGCTATCAAAGTTTACATACGACAATTTTTACTGGAGACGGCTCTATAGTAGAAGTACAAATACGTACAAACGAAATGCATCAAAATTCTGAATATGGTATTGCCTCTCACCTTTCTTATAAAGAAAATAATAAAAGCAAATCAACAGACACAAATTGGTTTATTCAATTACTACCGAAAGTTATTAATTATTCGAAAGTTTCTTCAAAAGACGAAGAAATGCCAGGGTGGATAAAAGAACTAGCAGAATCACAAGATGGAATAAAAACAGACTCTGAAAAAGAAGAATTCATTGAAAATCTTAAAGCAGATTTTTTTAACGAAAGAATATTCGTTCTTACACCTAAAGGAGAAGTTGTGGACTTACCTATCGGTTCTACTGTGCTAGATTTTGCATTTGCAATACATTCCGATATAGGACTTCATACAAGTATGGCGAAGATAAATGGAAAAATAGCTTCCTTAAATACCGTTATTAAAAACAGTGATATTGTTGAAATAACATCAAAAGAATCTAGTAAACCGACTACAAAATGGCTCGATATGGTAAAAACAAACATGGCAAAAAGGCACATAAATAATTACTTAGAAAAGCAGAAGCTCGTTCGCAAAACATTTTAAAAACACGATAAAAGTCCCGCCGTCACGGGACTTTTTCTCTACTCGCGGAATTTTTTGCTAAAAATTCCGTTCCGTAAGATTTTTAAAATATTTAGCTTCACTCGCCATCGTAAATGCAGGATACCTTTTAATATATCTTTGTAATTTTGTATGTCTTTGCGAGCGAAGCGTGGCAATCCAGGTTTAATTTTATTCCTGATATATCTTATCAATCTACTGTAAAATTTTCTAATAAAAAACCACATACAACTATGTAGTTTTTTAAATTACTATAAACTAAAATTCTTTACTGAATATAATTCTTCATTATCATCATCTACCTTTTTCTCTTCTGCACTTCTATCATCTATAAGTGATTTTTCTGTTTCTTCTAATTTAGATAACGAATTAATATCACCGATTCCCGCAATATGTTTGTCTAGCAATTCATCTATCTTTCTTTTCTTCTGTGAATTTAAAAGATCAAGTATTGCTCTAACGTCATCGTTTGAAAAAAAGTCTATTGTAATCTTGCCACCCTTCTCACCTTTCTCAATATGAACTCTTGTACCAAGTGATTCTGCAAACTTTTCTTCAAAAACTGCTATTTCAGGATCAAATACAACATCCTTCTTTCTGGCTCTTTCTGTAGCAATCTTTCTTGCTATAAGTTCAGCGTCTCTTACGGTTATTTTTTTATAAATAATTTCTTTAAATAAAGTCTCTTGTTCTTCTTTTCTATCTGTAAGCATAAGAAGAGGTCGTGTATGTCCTTCAGACATTTTACCTTCAGATACAGCATTTAGCATATGCTCTGGCAAAGAAAGAATTCTCAAACTGTTTGAAACGTACTCTCTACTCTTTCCCATCTTCATCGCGATCTGAACATGTTTAAATCCAAAATCATCTACAAGTTTTTGAAAAGCCTTTGCCCTATCAACACAGTTTAAATCTTCTCTCTGTAAATTTTCAATAATAGCAAGCTCAAGTTTCATTAAATCTGTCTCTTCGTTTGAACGAATAACAACAGGTACTTGTAAAACATTCGCCATCTTAGAAGCCCTAAGCCTTCTCTCTCCTGAAATAAGTTCATATTCTACAGCAAGTCCACCATCTTCCGTCTGATACTCCCTTCTGGTGACAACTAGGGGCTGCAAAACACCATATTGTCTTATGGATTCAGACAAGTCTTTTAATCTAGCTTCGTCAAATTCTTTTCTCGGCTGAAATGGGTTTGGTTTTATTTTATCTGCCTCAACCCAAAATATTGAATCTCCGTAAAATTGTGTCATTTATTTATTTTATTAACTTAATTATTTATGTATTTTATCACATTAGTATAATATTAAAAAATTGATTTTTGTTCATAAATTGTATACAATAAAAAAGTAGGGCGTGTGGCGGAATTGGTCTACGCGCACGACTCAAAATCGTGTGAGGAAACTCATGTGGGTTCGAGTCCCACCACGCCCACAAAATTATGGCAGGAATAAAAATACAAACAAAAGCGTTAAAATGGACGCCTGATTTGGCATATATCGTTGGTTTATTGACAACAGATGGTTGTTTGTCACCTGATAAGCGTCACATAATAATGACATCGTCAGATATTGAACAATTAGAGAATTTTAAAAAATGTCTAAAGATTAAAAACAAAATAGGTATAACCAAAAATTATAAAGGTATTATCTCCCATCGAGTACAATTTGGTGATATTGTTTTTTATAAATGGTTAGTAAGTATTGGTTTAATGTCTAATAAGAGTAAAATTTTAGGAGAGATAAAAATTCCTGATAAATTTTTTATAGATTTTCTAAGAGGACATTTAGATGGTGATGGCTCTATTACGACTTACTTAGATAAATATAATACACGTAAAAATATTAAATATATTTATAAAAGATTATTTGTGAGATTTATTTCTGTCAGTAGGCCTCATATAGAATGGTTATCAAATAAGATATATGAAAACACAAAAATACTGGGTAGAATACATACAACAAAATCAAAAATAGATAATCGGTCTGATTTGTATACAATTAAATTTATGAAAAAGAAATCACTAGAATTACTTCCTAAAATATACTATTCTAAGAAATTACCAACCTTATCAAGAAAAAGAGAAATTTATGAAAATTTTACAAAAAACAACTAATAAGCCCAAAGTTATAGTAGTCCTCGGCCCTACAGCCACAGGTAAAAGTGACCTAGCCGTAAACATAGCTAAAAAATACAACGGAGAAATAATCTCTGCTGATTCTAGACAAGTCTTTAAAGGCATGGATCTTGGTAGTGGTAAAATCACTAAAAAAGAGATGCTGGGTATTCCCCATTATTTACTTGATGTAGTTAAACCAAGTACTTTTTTCTCAATGGCAAAATACAAAGAACTTGCTGATAAGAAAATAAAAGAAATTATTTCAAAAGGAAAAACTCCAATAATATGTGGCGGTACAGGATACTACATAGATAGTGTGGTGAAAAATATTATACTTCCAGAAGTTAAATTAAATTTAAAATATAGAAAAGAATTAGAAAACAAATCTACAGAAAAACTTTTTGAATTATTAAAGAAACTTTCTCCAGAAAGAGCAAAAACTATTGATAAAAACAATAAAGTTCGCCTTGTAAGAGCTTTAGAGATTGCAAAAGAGCTTGGAAGTGTTCCTACTGTTGTAGAAAAACCAAGTGAATATGATTTTGTTTTTATTGGACTTGATACAAAAGATCAAATACTAAAAGATAGAATAGCTTTAAGACTTATTAAACGTATCAAAATTGGAATGATAGAAGAAATTCAAAGAATACACGATAAAGGTACAACATGGAAAAGGCTTGAGTCTTTTGGACTTGAATATAAAAATACAGCTTTATTTTTACAGAAGAAAATAAGTAAGGAAGAAATGATAGATAATCTTAATAGAGAGATATGGCAGTTTGTGAAGAGGCAGAGGACGTGGTTTAAACGTAATAAGAATATTAAGTGGTTTAAGCCGAAGGAAGATGAGAAAGTGATGAGATATTTGAAAAGTAAGATTTAGGAAATACAATATCTTATTTAAAAGGCATTAGAGACTTTTAAATAAAGGGCGGCACAGACGAGCCTACCAAAACTACTTTTCCAACAAAAATTTATTCTTACTTAGATAATTTTGAAAATTTTGTATGACATGTATTTTTCCTTTTTGATGTTGATATGGAAGTTTATAAATAATATTGAGAAATATTGCAGCATGCAAAACTTTTTCATCTAATCCACTTTCTCCACTATAACCCTCAACAAATGATTTTGGATAAAGTCCAGAAACTGCAATATAGTTTACCAAGGTTCGTCCCAAATCTATATATCCATTATTAAATAATGGATTTGGATCAAATACTGTTAAAGGTTCTGTAGCAAAAAGATGTCCAGCACTATAGTCAAAATGACAATAACTACTTTTATTACTATCTCCAACATATTTTACAAGAATATCTCTAGCCTGAGAAAAAGTACCGTACTCTGAATTTATTAAATTATTATCTTCTACGTACTTTACTCTATTTTCCATATCTGGAGAGTCAATCCATTCTTTAAACGAGGAATACTCACCTTCGCCATCCGTAACCTTACCAAAACCAACAGATTCTGGTTTATGCATATTTCGCAAAATTTTACCCGCCTCGAAATACATATTTTCTTTTGCACTTTCATCATCTTTGTATTTTGCCTCTGCGGTGGGAGCATCAATATATTCCATCAAAACATATGAATTGTCAGCAATTTTACCCTCTTTAAACACATGCGGTGTTGAGATTCCAGCATTTTCCCAAGTCTTAAGAAATAAAGCTTCACTACCTTCCGACACAGTATTATTTAATGCGATTTTTAGAACAAATTTTTCTTCTTCCATTTCAATAAAACAAACTAAAGAAGAAATACCTTCGTGAGAAAATTCAACTTCAATTTCTTTCCCTTTAAACAAGTCATCTGTGGATAAAAAAATCTCAATTTGTGGAATGAGTATTAAACGTCTTTCATCTCGCTTCTGGTCGATTTCTACACCAGAAAGTTTCGGTTGATTTTTAAAATGTATCATTGATGAATGTTTTTCTGTTTTGAATTCCAATAATCTAATTATAACATTAATTTTTTATTTAAAAGGAATTAGAGACTTTTAAGTAAACGAGTTCACGAGGAGTTTCGAACCTTACAGAATCAATACAACTTCCACGAGGATTAGGTCACGAGTTTTTTCTTGCTAGAAAAACTCTCGACCCCGACTCGCGCCGTCGCGCTCCGTCTTTCAAATCCCCGTGGGCTTGCAATGATAATTCGCTCAAATGGCATTATAGCCATTTTTGCGAATCATTGCGGGCCCACGAGGATTTGAACCTCGGTCAATCGTTTTGGAGACGATTATTCTACCACTGAACTATAGGCCCCTAAAAACATTTTAATAAATGTTTCGGGCGACCATTCGCCACGAGCGAATGGTTTAGCCCTTACCGAGCTAATATAGCATATAATAATATAAAAATAAAACTCAAAAACTATTAATACTAACCTGGATTGCCACGTCGGAGTACCTTCTCGCAAAGACATACAAAATATATTAAAAGGTATCCTGCATTTACAATTGCGAGCGAGTTTTCTCTTTTTAAAACCATTTCGCAGTGCGACGGCACGAGAATAGCAGATTTCTAGCAAGAAATCATGTGCGGTTTTAAAAAAAGAAAAGGAGCGAGCCTTTTCCTCGACCCCCCTTTAGTAAATGGTGCAAAAAGAAAAAGAAGAAAAAAAGTAATCCTTAGGGGGATTACTTTTTTACTTCTTTGTGAATAGTGTTCTTTTTACACCATTTACAATACTTCTTGAGCTCAATTTTGCGCTCAACTTTCTTTTTGTTTTTTCTGCTCCAGTAATTGACTCTTTTACAGTCTTTACAAGCAAGTTTTATTAATTGGTCTTGTGACATATCTATTTAAATTAGTTTTATGAGTATATCTTAAAATAATTAAAAAAGCAACTCTTTTCAACCCACAACTATAGCTGATTTGTATCTGGAATAGTCGTCTTTGCCTTCCAAAACTTCTTATGGAAAGCTTTCCATATTTCATCTAACTCTACACTACCGAGCAGTTTTAACACAACCAGAGCTGAAATAATACCCAAAACACCGGCAGAAAAACCTTGTAAAAAAATACCAATTAAAGTATTGATGTTATAAATATTATCAAATATATTTAATCCCATATAAGCAACAAATCCCATTATTACTGAGGCAGAAAAACTCTGAAAAAACGTATTAAGTAACGGGACTGAAAATCCTTTAAATTCTTTCTCAAAGGAAATCCACAGTACGGCACAATTAACAATCTGTGCCAATGTAAACCCTAAAGCTATCATAAGTACCTCACTTCCAGCAGTATCATCTATTCTAAATAAATTTTCAATAAAATATTTAAATATATAAAAATGTTCAAATAATCTTATAAATAAAAATGAAAATCCAATGGAAAGCAATCCTGTCAATAAACTTGCATAAAGTGATTTCTTTGTATTTCCCATAGCATAGAATCCTCTTATAAAAAGTAACACGAGCGACTGTGCAACTACAGAGAAAGCAAAGATTGCGAGAGCTGCCGCAGTAAGTTTCGTATTAGCCCAACTAAACTCCCCCGCGCCATAAACAGTTCTAACTATCTGAGCACGCAAAACAACAAAAAGAATTGTTATAGGTATAGACCAAAAAAGAATATATCGGGCACCAGAAACTATGTGTGATAAAAATTCATCCCTCTTACCCCCAGAAAAGAATTTTGAAAGTGTAGGAAAAGCTGCAACAGAATAGCTTACACCTATTATAGAAAGTGGTACGGACTGAAGATTATAGGCAAAATTAAAAATAGAGATTGTTCCCTCTTTCATAAGTGAAGCAATACCAAGCAAAACTATTATTGATATTTGTGTCATACCCAAAGTAATAGTCCTTGGTATAGAAATAAGTATAACCTTTTTTACTGAACTAAAATCAAAATTAATCGGAAACATTCTAAATAATTTACTTTCCACAACAAAAGGAACTTGTATGAATAAATGCATTAATGCACCAAGAATTACTCCGTAAGCTAATCCATATATTCCAAAAACTGGATAGAAAAATAATACCCCTAATATTATTCCGATGTTATAAAAAAGTGGGCTTAAAGCATAGATCAAAAATCTTTTACCTACCTGTGTAATGCTTGCAAAGAAATTTGAAAAACCAAGTAATATAGGAGAAAATAAAAGTATTCTAGACATTTTTACTATCTCAGTTGTATCTGACATTCCTTGGAAAATAAAAGGTACTAAATAAGGAATTAAAAAATAAAATATAATACTTGTTATAAAAATAATAATTGAAAAAGATGAGAAGACACTATTTATAAATTTCTTTCCTTCTTCTTCAGACTTATCAAGTTTATCAGTAATAAAAGGAACAAGGACCGAGATAGAAACAATAGAAGCAACCGTTACAAATATAAAATCTGGAATCCTAAAAGAAGAATAGTATATATCAAGAGTATTACTTGCACCAAAAGTTGAAGCAAGCACTCTATCTCTCAATAAAGCAAGGAGCTGTGAAAGAAAAGCAAAGAACGCCAAAAGATAAGCCGCTTCGTGCAACCCCTTTATCTCCTTATAAAAAAGATCGAAGATTCTTTTAACCATTATTTTATATTTATTCTAGTATACAAGATTAGGTGTTAAAATAAAACTGTTAATAAAATAGTATTATTTATAATCAATTTACTACAAAGTGTGACTAATTAATACACATATACGCTATAGCGTATATGTGTATTAATTAAAATTATTATTTTTTTCTGAATATTCTTTTGCTAATCTAAAGATTTTTACTTTATCTTTTAATCCTATTGATTTAACATAATCAACGAAACTTTTTGGTAGTGGTGAAGGCCCAACCCAGATACTTCTTTGAATCATTATAAAACCGAGCCTTTTTAAATTACGACGGAACCAGTCTCTTTCCTTCTTCTTTTCTTCAGGAATATCATAAACAACTATTAGGTTCTTTGGCGAATCTTTTTTAAAATTAGATGAAAAAGACATATTATAAATATCCCTTGTTCTATCGATTGTATTTTTTCTTCTATTGAAATCAGGACTACTTGTCGGAATACCAAAAGAGTTAACCCATATTCCTTTATAATTATATTTGCTCATTTATATATTATATACTTTTTACACATATACGCTATAGCGTATATGTGTAAATTTATATTATCATTCTAGTAAAAAAAGAAGTATAGATTAAAATTGATATAATTAAAAATTTTCAATTTTTATAAACAATAAATACAAAGAGAAAGGGACGCGCCGTTAGGCGCGCCCCTCCCATAACCTCTACATCTATAAGCCGAATTCTGTCGACTGTATTACTACAATCGGATAACCATTTATCTGGGCTAAATATTACTATTTAGCTCAAGCGGCACTTCCGCATAAAGCGGACACGGCCTTGCACAGAGGTAAGGAATTTTGCCGTTGCACTCTTATTTTCCAATAAGATTATTCCCGAAGGAACCCTAGCCTTTCGGCATTGGCGTCACTGTTCGCACCTCTTAGATTACTCTAGACGGGCGTTACCCGCTACCCTACTCCACTCAAAAGAATGGCTGTGTTCGGACTTTCCTCCCCAACCTTACGATTGGAGTAGCTACCCGATATAAAGGCAAAACAAGTATACAATAAGCCATAAAAATAGGCAACATCATTATTGACTTTTCTTTCTAAATATGCTATCATTATAGACAGAGATAAGTCTGGTGGAAAGCGTGTGCTTTCCCCTTTTCGACTGATCATTGACAAATGAATCGCACCCACAAAGTGCAAGGAGGTATATCATGTTGTTCTTCTTGAGTATTGTATTCTTATTATCTGTTTTATATCTTGGACTTCGGTTGAGCTTTTCTGCTTTAGCAGAAAAAAACATCCTGGTTACGAGTATAAAAAACGGACGTATTAAGTTCGTTATAAAGACTATTGGTGGTCCAGTGGTTCAATATCTTGCCAACCTAAAAGGTCTTGGTAAACATATTAACGAAGAAACCGGACTGATTGAAAATGGTGAAGAAAAATTTCACCAAGGAAATAGGGGCAGTATATTTTGGCAACTGTTCGGCGTAAGATGGATAGGTTTATGTTCCATTTATAAATACGAGTTTCCAAAGAGACTTATAGATGGTACTTCACCTGAAGGAGAAACTGTAACTGCTGAATCAATGTTTTTTAGATCAGCATATCCTGTTGAATATAGGGATGTAGAATCAAGAGGAACAATTAAATTTAATTTCAAAACAAGAATTGGAATTGAAATAATGGACCCGGCGAAAACAATATCACTAGGACCAAATTGGCCTTCATATTTTATCAATCCTGCAAAAGACTCATTACGTGGTGTTGTTGGTGGTATTAAACCAATGAGCGTAATGACACAAAAAAGTACTGGGGCAATAAAAGCAAAGATAGAAAAAGCAGTACTTTTACATAGTGATCCTAAAAGTGTCGCAGGTATAGAAATACGCACTGTCGACATCATGGATATAGAACCTGAAGAGGACTTTCAAAAAGTACTCAAAGCTAAATCAGATAAAGAATTGTTAGGAGATGCAGATATCACAGCAGCAGAAAAGGAACAAAGAGTTGCAGCAATAAAAGCAAAGACAGCTGAGATAACAGCAGAGGGTATAGCAAAAGCTAAAGAGAGGACGGGTCAAGCTGAAGCAAAAGTACTGAAGCAAAAACTTGATTCGCTCGGAGGTAAAGGTGAAACCTTCGTTGGTGTATTAACAGCGCAATCTATCTCGGAGAATAAGGAATTAAAATACCTTAGCCTCGGTGGTAATGCAGCTAATGTTGTTATTCCAGGACCATAAGGAGGTCAAATGATACTCTATATCATCAAAGTATTATCTATGATTGGGTCAGTAGTTATTCTTCTTTTCCTCACAATAGGGAAAAAAGAAAATCTATCATATTCAACATGGGGAATATTTGGAGTTGGGATTATATTGGTAGTTATAATATTGTGTGTGTTTATTAGAAAATATTTCCCGTCTTTCAAAATACCCAGAATACGAATAAAAATATTCTGGAATAATACCATTAAAAAGATACTTAAATGGGTTATCATACTCGGATCTGTTATCCTAGTCTGGTGGTTCTGGCATCCAATCTGGGATAGCTATATACCATGGATTATGGAGAGAAAGCCTGGGTACGTTAAGTGTGTAGGGATACAACAGGGAGCAAATCTGGTAAAACCCACCAAAGAAGTCAGGCAAAAGGTCTGGCGACTAAGGTGGGAAAGACCAGAGGGTATCACAAGTGGCTACCCTCACATACCTGGAGGTACGTTTAAAGTACACTTCATTACACGAGAAGATTCATCCATTGAATTTGATTTGTCGAACGACGATCAAATACCAGAAAAAGGTGCCCGATACAAACTAGGACCAGTAACAGGTTCAAGAGAATGTTATGGCACGTTCAATGGGGAAAAACTCTACGCACTAACAGATGAAAGTGAGTTGTGGAGGTGGAGCGGTTCATACAAGAACAGGAGAAGTGGGGGGACAGGAAAAGTGTTCCTCAACAAAAGACAAAAAGGTAACGAGGTAGAATACTTTGGAAAAGTCTCCCTCGAACCGCAGTACAAATGTAATAAAATGATCAGTTTTGTCATCTTTCAAGAATGAATGATGACAAAAACGGGATGCACCCTTAGACCTCTGGTCTCTGTGGCGCATCCCGTTTTTTTTATTTTAATATTTGTTTATCTTATACACCTAAAGTATTCTTGATCACTGATATAAAACCCTCTACAGAGATTGTAAGAACTAAACCAAACAAACCCCACATTATATGTTGAATACCCTCTTCTCTTTTACCAGAATTATCAGCGCCTTTAATGAAGTTAAAAACACCCCATAAAAAATACATCAGAGCAGCGGCAGCAAGAAACATGTTTATTGGCTCAACGATATTTGTCGCGATATTAGTTAGGATTGAATCAAAGTTTGATCCAGATGATCCACCAAAATTACCACCCTGTGCATATACTTTTTGAACAAATAAAGAAAACATTTTTATTCTCCTTGTGGTAATTCAGGCAAAGAAATACCACCACCAGCCTCTATATCAAGGGTGTCTCCTAAGAATCCTACCAAACCCCAAACAGAAACAATAACGAAAAGTCCAACAATACCCCAAAGGATACCCATCTTTGCATTTTCTTTCTTACCTTCATCTCCAGCAATAGTATATTGAATAACCTGCCATGCAAAGTAAATAACAGCAAAACTAATTAACAAAGGTAAAGCTTTATTAAAGAGTTCAGAAACCTTATCAGCTAAATCAGTAAGACCAGCAGCGAGAGTTAATAATGGAAACAGAGCCACACCCGAACCTATTAAAATTTTTTTCATAAAAACAAATTTTTAATTATTTCTAATAAATAAACGACTATTAAATTATACAATAAAAACTATAATAATTATATCAATTCAATTGATCCATACTACTAATACTTAACGTAGACATAATAGCATTAACAAATCCCCAAACTCCTACAATTATTGTCAAACCTATCAACCCCCAAACTATACCCTTTGTATCCTTACCACTACCATCTGCAATAGTATACTGTATAACCTGATAAATAAAATACACAACAGCAAGAGACACCAAAACAGGTAAAATTGCATTTATAACAGTACCAACAGCCGTAATCATATCCGCCACACCTCCACCTTCAGCAAGAACAAATAACGGAGTACTCGTAGACAAAGTCCATATTAATACTTTTTTCATCTTTTTTTAAAAATAAATTAACGACCTCTAACTTCTAATAAATTATAATACTTATACGTATATTTATCAATGTATAAGTTATAAACACTTTTAAACACCTAATGTGTTTTTAAAAGCAGCAACAAAAGCACCGACTGCTGAAATTACAGTTAAACCTATCAACCCCCAAAACATAAGTTGTTTCGCATCATCTTTTTCCATTCCACCACCCTTCATATACTTTGTTATACCCCAAACAAAAGCAACCAAAGCGGCAGAAACAAATAAACCACCTACTGGTTTTATTATTGTACTAATAATCCTTTCTACCATATCCCTAAAAGTTTCAGCCGCAAAAGATGTTTTAAAGTAAAAAGAAAATATTAAAATAAAAAATAAAAAAATACGATTTAAGGAATTCATTTTATTCTTTTTATATATATTTGAAATATTCATTTTATTAAATACTAGAAACAGTATCCATAATCATACTACCTATAAGCTCCGCGCCCAACAATATAGCCATACCTATGACCGTACCTATCAAAGCACTTTTTGCTTTTTCTAAAGCTCCAGAATTACCTTTTGCAAAAGCAAACAGAAAACCTGTATAAATAAAAGCAAAGGTCGCAACGACACCACCAACCTTAACGATATAACTAAGAATTTTTGATATAAAATCTTTTATATCAATCCCCCCCAAAGGATCAGTTAATCCAATAGCAGAGGAAATTAAAGGAATAAATACAAAAGATAATATAATGATCGATAATAAATTAATTGTTATTTTTTTCATTTATTTTATTTAAAAATTAAAAAACCTTAGAGGATTCGTTCCATCACTAACGAACTCTCTAATAATCGCCACAACGATAGCTGGTCCAACAACAGCAATTAATAAACCTATAGCCGTCTTCTTAAACACCTCTTTTGCAGCCTCTCTTTCTGAACTACTACCAGGGTTAATCAAAATCTTTATTCCAGCAACTGCAAAACCTATTGCTGCTATTGAAGCTGCAATACCAAAAAACCATTTTACACCTTCCTTTATTATACCTTTTATAGAATCTAGATTATAAGTTTCTGGGTCTCCACTATTAATCAAAGCAGAATGAGATAAAACAGGTAACAATATAATAAAACCCAAAAATAAATTTAATAAAATTTTTCTCATAAATCTATTGTAACAAATAATTCATTTCTGTGCCCGCCTTTTTTACAGAATCAGACACTTGCAGTTTACCTGTAGTTATATCTTCTATCATATTTTGAAATATTTGGTCTGTCTTTTTTGTATCAGGATCTATCCACCCCTTTGATATAAGAGCTGACTTATAAAAAATATTTTTAACTGGGTCGTTTGTACCCAAAGAAATAATATCCTTTCTCGCTGGAGCTAAATCAAAATTTTTAAGAAAGACCTTTATCGATTCGGAGCCTGTAATATAAGAAACTACATTGTAAGTATTTAACAAATTCTTTGAATTCTTCAAAAATATAAAAGAATAAAAATCACCAAAAGTAGACTTCGCTTTAGTATCAACAACTTGAGGCAATAAGGAAATATCAAAATTAAGATTTGGATTCTTTTGTTTTATACTATTGTATTCAGATGACATACCAAAATAAATTGACAGATCTTCACTCAAGAAAGATTGTTTAGAAAACGGCAATGATCTATTCCAGGAATAGACAGACTTTTTAGGGTTAGAATATTCAGTAAAGAAACTAATAGCAGAACTTACATCACCGAAGTTACTATTTGAAGATTCACTTAAAAGATAAGATTTAAATTTACCATCTTTATAATTAACAATCGGATTACCAGTCTGAATTATTAAAGAACTCAATAACCCCTTAATATTATTTACGTTTCTATATTCACCAAAAGAAACAAAGCTTTTAATGATATTTGCATTACTATCAGTCTTTGAAAGCTTACTTGCTAAAAGTGGGAACTCGGACCATTTCTCTGGAGGGTTTGCTATACCCGCGCTTGCAAACATATCTCTGTTCCAATACATAATAAGAGGATCAACAAAAAAAGGAACTCCAAAGATACCATCCTGTCTTAAAAGTAATTCTGCCTCTTGAATATAAGTATCCTTAAAAGTCCTTTCTGGTAATGTCTCGTATGATATTGGATAAATCTTGTCTGAATATTTCTTTATAAATTCATTAGATAATATAACAGTGTCTGGTGCAACACCAGAAGCTATGGATTCTAGTAAATCATTGTCTAAGGTATCATAATTCTTCTGGACATATTTTATATTTAATTTCTTATTCTGTTCATCCATAACAGTACTAATAAAATTATCAAAAGACATTTTATCTAAATTACCCCAAACAACAACTTCGATATCACTACCTCCACTATTATTTGTCTTGTAAGTAGAAAAAGCCAATAAACCTAGAGCAGCGAGAAAGCCAAAAACAACCAACAATATCTTTTCAAAATTACTTAGATTATCCATATTTTATATTTTAATAAAAATTAAACCATAATGCTTAACACCAGCATCTATTTCTCTCTCCTCAGCAAAACCATTCTTAATAAATAATTTTCGTGCTTCTTCTTTATTAAAAGAGTTGGCATTGATCCAATCTACTAAAAGTACCCTGCCTTTACTTTTAAGAATTCTTTTTATTTCTAAACAGGCATTTTCTTTATTTTCAAGTTGAAAAAATATGTTTGCGGCAATTACTGCATCTATAGAACCTTCTTTAAGCTTAGTACCACCAATATTATCTACATCTCCCCAAATTATTTCTATATTTGTTAGATGTCTAACATTTCTTGCTTCATTTTTAAGTTTTTGAAGTAAATCTTTCTGTACATCTATAGAATAAACTACTCCATTTTCACCAACAGCTTCAGCTGCAGCAAAAGAATAAAAACCTGATCCTGAACCAAAGTCAGCAACATGACTAGCTTTTATTAATTCAAATCGTTGAATAATTTCTTCTGGGTCTGAAAACATGATTGATTTTCTTAGCGAATAATAATGAGCTTTAGAAAATCATCACCCCATGAAAGGAAGACTTTTTTAAGTCTTCTCCGCCTTTGGCGGATATTTCACCGGGGTAAATTTCGAAAGCCAAACATTACCCTTATTAACTTTAAAAAAATGACTGGGTTCTCCGTACTATCTCTTATTATAAACCTATATCCAAAAACAAGCTAATAAAAAATGTGGAAAAGAAAAAGGGGTTTCGCGTGCTCCATATTAAACCTTACTTACTCTACCCCAGTGAAATAAAACAACTGAACAAAATTAAGCTCAGTTGTTTTATTTTGTATTAACAAAATATTTCACGGGGTCTAGAAAAATATAATCGTTTCTCTCTTTATTTTTCTTAGATACAAGTAATCGATGCAATCGAATCTCCTTCTCTAAGTTTCATTATTCTTACTCCTTGTGTTTGTCTTCCAAGACTTGGAATTTCTTTTACACCGACTCTTATGACCTGACTCTTTTTTGAAATAGCTGCAATTTCGTCTTCTTCATCTGTGACAACTTTAGAAGAAATAATTTCACCTGTCTTTGGAGTGACTTTCATAGTCTTAATACCAGAACCTCCCCTTCCTTGAACTTTATATTCATCAAGTGGAGTTTTCTTACCGTAACCATTTGAGCTTATAACCAATAATTCTGGATTCTGCATTCCTTTTCTGACAATATCTGTACCAACAATATAATCGCCTTTCCCAAGTTTCATTCCCCTTACACCAGAAGCATTTCTACCCATAACTCTTACATCTTTATCTTTAAATCTTATAGATTGACCCTTTGCTGTTGAAAGTATTACTTCATCTCCCTCTGACATAAACAGGGCGGATCTAAGCTCATCTCCTTTATCTAAAGTTATAGCAATAAGACCATTCCTCCTTACGTCTTTAAAACCGTCAGCATCTACTCTTTTTGCTGTACCATTCTTTGTAACGAGTATTAATGAAAGTTTAAGGTTCTTTAATTCTTTTGGCATCGCAAGTACTGAAGTAATCTTTTCTTCACCTGATACAGCCAAGAAATTTACAATCGCCTTACCCTTTGTGGCCCTCTTACCTTCTGGTAGATCATACATTTTAATCTGATAAGCCTTACCTTTATCTGAAAAGAATAAAATATCATTGTGATTTGTGGCAGTTAAGAAATGAGTTATAAAATCCTCATCTTTTGTGTCGAGATCTATAACACCCACCCCACCTCTCTTTTGCTTTTTATATTCATCTGGATTTGTTCTTTTTACATAGCCTCCAGCAGTAAGCACGAGCATACTTGGTTCATCGGCAATAAGATCCTCTTCTGAAAGATTTTTAACTCCACCTTTTACGACTTTCGTTCTTCTTTCATCACCGTATTTCTGTTTAATTTCAATAAGTTCATCCTTAATAATTTGAAGAATTCTCTTTGGTTTAGAAAGTATATCCTTCAAATCTTTAATAAGAGCTTGAATTGCATTTAATTCATCCTCAATTTTCTTTCTTTCAAGACCAGCGAGCTTTTGAAGCTTCATCTCAAGAATAGCGTTTGCTTGAAGTTCAGAAAACTTAAAAACTTTCATAAGCTGAGCTCTTGCTTCATCTACATCTTTAGACTTCTTAATAAGCTTAATTATTTCGTCTATATGATCAAGTGCTTTTTTCAAACCAAGAAGAATATGCTCTCTGGCTTCAGCCTTTCTCAAATCAAATTCAGTTCTTCTTTTTATAACTATTTTTCTGTGGATAAGAAATTCATCTAAAAATGTTTTAAGTGAAAGTGTTTTTGGAATACCTTCTATAAGAGCAACGAGGTTAAAGTGAAAAGTATCCTCAAGCTGGGTATGTTTATATAAATAATTTAAAATACTTTGAGGTTGTACTCCATTTTTTAAATCTATAGAGATTCTTATATCTTTTGAAGACTCGTCACGAAGACCTTTTATACCTTCAACTCTTTTCTCTCGAACATGGTCAGCAATAGACATAATAAGCTCTGCTTTATTTACTCTATAAGGAATAGAAGTAATTATTATCTGAAACATACCTTTCTTGTCTTCGATAATTTCTGCTTGACCTCTAGTTACAACACCGCCTCTTCCTGTAGAGTAAGCGTGCTGTATATCCACTTGATTATATATAGTTCCTCCTGTTGGAAAATCTGGCCCTTTTATAAACTGCAAAAGATCTTCTGTGGTTGCTTCGGGATTATCTGCCAAATGAAGAGTCGCATCAATAACTTCGCCCAAATTATGTGGGGGTATGTTTGTAGCCATACCAACAGCAATACCAAGTGTTCCATTTAAAAGTAGGTTTGGTACAGCAGATGGAAGAACTTCAGGCTCTTTCTTTGTGTTGTCATAGTTTGGTCTCCAGTCTACAGTTTCTTTGTCGAGGTCTTTGAGCATTTCACCAGCAATCTTAGACATCTTTGCCTCAGTATACCTCATAGCAGCAGGAGAATCTCCATCGATACTACCAAAGTTTCCCTGTCCAATAACCATTGGATATCTATGCGCAAAATCTTGAGCAAGCTTCACCATTGCCTCATAAACAGAAGTATCACCGTGTGGGTGGTAATTACCTAAAACTTCTCCCACTACTGCAGCAGATTTTCTTGTTTTTCCTCCAGCGGTAAGACCCATTTGATGCATAGCAAAAAGAATCCTTCTATGAACAGGTTTTAATCCATCACGTACATCAGGAAGAGCTCTCTGTGTAATAACAGACATAGCATAATCCAAATAACATTCTTTCATTTCTGCTGAAATGTTTCTATTCGTTAAAGTTTTAGCTTCAATTTTGATTTCTTTTTCTTCTGCCATTTCTTTTAAATTAAATTAATAAAACTATTCACCACAAGAAAGAACTACTGACTCTCCTAACTTACCATCAAGATCCTTCCTCTTTACGGTCAACTTATCTATTGGTTTAACATTATCTTCTCCAGCTTCCTTTAGGTATCTCTTTAAAGCATCTTTAGTACCGATCTCACCATAATGCATTGGAATAATAATTTTAGGCTCTATTTCAACAGAAAGCTTTTCTGCTTTCGCAGCATCCAAAACACCATCATCTCCAATAGGAACAAAAAGTATATCAACATCACCTAAAGACTCTTTAACCTCTTTCGAAAGATTTATATCAGAAATAGCTCCTAAGAAACAGAGGTTCATATTTTCAAGAGTCACAGAATAAATAGTATTTACTCTTTCTTTTCCATCATACATACTCTTGGAAGCAAAACCTTTTATAAAAACATCTTTAACTTCATATTCTCCTGGACCAGAAATAACAAAAGGTTCCTTGCCGTTGTATGAAAGATTCTCAGTACCATTCATATCGAGATGATTAAGACTAACAAGAGCTATGTCAGCAAAAAATCTAGTATTTTTAAATTTTGATTCTTTTGATATTGGATTAAAAGCAAGAACAGTATCTCCAAACTGGACCTTAAAAAATTCAACTCCTTGGTAAGTGATTATCATAATGTCGATTATTGTATCAAATAACACGAGCCGAATCAATGAAATTATTAATAAACTAATAAAAACGAGGTGAGACCTTAAATCCTCAAAAAGGTGTCTCCTCGTTTTTTATCATATTTGTATCAGCGAGCGAACCTTTACAATAATAAATTAGTATAGTAAACTCAATTCTGTTATTAGGTTGCACAAAAAGCTAACCTCGTAGTGTTTTAATTTTATTAAAAACCACGAAACTTTTTGGCGTACAAACATTGTCCGCCTCGAGCGGATTATTTTAATTATGAAAGATAAAGAAATTAAATCAACAGAAGTAGATTCTATATCAGAAGAAAAAGCTAAAGCTAAAAAAGATAGCTTAATGGCAAAGATTTTCAATGATACAAAAAACCCTCCAATGAGCGGAGAAGTTATTGAAGGTGCCGTTATTGGTATAGAAAAATCAAGAGTATATGTAGACTTACAACCATACGGTACTGGTCTTATATATGGAAAGGAATTTATAACAGCAAGAGATGTTATAAGAAAAATAAATATTGGAGATACAGTTTCAGCTAAAATAGTAAGCACCATAAACGATGAAGGTTATATAGAACTTTCTCTTAAAGAAGCGAGACAAGCTCTTATTTGGGATGAAGCAGAAAAGGCTATTAGAGATAAAAGAATTTTTGAACTTCCAGTTCAGGAAGCAAACAAAGGAGGTCTTATTATCACATGGCAAGGTATTATCGGTTTCCTACCAGCATCACAACTTGGTTCTGAACATTATCCTAAAGTTGAAGATGGAGACAAAGATAGAATTCTTGAAGAACTTAAAAAACTTGTTGGACAGAAAATTTCTGTTGCAATGATTACAGCTTCACCAAAAGAAGGTAAGCTAATATTCTCAGAAAAGAATCTTGAAAAGAAAGAGAAACAAAAGGCTACAGATAAATACAAAGTTGGAGATACTTTTGAAGGAGAAATCACTGGTGCTGTAGACTTCGGAGTATTCGTAAAAATTGAAGATGGACTTGAAGGACTTGTACATATTTCAGAAATAGATTGGATACTTGTTGAAGACCCAAGAACACTATTCAAAATCGGAGACAAAGTAAAAGTCAAAGTTATAGATATCAAAGATGGTAAAATATCCCTATCTATAAAAGCACTTAAGACAAACCCTTGGCTTGAAGCAGAAAAGAAGTATAAGAAAGGAGATGTTGTTGAAGCTGTTGTTATCAAATTCAATAAATACGGTGCGCTTGCAAGTATCGAAGAAGGAGTAGCAGGACTTGTACACGTATCAGATTTCGGTTCTGAAGCAAAGATGAAAGAAAAAATAAGTTTGGGTAAAAACTATTCTTTCAAAATAAACGTCTTTGAACCAAAGAATCAAAAGATGGGATTGAGTTTTGAAAATAAAGAAGAAACAAAGAAGTAAAAAGTTAAAAGTAGAAAGTTTATAAAGTAAATACAAACTAAAAGACGCGCCCCTTCGGGGCGCGCCTTTTGTAATTTATCTTAAAAATTAAAATTTTGATAAAAAAATAATCCACTTTTGTATTGTCATTGCGAGGTACCCCGTAGCAATCCAGGTTAATTAATTAATTTAAAATAAAATACAATCCTGGATTGCTTCGCATTCGCTCGCAAAGACAACTCAAACAAAAATGCTCATCTACGCCATGGCGTAGATGAGTATAAAATTTATATAAGGAAATTGTCTATTAATTTATGTCGCGTTTCAATGGACACTACGCGACATGCTTCTGCAGAAGCAAAAACAGCTCGTTTATCAGTCCACCGAAGTAGAAAGATAAACGAGCTGTACAAGAAAAGTGACTGAGTGTCACAATTGTGGAACCACAACACGACGGCGACGATCAGCATCCCAGACAACGCCATCCAACAAATGTCGAGCATCTACACCGATAATACTCTCACCCAAAAGCACGTCCGCGATAAAGAACTCTCCTTGTACCTTGAATAAAAAGAAAGTTCCATGATTACTACCCGTGAGGAGCCACTTACTGTGATCCTTCACAAAACGGATAATTTGACTTTGCGACAAGCATAAGCGGTCGAGATTCTCACCAAAACCACCAAAGATCTGAGCGAGGTTGCCGTCCTTGATCATCTCTAGAACTTGTACTTTCGTTTCCTTGGTCGGTTGGCCTTTGACGTCTGTACCGTAGTTCACGAAGTCAGGGTCAACCCAACCTGTAAACACGTCCCTCGCAAGAGCGATTGTGTCTGTGCCATCGGTTTCGCCGATTATGATGGTTTCGTCGCCGGAGATGAGTTTGAGATAGCCAATAACTTGTTCGGCGAGTTCAGCCATCTTGGCAGTGATAAACGCTGATAGCTCAATGGTAAACTTGTCACCTTGAGCGAGCACTCGCTGACGAGCTGCCGTAGTGAGTTCTTCACTTCGGATTCTAACCGTGTTCATCGCTGCAATGCCGACCATATCAATGATCGCTTGCACTTGACCATTCAGAGATGTAACGAGTGTGTTTTTCACTTGTCATCATCCTTTCTTTTTTGTGTTTTGCTTGATCTACAACAGTAGTAGTCATAGCCAAGAGACCTCAATATTCTAAAGACTTTTGGCTATGACTAACTGTTTTTATTAAAGAACTATATTATATATAATTATACACGCTGTATTGTAATTTGTCAATGTATTAGATTTATCATTCCCACGTAGGCAGGAATCCATTTTTTTGTATGTCTTTGCGAGGAAGTACTCTGACGTCGCAATCCAGGTTAAAATTGTGTGTTATTTTTTTTGAAAAACGAGACTAATTAATTAAACCTGGATTGCTTCGTACCTCGCAATGACGCGCAATGGATTCCCTTCTTCAAGGGAATGACAATACATAAAACTAAGGAGACGCCTTTTTAAAGATTCAAGGCCTCACCTTAGTTTTATTAAATACAAAAGGGGGTTTTCGCAAAGCGAAAACCCCTTTTCTATTTACTTTATGAACTTTATGAACTTTTAACTTTATAAACTATTTATATAACCCATCGCCTTATCCTTCCCCTCACTAACTATAAGTTCAAGCCCCTCACCTGCTCTTTTCATTATTTTCTTCCAATCATCCAAATCCTTTGCTTTAATTTTATCAAGAATAAGTTTTATCACAGCCTCTTCTCCTTGTGGCTTTTTTAATTTACCACTCGCGGTAGTCGGACAGATACCAACTCTCATCCTTATAAAACCTTCCGTCTTTACAGCTTTTATAATAGACTCGACTCCCCTGTGCCCACCAGAACTTTTATTAAAAGATAATTTAATCTTACCAAAAGGTATATCCATATCATCATGAACAACTACCAAAGTCTCTGCCACTTTTTTTGTTTTTACCAAACTTCTTACAGCATCGCCCGACTTATTCATAAAAGTTTTTGGTTTTATAAGTAAAGCAGTATTTTTACCTATTTTTGCTTTTGCCGTTTCAGATTTAATTTTCTTATCTTCTTTCCATTCTTCCGCACCTCCGCCAGAGGCGGATCCGCCTTTGGCGGAAATTCTTTTGACTAGAGCATCTACCGCCATCCAGCCAGTATTATGCCTTGTATCTTCATATTCTTGTCCTGGGTTACCAAGACCAACAATTATATAGTTCATATAAGGTATATATTAAGGTAAAAAGATAAAAGTGTAAAATAGACCATAAAATTATAAAATATAAAAATAGCTTGTGTCAAACGGTTTTTAGTAATAGAATAACATTCAAATGCAATCATCAATAAAAAAGTCTTTTCAAGAGATAGTGAGCGTAGTTGCCCTTTCTCTCGCAATAGTTATTCCTATTAGGGTTTTTATAGCACAGCCTTTTGTCGTATCTGGAGAATCAATGAGTCAAACTTTTAGTGATGGAAACTACCTAATAGTAGACGAGGTATCTTACAGATTTGATATACCACAAAGAGGAGATGTAATCGTATTTAAAGTTCCACCTAGAGGGCTAGAAACATCACATTACGATACAAACAAGACAGTTTATTTTATCAAGAGAATAATAGGTTTACCTGGAGAAACTGTCGAGATAGTTGGAGACACGGTAAAGATTTATAATGACAAAAATCCCGAAGGGATGCTACTAGACGAGCCATATGCATATATAGATAAATTATCACCAAACTCAGAGATCTTTTCAGAAATTAATCAAAAAAATGAATTGGGGGCAAACGAATACTTTGTTATGGGAGACAACAGACACAATAGTTCAGACTCAAGATTTTGGGGCACCCTTCCAGAAGAAAATATAAAAGGAAGAGCTCTCGTCAGACTTTTTCCCTTAACAAATATTTCAATACTACCAGGAGAACACAATAATTATTAATAAAAATAAAGAAATTAATTTAGTTTATGTCGCGTTCCAAATAATCTTACAAGATCAAATGAAAAAAGATAAAAAAGCAGAAAAAAAACTCAAAAAAGAAAAAGACTCATCAAAGTTTATCGAGTTTCTTCCTATAAATAAAAACTCAGAAGCTGTAATCTACTACGGTTTTACACCAATAAAAAATCTTCAAATATCCAAAGAGGACATAAACAAAGTATCACCCCTAAAAGACAGCTTTTCAAAAAACAATGATTTGTCTTGGATATTCTCACAAACTTTTGCAGAAGAAAGAGCTTCTCTAATAAGATGGTACATTGAAAATGAAATGTCTTCTCAGTCACAACCAATAATGCTTATGCATGAAAGTACAAATATTAAAGAGCGTGCAAAAGACACTATAAACCTTGAAGTGATGGGTACAGAAAAGAGTATAGCCGAAGCACTTCTTATCAAAACAACTTTATCTATACTTAAAGACAATGGCTACAAAGATTTCTCAATAGAAATCAATACTATTGGTGACAAAGAATCAGTAAATAAATTTTCAAAAGAATTAGTAAATTATTTTAAAAAAAATCTAAACTCACTACCAGCACATTGTAGACAGAATTTTAAAAAAGATCCTTTTTATGTTTTGTCATGTGAAGAATGTGATTGTGCCAAGATAAAGGACGCGTCACCGACATCCATAAGTTGTTTATCTGATGAAAGCAGATTACATTTCAAAGAAATTTTAGAATATATAGAGACAATGGAAATTCCTTATAAAATAAACAACTGTCTCGTCCCAGATAAAAAATACTGTTTTGGTACCATATATAAAATAAAAGATGCATCAAATGAAGAAATACTTGCTGTTGGTTTTAGAAATGATGGTTTTGCACAAAAAATAGGAAACAAAAAAGACATACCATGTGCAGGAATAAAAATATTTTTAAAGAAAAAGGCAACAATTAAAAAAATATCAAAAATTACAAAACCAATCGCCTTTTACATACAGCTTGGTGATGAGGCAAAACACAAAAGCCTTGATGTTATAGAAACACTAAAAAAAGAAAAAGTTTTTGTACACCACATGCTTGGTAGAGATAAGTTTGGAAGTCAGTTTGCATTAGTTGAAAAGACAAAAGTACCTTATGTAATAATAATGGGTAAAAAAGAGTCATTAGAAAATTCAGTAATGGTAAGAGAAAATTCAACTAGGACACAGAAAACAATACCAATAAAAGATTTAGCAGAATATATCAAAAAATTATCTGAATAAAAGACTGTTGCTTTTTCAATTTAAAAATGTTAATATCCTAAACACATATGATAAATATTGAGGTAGAAAAAAATAGTAATGAAAGTAACGCAAGTATACTTAGACGCTTTACCAAAAAGGTTCAGGGTTCAGGAATACTTCCAAGAGTAAGATCTATAAGATACTCTGGTAGAAAACTTTCTCCATATAAAACAAAGATAAACAAACTATCTGCACTTGGTAAAAAAGCCGAAGTAGAAAATCTTATAAAGATGGGAAAGATGGTAGAAAGAGAGAATCAACAAAAAAGAAAATAATGTCAGGGAGTTCTGAAAAATTTTCAATAATTAATAAAACAAAAGGCAAGCTTCCAAGCTTGCCTTTTGTCGAGTTCAAAGAAAAGATATTAGGAAAGAAGTATGAATTAAACCTTACTTTTATTGGAAAGAAAAAAATTCATTCTCTAAACAAAACATACAGAAAAGTAGATTCCCCTACTGATATTTTGAGTTTTCCTATAGAAAAAGAAGTCGGTGAAATATTTATTTGCCAAGAAATTGCAAAAAAGAAGGCTCCGAAATTTGAAAGGACATATATTAATTTCCTACCATTCTTATTTATACACGGATTAGTTCACCTCAAGGGATACGACCATGGTGAAGAAATGGAAAAAGAAGAAATTAAATATAGAAAATTTTTTAAGATTTAGTTTTTCTTGTGTTGTTCTGGTGAAGACCGGAATCCATGATTCATTAAATACAACCCTGGATTGCTTCGCTTTGCTCGCAAAGACACACGAAAGAGTTTTATAAAACTCTTTCGTGTTTTTTATTGTCTTTGCGAGCAAAGCGAAGCAATCCAGTTTTTTTCTTGAACCTAAAACCTATAACCTAAAAACTTAATTAAAATAAGTAATAAACAGTTTTTTATAATTTTCTCTCGCTATTAAAAAATGTCTTTGATATAATTAAATGGTAAAAGTTTTTACTAATAATATTATGTCAAGAAAAATTTCAGTAGGAATAGATATAGGAACATACCAAATAAAAGTGGTTGTTACTGAAAGTATCAAACAAGAAGACAACTCATATTCTTCAAACATAATAGGTACTGGATATGCAGAATCAAAAGGTTTAAGGCATGGATACATCATTAATATGGATGATGTTACAAAATGTATTAATACCGCCGTTAAACAAGCAGAAAGAGAGTCAAAAATCAAAATCAAGAAAGCCTATATATCTATAGGAGGTATCAGCCTAAGTTCAGTTATAGGTAAGGGTTCAGTAATGATATCAAAAGCAGATTCTGAAATTACAGACCTCGATGTTAGAAATGTACTTGCTGTAGTAGAAAGTGAGCTCCCTCAAAATATATTAATAAACAAAAAAATTGTTTATTCTATTCCAATAGCCTACAAGATTGATGGCCAGCTACTCATGGGAAGACCAGCTGGAATGCACGGAACAAAACTCGAAGCGAGAGTATTATTTATTGTTTGTCTTGAACAACATCTAAATGACTTAGTTAAAGCAGTAGAAGAAGCTGGTATAGATGTAATCGATGTAATTGCCTCGCCTATAGCGGCTAGTATAGTGAATCTTACAAAGACCCAAAAAATAGCTGGCTGTGTACTTGCAAATATTGGATCAGAAACAGTATCTCTAGTTGTATTTGAAAACAACATACCAATATCACTTGAGGTATTCCCTATAGGAAGCAACGACATAACAAATGACATTGCTCTTGGTTTTAGAATCCCAATAAATGAAGCCGAAAATATCAAAATCGGAACAGCCAGTGAAATGCAGTATCCTAAAAAGAAACTTGATGAAATTATATTAGCAAGACTTTCTGATATTTTTGATTTGATAGAGTCTCATCTAAAAAAGATTGGAAGAAGTGGCCTTTTGCCAGCTGGTATTATTCTTACTGGTGGTGGTTCTGGAATAGAAACAATAGAAGATATCGCTAGAGCTTCACTTAAACTCCCATCAAAAATTGCATCTATTAATCTAATAAGTAACATTAAAAATAGTGAGTTAAAAGATTCCACTTGGTCAGTTGCATATGGTCTATCAATGTTTGGACTAAAAAATAAAGACAATTCATTACCCAACACATCTTTTGGTTTAGGTATCTCTGTCAAAAATCTTTACAAAGGAGTTAGTGGGTGGTGTCAGCAGTTTCTCCCCTAGTTAAGTAGAAAGTTCATAAAGTTTGTAAAGTTCATAAAGTAAAATCTTCTTACTTTTTTGTATTGTCATTGCGAGCGAAGCGTGGCAATCCAGGTTTGTATTTATACACAAAAATAACCCTGCTCCCGCAAGGCTATTTTTTGACAAGGTGGGACCTTGGTGAATTCAAAATGTTCAGCTTCTCTCGCTAGTGTGAATACAATAAAAGATAAATACTAACGAACCAAACGAATATAGTATTCGACACCCTTTTCGTCGTGGTACACATAGGCCTTGTCCATACTGACTATATGAAAATGGTCGCTATCTTCCAAATCATATGTAAGTGCGGTACCAGACCAATAGTAGTCGTCTTGGAAATCGATAGGGGTTTTACCTGCTTTGTTAAACTCAGCAACTAATTCATCTTTTGTCGGTAATCGCCATGGCTTTTCTCCTTCTAATAAACCTGCATTTAATTCTGCAATCTTATTTTCAGCGTCGTACCAAGACATTCTACCAAGTTCTGGTCCCCATTCTAATTTCTGTTCTTCAGCTTTTGTTTCAGCCACTGGAACATCTGTTTGATTTTGTGGTATTTTTTCCATAAAATATAATTACTTTACTAATACCATAATTTTACCCCCCCCCTGAAAATAATGCAACTATGTATTGTGTCATTCCCGTGCAGACGGGAATCCAGAATTTTCTATTATACTATTGAGGAATGGGGTCCATATCTGTTTTTTATTCTTCTACATTCAACATTCAATATTCTATCTAAATATATCCTTATTTTATAAGCCTATCTTGTTAATTAAATAAAGAAAATACAAAATACTTGACTTTTATAATCATATGTGCTATACTTTATAAGGATAAGCAACTTCGATTTTTTCAACAAAAGGAGCTTCACATGTTCACTATCATCGGTTGGGTTGGCATGGTAATGTTTCTGGTCAACTACGCGTTGGTCGTTAACAAGAAGATTGAGGCAACAGGCAGGTTGTATAATCTGGTTCAGATTATTGCAGCCGCAGCAATCGCCATCAGTCTCCTGCCCGCAAAAGCATGGCCAGTAATCGTATTAGAGTGTTTCTTCATCCTGATTGGCATCATAGCAATTTTAAGGAAGAAATAAACACTTTCAAACAAGGGTCCTCACCACGGGGATCCTTTTTTTATGTTTTTGTATTGTCATTCCCGTGCAGACAGCCTGCCCGCCTTAAGAGGGGGAATCCAGTATTTTTCATTACTTTTTACTTTATAAACTTTACAAACTTTCCACTTATTTAGGCACTTTTTGAGCACAAAAAGTGCCTAGTGACAACTGTTTTCTTTTTTTTGAATATTCTGTTATTATTGAGGCTAAGAAAGAAATAAGTTCGTTTTTATTAGTACCCGTAAAAAAGTTTGCATGGACTTTAAACGGGATTAGTTATTAATTTTTGCTCAATGCAAAAAGTTGTTGCATCTAATGGATTTTTCCAGTAGAAAAAATAACTTGTGCTGAAAGCCAATCAGAAAAAAATGCCACAAATCAAACCAGATGTAGAAACTTTTGCAAGAATAAAGGTAATAGGAACAGGAGGTTCAGGAAAAAATGCACTCAATCACATGATTAACTCAAAGGTTAAAGGTGTTGAGTTTATTGCAGTAAATACAGACGCACAAGATCTTCACAATTCCCTATCACCAAGAAAAATTCATATAGGAAAAAATCTTACGAAAGGACTCGGTACAGGAATGAACCCTGAACTCGGTAAAAGAGCTGCGGAAGAAACAAAAGAAGAAATACAAGAAGCGCTAAAAGGTGCTGATATGGTTTTTGTTGCTGGTGGAGCTGGTGGAGGAACATACAGTGGTGCTGCCCCTATCATAGCAAAAATTGCAAAAGAACTTGGAATACTTACTATCGCTGTAGTTACAAGACCTTTTATGTTTGAAGGTTTACAGAGAAACAGAATAGCAAGTCAAGCTATAGATGAACTTAGAAATAATGTTGACGCTATCATAGTAGTACCAAACGACAGACTTATGACTATGGTTACAAAGGATACAACAGCAAAGTCAGCTTTCGCAATTTGTGATGATATATTAAAACAAGCAGTTGAGGGTATCTCAGACTTAATTACGACACCAGGAACCATAAATATAGACTTCGCAGATATAAGAGCTGTCATAGAAAATGCAGGTTCAGCACTTATGGGTATTGGTTTTGCATCAGGAGAAAAAAGAGCAGAAGAAGCAGCAAAAATGGCTATCAACTCACCCCTCCTTGAAGTCTCAATAAATGGCGCAAAAGGAGTTCTCTTTTCTATAGCAGGAGGTGACGACCTAACTCTTTTTGAAATACAAGATGCAGCAAAAATTATTACAGAATCGATTGATCCAAATGCAAAAGTTATTTTTGGTACAGTATATAGTGATAAACTTAAAAAGGGAGAAATCAAAATAACGGTTATTGCCTCCGGTTTTACAGATGCACCAGCAAAGAAAACCTTATTCCAATCAATGGTAGGAGCATCACCAAAGATTGAAGAAGAAAAGAAAACTAGTATTTTTAGTTCATCTTCTGAACAAGAAAAAGAAACAAAGCCAGAACCAATAAATATTAACGAATTGAAAAGTGACTCCAAAATAGAAGATGAGGATGATTGGGGTGCTGTTCCAGCTTTCTTGAGACGTAACAAGAAATAAAGACTCACTCATTATCGTAAATGCCAATTTTTTTGTGCGTCTTTGCGAAGGTGTAATCACCTGTGGCAATCCAGGTTTAATTATTCTTATCAAAATTAAAAATATTTTATGGAATCAATCTTTGACCTCTGTATCATCGGTGGTGGACCAGCTGGAGTAGCTGGAGGAGTTTATGCTGCCAGAAAAAAAATAAAAACTGTTTTTATAACAGAAAATTTTCGTAATCAAAGTGTAGTTTCTGAAAATATACAAAACTGGATAGGGACTGTCTCTATCAAAGGAGAAGAACTAGCCTCAAATCTAGAAAAACATCTTAAAGCTTACTCTAGCGATACTGTTGAAATAAAAGAAAAAGAAACTGTCTTAGATTTAATTAAAAATGAAGACGGTTCTTTTACAATTACAACAAACAAAAATAAATATACTGCAAAAACAATTTTGATTGCTTCTGGAAGTGTTCGAAGAAAAATAAAAATAAAGGGTGCAGAAGAATTTGAAGGAAAAGGCATTACTTACTGTGCGACTTGTGATGCCCCGATGTTTGCAGACATGGATGTGGCTGTCATAGGTGGAGGAAATAGTGCTTTTGAATCAGCAACCCAACTTTTAACATACGCAAAAAGTGTAGCAATATTACAAAGAAGTGATTTTAAAGCTGACCCTATAACGATCAAAAAAGTCCTCTCCGATCCAAAGATTAAAGGAGTAACAAATATAGATCTACTCGAAGTTAAAGGAGACAAATTTGTATCAGGAATAATTTATAAAGATAAGGTGACTGGGGAAGAAAAAGAATTACCAGTACAAGGAATTTTTGTTGAGATTGGAGCAAATCCGTCTGTAGAATATATTAAAAATGGTTTGGTAAAATTAAATGATAAAGAAGAAATAATAGTAGATCCTAAAACACAAAAAACTTCTGAGGAAGGTATTTGGTCTGCTGGTGATTGTACAGATGGATTATACAAACAAAATAACATTGCTGTTGGAGATGCAATAAAAGCCCTAGAAGATATCTATAAGTGGTTAAAGACAAAGTAAAAAAGAGGGGTTTTCCCCTCTTTTTAAAATGAATCTACATATTCTATTTCCGGCTCACCAATCATATAAGCTTGATGTGGACCGTAGCTTGCTTTTACTATACATTTTTTACCAGCCAATACTTGTGGAACCCAAAATTTATCTGCCGGAAACATTTTATCTAAGGGAAGGTTTTTCTTATTAAACCAAGTGGGATCTGACATTTCATCTGATGGATTTGGAGTACCTTCATGTTTATCTGCCAAGAAAACAATAACATTAAGGTCAAAAGTACTTCCATCTTCCTTTGTATTATGAAAGTATGTATCAGCAACTCTAGTCAAACTTTTTTTTCTTATTGTGATACCACGTTTAGTTTCCTCAGAAGTTTCTCTAACAGCAGTATCTTCTGGGGTTTCCCCTTCTTCAATACCACCACCATAGCCACTCCAAAGTCCTTTTCCTATTTTTTTCGTTTTTTTAGCCAATAAGACAAAATCACCAAAGGTGATAAAAACAACCACCGCTATATTTAATGTTTTTTCCTCTTCTTTTTCCATAAGAATTCCTTTCCTTTAGTTTGAACTTCTCTATAAGTAATATTAGACTTTTGTAAGGGAAGGTCAAGGGGAAATATAGTAAAGACAAGGACTCTTATTCTGTAAGATTTAATTTAGAAGTGCAGGGATCGGTCACGAGTTTTTTGTTCGTCGTCACTCATTTTTTAAAGGATCTCTATTTGGTGTGTACACGAGTTACTAAGTATAATTTTTCGCTATGCTCAAATTCTACGTAAGTACTCGTGACCCCAGCTCGTGATTTTGTTTGCTAACAAAATATCACTGCGCTTCCCACAAACTAAAAACCTGAAGCGGTTCAGGTTTTATTAACGTTTGTGGGCGGTACAGGATTCGAACCTGTGACCCTTTCTACGTCAAAGAAATGCTCTACCAACTGAGCTAACCGCCCTAAAATATAAAAATATTCGGGCGACAATTTAAAAATTGTTTAGCCCTTATTTATAATCAAGATATTATCACAAAAATACCGAAAAACAAATTAAGAGGCCAGCGACTTGTCGCTGGCCTCAAACTCACGGAATTAAATAATCCTCCACACCCAAAATCGGACGGATTTTCATCTTCCAGAAAGTGATCATTAAACAAATAATAAACGAAACTAGAGATGAACAAACCAAAATGAATTGGTAGTTAATCTCATTCGCTATATAAAGATACTTCGTGAAATCTCCCTCAGGTTCACAAAACTGCTGAGAGTTAGAAGCGGTTACCAATAAAATACACACAATGAGAACAAAAAAGACAAACCCGAAAGGTGCTCCATGTCCCCAAAATGCAGTACGAAAATTCATCTCATTCTTCATCTCAAACTCCTTTTGTTAAGGAATAACCTTCATGGTTAATCCAAACTAAACCTTGTTAATTATAACATGGATATTATATTTTAACAATAATATATTTTGCGGAGAGGGGGAGATTCGGCTATCACATAGCCAGGTATTTTTCCTCCTCGCAAAAGCTCGTATGGAAAAATCTTTCGAATCTCACACACGAGCAAAGAAGTTTGCTCGTTTCTCCCCGTATAAAAAACACACTGTTTCCAGTGGATTTTTAAATGCGGGGACACTCGTGTTAGGACCTTTCGATGACAAGCCCTGTAACGTTATTTCTAATAATTTTATATTACCATAACGACGTATCTCGTGCGAATTAAAAAAGTGACAAAAGTGACACGGGATTGAGGTTAAAGGTTACATTCAACTGTAACTTTTAATAAACCCAGAACTTAATTTTTCTTAGAAACCAACCAACAAACGGATAAGATATAACGTTAAAAACCCAGAACCAAACATCATCTAAAACATCCATTCCCCATACCTTAAAGGCTATATAAAATATAATTGAATAAAAAATAACATAAGATAAGCTTCCCACTAATCTGTTGGTTTCTGGTGAATAACCATTCTTAGATATATAATCTTTTTGCCATCTTCTTCTCATATCGCTAGATATTACAATTATTTGAATATATAGCAAGTCCTTTATTTATATATCTGCCAATCTTCCTCCACCCTCGCATATTCTTCTAGGGTTTTACTACCATCAAAAATCTTGTCATTCAAAGACACCAAAGGAGGTTTACCCCTTACTGAATATTCAAGAGTTCTAAAAAGATACCCAAGAAAAGACCCTGTATATCTATAACAACGGATACATCCTCTAATCTTATCTGGTACTTCATCTGTATATCCTTTCCATCTGCACATCTGTGGGTAACGATCAATCCAGTCGTCAGTAATAAAAGTTACCCATTTAATCAACTCTTCTTGAGCACAAACATTTCCTTTTTGTCCAAGTCTAACTAAGCTTATAACCATTCTGTCTTGAATATGTTTATCTTTTTCATTTGTAACTGTTAAAAATGTATAAAGTTTATCTTTATACTTATTTATGATTAGATCAACTTCAGACTGCTTCTCGTAAAGTTTGGCTTTTTTATACCTGTATCTAGTCCAACATTTCTGAAATGATCTATCTAAAGAATCAGTAACAATATCCCAGTCAATTTCATTATTTTCGGTCCTGATATTTTTCCAAATATAACGATATACACGGGGAGAGTTTTGAAAAATCCAAGATGGACTAATTTTTGATGGTTGTTTTTCTTCTAAAATTTTATTTAGATTTAAAATAGCAACATCAAAATCCATATAGATATTTGATTAGTATTTTTGACGAATTAAAACTGCTTCATCAGCCCATGCACCTATATTATTGCTTATATAAGCATAAACTTGTTTACTGTCATTGTATGGAGGATTATAAGTTTTAATTATTTGATTTAATGGTGTTCCATTATGATTAAAACTATCAAAAGGATTACTCCCTTGATATCCCTGTGACCCAACACTATTTTTTAAGTTATGAATATATATGCCAACTAACCCCATTCCATTTTCCCAAGATTTCTTTATTTCATGTTTTATCCATTTTCTATCAGCGGTTTTTGATCCGATTAAAACAATCGTACAAGAACGATATTTCATTTGTTCATTAATCCAGCGTTCAATAGCTTGATCTCCACCTTTTTTAACTGTCTCCCAATCATTATCTGGAGCAGGTCTATTACCTTCAATTGCTCCGATGTTTCGGACTTGAGATGCCCTCCAGTGGTCATTGTCATAATGGAAACTATAAAAAACTTGTCTTTTCATAATTATTTATTATTAGTTAATAAGATGATATGGGAACATTAATTTTATCCTTAGCAACACATTGATTATCTTTTATCACATAACATTCAACATAATGAGTCCCTGTATATAAGGTATTTTCCTTTTTTCTTTCAAAACCAGCATCGTCAGTTATTTCTCCTCTAAGTGCACTTAATGAGGAAGCTTCACTCCCTGTATTTTTTACTTTCCATTTTATTGAATACGGTTTTGGAACTGTACAAGAATTAATAAAAAATTCTAAAGAGCGTTTTTTCTTCAAAGGATTACTCGAACTCTTAAGAAAAAAAGGTCTAAACCCATCCTGTTTAACTTCGCAGTCAAGTCCTACTCTGTATATTAAATTTGTTTTAATCCCAATATCCTCAATAAACTGTTCACCTTGATCACGACTTAATATTTTTGTTTGTGGTGTTTCAAGATTTGTGTTTACGGTAGATATTTTAGTAATACTTTTTAAAACAGAATTTTCTGGTTTTTGCCAATTTTTATATGCTGATTCTACCCATTCACTAAAATTATTATATCCATCATTATTTACCCAATCATATGTAGAAACAATACTACTAAGAGGTTTCCCATTTTCATCTATTGAAAAATTATCAAAAGGATTTTCTCCTTTAGGTGTAGTAACCTGGTCGAGTCCTTTTATATTGTGTATATAAACACCAAGTAATGCATTCCCCCTGTTAAAACTTTCTTGAATTTCATAATTAACCCATTCTCGTTCTGAGGTTTTAGCACCAATCAGTACAACTGTAACAGATGTCCCATTTAGTTGAGTATTGATCCATTTTTTTACGGAATCTTTACCTTGAAGTTTAATCTTTTCCCAATCAGCAGAATCAATATATCCAGCCTCTTGATAATCATCCTTGGTAACATTATGATTTCTAACAACACCTATTCTTTTTGAATCGCCCCCATGATGAAAGCTGAAAAATACATATCTTGCCATATTAAATAAAATAGATTATTAGAAACTGAGTAATAAGTAGTCCACCATAAAATAAACCTGTAGTGGTAGAAAAGAGAGCATCACACCAATCACATCCAGATTTAAATTTACTAATGTCCATAGAAAATTTTATATCAGGTTCCTCCTCTTTTCTTGCCTGATTATAAAGTTTAATAAAAAGTCTTTCTCTTGATAGGTAATATGAATCTAATAATGCAAAAAATATTAAAAGCATGGAAGAAAAATAAATATAGGTGCAATTTGTTTCTTTGAATGTTAGTGCAAAAAGTCCACCAATAATTGTTATAGCCCATCCTTTTAAGAGAAAAGAATTACTGGACATACGATTAATTGTTGCTTGGATAAATTCCAAATGTTTTAATTTCGCTTCCATGCTATTTTTTACGATTATATGGTGCTTGATTTGTAGGTTTTAAACTTACACCTAGCTCTGATGCTTTATTTTGCACTCCTCCTACTGGTCGACCTAATTTAAGACCAATTACACGAGTGGGTGTATTGTCTTTTGCTAATGATTTTAATTGTTTTTCTTCTGAGGGTGTCCATTGTTTCCCCGAATTTTTTATATATTTTGGTAACATATTTTTTATAAATTAATTTTTAATATTACATGTTTGTCTTTAACCAATCATTTACTTTTGTTGATATACCCCTACTAGCCCAACCACGATTAGTAACGTTTATAGTTAAGAGCTCGTCGTTTGAATCTATATATGGGGTTAAATTATCTCGTACTTCAGAGGAACTGCTATCTGTTTTTACTAAGAAAAAAGACTCCAAAGGTTTTGCCCAACTTGGATATTCTTTAATTTTTTCTATGAGTTTTTTATAAGACTCACTATCTTCGTGACCATTTAGGTCATATGAAATAAGTATTGTATTCATATTTTAATATAAGTCAGATGGAAGTACAGCCACGACGACTCCCTGAATCTGACAATTATTTGATAATATAATTGGCTTGTGTGAAGAATTTGAAGATTTTGGTCTTAAAATTACAACATCGTCTTTTTTATCTAAAATTTTTACAGTAGCTTCTTCATCAATTAAAGCTACAACTTTTTCTCCATTATCAGCAGTTTCTTGTTGCCTAACTAAAAGAATATCTTTATCATTTATCCCTGCTAGATTCATAGAATCCCCAGTTGCTCTTAAAAGAAAATAATTTGACCCTTTCTTTGCTAAAGCAGTTGAAACAGGAATATAAGTTTCAATATTTTGTTCTGCCAACATTGGTGCACCACAGGGTACAGCTCCCACTAATGGTATATTAATCGTTGAAACAGAATTTGGTTTTTCAAAAGCAATAGAAATTATTTTTCCATTCTGTCTTTTTATAAAACCATCTTTTTCAAGTCTGTCTAAAATGATACTGGCAGATCGAGGAGATTTACCTCCTGTAACCTCATTTATCTCTCTTAGGGAAGGACCCGTACCGCTGTTAATGAACGTATTTCTTATAAATTTAAGCACTGATATATCTTTGTCTCTTGTGTTTTTATTCATAATAGTATACAATAGTATACACCTAAGTATAAATTTAAGCAAGTGTAAAAAGCTATGGAATACAAATTAGAATTTAAGCCAACAGCAAGAAAAGAAGGAGTAAAATATAAGAATATTCTTTTAACGGATATTATGTTGCATGCTAGTCCAAAACGACCCAGTACATTTGGAAGTAAACTTAAAAAAGCTTTTAATGCAATTGGGCAACCAGGTAGAATATATCAACATATAAATAAACCTGAACCCATTGTAGAAAATACAAATACTTTCAAAATGGAAATTCTTACTCAATTACAGAATGATCCTGCATTTGTAAAGTACGTAGAAGAAGAGCGTAAAAATGGATTTGAAGTCGTAATACAGATACCAAAAGCAGGACTTCCCATTGTTGCTGGAAAAGATATGGTCGAATTTATAAAAAGTAAAAATGGACAAAGAATTATTCGTGGGCTTGCAAAAAATAAACCTACGGATTAAAATACAAATGTTAGTTAATGCGTAGTAAAAAGTAGAATAGTGTATCGCTTCAAAGCCATGCCTATTCCGCGCAAGAAATAAATTGAGTTTAGTCAAACTTCTTTTATTTCGTGTACGGAATAGGCTTTTTCTATATCTATACATTTTATTAAATTTATTAATAAAATAATATGAGTAAACTCATATGGACTACGGTCCAAAGAAATGTTAATGATCTTATTCCTCAAAAGATCAATCCTCGCAAAATATCAGATAAGCAAATGTCAGATATTAAGAAAAGTTTGCAGAAGTATAATTTAGTTGAGATTCCTGCTATTGATAAAACAGGAGTTATTTTGGCAGGACACCAAAGGATTAGGGCTTTGCAGTTATTAGATCGTGGAGAAGAAATAATTGACGTAAGGATTCCAAATAGAAAGCTTACAGAAATAGAATCGAAACAATATCTAATTGCTTCAAATAAATTAGGTGGTGACTGGGATTATGATCTCCTTAGATCTTTTGACATGGAGCTTCTTCAACTCGCGGGGTTTGAAGATATGGAAATTGCAAAATTCTGGGATGAAGATCAGGAAGTTAAAGAAGATAATTTCGATATCGAAAAAGAAATCAAAAAAATAACAGAACCTAAAACAAAATTAGGAGATATTATTATTCTCGGTAAACACAAAATTCTTTGTGGTGATTCAACTAAACCTGAAAATCTAAAAAGACTGTTAGGCGAAGAGAAAGTTTCGATGATCTATTCGGACCCAGTGTATAACCTAGATATAGACTATGATGGTGGAATTGGTGGAAATAAAGAGTACGGAGGAAGTGTAAAAGATTCTAGAACTTTTGAAGAATATAAAACATTTATTCGAGAAAGTTTAGAGTCAGCACTTGCAGTATCTAACCCTAGTACGCACGTTTTCTATTATTGCGATCAGGTGTATATAGGATTAATTCAGGACATATACAGATCACTTGGTGTGTCTAATAAACGAGTTTGCTTATGGCTGAAAAATTCACAAAACCCCGTGCCTAAAATATTCTGCAATAAAGCATATGAACCTGCGGTCTATGGTATTCGTGGACGACCATACCTTGCAGAATCAATCACAACTCTTAATGAGGTATTAAACAAAGAATTCGGAACAGGAAATGAACTTGTAGCACAAGTTGATGATTTTCTTGAGATATGGACAGCTAAAAGGCTTTCAGCTAAGGACTATGAACATGCGACTTCTAAACCGATAACTCTTCATGAGAAGGCTATAAAACGATGTACAAAACCAAATGACATTATCTTAGATAGTTTCTTGGGTTCAGGTAGCACTCTCCTTGCAGGTGAACAATTAGGTCGAAGAGTATATGGCTTAGAGCTAGAGCCAAAGTTTTGTGATTTGATTATAAAACGTTATGAATTATTTACTGGTAAAAAAGCCCAGATAAAATCTTATGAAGAAAAATAAATCACAAGATCAATTCTTTGAAGAGTTGAAGAAAGTTCCTATCGTGCAAGTAGCATGTGAAAAAACAGGAGTATCTAGAAATAGTGTATATCGTTGGAAAAAAGATGATAAATCTTTCTCTGCAAAAATGGATAAAGCTATGTCTGAAGGTGTTGCTTTTGTAAATGATATGAGCGAAAGTCAATTGCTTACTATGATCAAAGAAAAGAACTGGTCGGCTATTTCTTTCTGGTTGAAACACCGAAATGATAATTACAGAGATAAGATAGAAATTACTACAAAAGAAGATAAGGAAGAACTTACTCCATCACAAGCAAAAATAGTAAAACAGGCACTCAAGCTTGCCTCAATTACTAAGTCGAAATCTATTAAAAATATTAACGAAAAGAAAAACCATGACTAAAATCATTGAAAATAGTTTAGTAAATAAGATGATGAAAGATAGGCTCGTAAGAACATCTATCACAAGAGATAGTTTCTTATATTTTTTCCATTTCTATTATGCCCATTATGTAAAATACGAAACAGCAGATTTTCAGAAAGAAATAATTCACCATTTAGAAAGTAGCGACACAGAGAATTTGTATGTAGTTGCTTTTCGTGGATCTGGTAAATCCACAATGGTTACAACTGCCTACCCAATATGGGCAATACTTGGAAAACAACAAAAGAAATTTTGTTTAATTTTCTGTCAGACAAGGACACAAGCAAAGCAACATATGATGAATATTAGAAGTGAACTTGAGGGTAATGATTTATTAAAAAGGGATTTGGGACCATTCCAAGAACAGAGTGATGAATGGGGTTCATATTCCTTGGTATTTAATAAAAGTAATGCTCGTATTACTGTTGCCTCAACAGAGCAGAGTATACGAGGAATTAGACACAATGAGCATAGACCTGATCTGATAATCTGTGACGACGTAGAAGACGTACAATCAACCAAAACTCGTGAGGGACGAGATAAGACGTACCAATGGCTATATGGCGAAGTAATCCCCGCAGGAGATCGTAAAACCAGACTTATCGCTGTTGGTAACCTTTTGCACGAAGATTCATTACTAATGAGAATAAGGGAAGATATAGAAAATAAAAGATCAAAAGGTATTTTTAAACAATACCCATTACTCGATGAAGACAATATTTGTTTATGGCCTGGGAAGTATCCAGATGTAAAAGATATAGAAGATGAAAAAATGAAAGTTGCTAGTGAAATATCATGGCAACGAGAATATCTACTTCGTATTATTCCAAGCGATGATCAAGTTATTTATCCTGAGTGGATTCAATACTACGATGAATTACCTGGGACAAAACATAAAGCATATCGTGGCACTTATGCAGGAGTTGACCTCGCTATATCTTCTAAAGATTCTGCCGACTTCACTGCAATTGTCTCGGCTCATGTGTATGGTCGTAGGGAGAAAATGAAAATTTATATTCTTCCTAATCCAATTGTTAAGAAAATAAATTTCCCCGATCAAGTTGAGCTAATGAAAAACTTTAAGAATACTCAAATGCCTAGGTCTCAAGATACATTGTTTGTTGAAAGTGTTGCTTACCAAGAAGCACTACCTCAAATGCTTGAGTTGCATGGGATCAAAGCTGAATCAGTTAAACCAAAGGGAGATAAAAGAACTAGATTATCTTTAACATCAACGTCAATAAAGTCTGGAGTTATTAAATTTCCAAGACAAGGATGTGAGGAACTTATCGAACAACTAGTTGAATTTGGAGTGGAGAAACATGACGACATAGCTGACGCATTTTCACTACTTATTAATTCTACTCTTGATAAACATTCAAACGAAGGAACAATTCTTATGGCTTGGTTTGATATGAACAGACGTGGAGTATCTGACGATGATATCGTTTTTTACGGCGATTATGTAGATGTGGGTTAATAAAATCATTAAAAAGATACTCGCGACCATACTACGTATTCATAGTTCTGCATAGACTTAGCAAAAGACTCTTTCTCTGACACCATTGGTATATGGAAACATATACAACAGCACAGTTTAACCATCCCATTATTAGCCAAGTAGAGAAAATTAAATATGTATTGTATGCAAGAAAATCAACTGAGTCAGAAGAACGTCAGGTTCTTTCAATTGATTCACAGGTTAAGGAAATGTTACAACTTGCTGAACGTGAGGACTTGGAAGTAGTTGAAATCAGAAAAGAATCTCATTCAGCTAAAGAATCAGGACAACGACCAGTATACAAAGAAATACTGGAAGACATACGACGAGGACGATTTAATGGGATATTAACTTGGGCACCAGATCGTCTATCTCGTAATGCAGGCGACCTAGGGAGTGTGGTTGATTTAATGGATCAACAATTACTTTTAGAGATACGAACTTACGGACAACACTTTAAGAACTCACCAAATGAAAAGTTTCTATTAATGATTCTATGTTCTCAAGCAAAACTTGAAAATGATAATAAAAGTGTAAATGTTAAACGAGGATTGAGAACTAGATGTGAAATGGGACTAAGGCCAGGGGTAGCACCTACTGGTTATTTAAACCAAAAAATGACAAATAAAAAATGTGAAGTGTTGGTTGACCCAGAAAGAGCATCAACTATCAAAAAAATGTTTGAGAAAGTAGCATATGAACATTGGAGTGGGAGGAAGATATACAACTGGTTGAGGTTTGAGTTAAACTTCAGAACGGCAGTTGGTAAGAAACATCTAAGTTTAGGTAATCTTTATAAAATTTTAGATAATCCATTCTATTATGGGGTATTTGAATATCCCAAAAAATCTGGTAATTGGTATACAGGAAAGCATGAACCGCTAATTACGAAAGAGTTATTTAATTTAGTCCAAGAGCAAATAAAAAGTAATGTTTTAAGGATCGAAAACAAAGAATTTGCTTTCACCAAAATGATGACCTGCGGACTTTGTGGATCGGGTATATGTGCTGATGAAAAATTTAAGAAATATAAGAACGGAACAATTACAAGATACGTCTATTATGGTTGCACCAAGGCACGAGGCACCGACTGCAAATGTGGTTATACAGAAGAAAAAGATATTCTCAAACAGTTCGAAGAATTAATTGAAAAGATTAATATAAATGAGATTCAGATTAAAGAAAAAATTAAAACGGATGTTGAGAAATTTACCAACTTACAAAAATTCTTTTTGGGAACTAAAGAAAAAGTTAGTATACCAAGTGTTGATATACGAGGATATGCTAGATATGTATTGAGGGAAGGGAGTGATTTGGAAAAGAGAGAATTATTGGGGTGTTTGAAAAGCAGGATTTGTTTGAGTAAAAAGAAGATTAGTTTTAAAAACTGTTAGATTTTAATTTAGGGTTTAATTCCTTCTTTGAAGTTTTTATTTTTTCTATTTCACTGTGGAAAATATCAGATAGTTTTTTGTTCCAATTTGTAATTAGATTAAGTTCTTCATCTTTGTATTCAGATAAATTATTAGGTAATTTATCTGCAAAAATATTTCTTACTAGTTCTAGGTTATTTGGATGTTCTGCTACTATTCTAACTATAATTTTTCTTCTATCTTTACTATCTGCCTCGCGTTTTACAAAACCTATTTTTTCCAATCTATCTATGACTGCTGTAATTGCACCAGTTGTAAGTCCTGTAATTTTGGCTAATTCTCCAGCTGTTGCGAATTTAACATCACTCAAAAAATCTAGACATTTTATATCTGTAGGGTGCATTCCTGTAATTTCAGACATTGTGTGTACAAAAAGGGTAGCTGCACGAATCTCTTTACGAATTGAGACCATCAAATTATTGACTATTTGCTCACGTGTTTCTAATTTTAGAGGAGACATAATTTAGTATGGTTGCATTATTAATAGAATTACTTTATGATTAAGATAGTTTACAATAAAGAAACATGATGTAATCATTAACTTAATGTATCAGTATTATTAAAAAAAGTCCAATTATTTTATTTTATGAGAAAAAAAACTTTATTTATTACCATAGGAGCTATAGTTATTATTAGTATTATAGGTTTTATTATTTGGAAGAATAATAATATTCCATCTGAATTAATTTCAGTTAAAAGAGGTACTTTAGTACAAGATGTTTCTGCGACTGGTAAAGTTGAATTTCCCACTAAAATAGATCTACATTTTAAAAATAGTGGTAAATTGGTATCAATTAATACGGGAACAGGAAAAAAGGTTTTAGCTGGTCAAATTCTTGCTAAACAAGATACTGCGGAGCTTGACGCTCAAGTTTCAGAGATGAAAGCAGGTATTGAATTGCAACAAGCAAAACTAGATCAACTTTTGGGTGGAGCCTCTGATGAAGAAGTCTCACTTTCTCAAATTACACTTGAACAGACTAAAAACACACAAGAAACTCTGATTAATAATGCTTATCAAAATCTATTAAATTCTACCCCCGAAGCAGTTCCTGAGGAAGAAGAAGATAATTATATTGCCCCGACAATTAGCGGAACATACAATATTGGTAAAGAGGGTAAGATAACAATAGAAACATACAACAGCTCAGGTGGAACAAGCTATACTTTGTCAGGATTAACCACTGGAACAGGGTTAGCAAATACTATTACCCCGCAACCACTTGGTAATTCAGGCTTATATATTAAATTTCCATCAGATCCAAGTACTTTGTCGACCAACTGGGTTATTGAAATTCCAAATAAAAAAGCCTCTAATTATCTAGCTAATTATAATGCGTATCAATCTGCTCTTTCACAAGCAAAATCTTTAATAGATCAACGTACTGCCGAACTAGCATTAAAAAAAGCCCCTGCAAGATCTTTAGATATTGCTGTATATCAAGCACAAGTTAATCAAGCTAAGGCCTTACTTCAAAAAATTCAATCACAAAGAAATGAACTAATTATTTTAGCTCCATCATCTGGGTTAATAACTAAAATTAATGGCGAGATTGGAGAAATTATAAATCCAGATAAGCCAGTTGTATCATTTGTTGCTGAAAATGTTCTTCAAATTAAATTAAATATTATAGAGGATAAAATTATCAATGTTAAGGTTGGACAAGAAGCAGAGATTACATTTGATGCAATTGAGAATCAGAAATTTAGTGGGAAAATAGTTTCTATTGATCCAGCTGAGACTGAAATTCAGGGTGCGGTCTATTACGAGACAACAATTATATTTGATAAGGTTGATGAACATATTAAATCTGGAATGACAGCTAATGTTTTAATTAGAACAGATGTTAAAGAGAATGCACTATTTATTCCCGTAAGTGCAATACGAATTAAAGATAATAAAAAATATGTGCAGATTTTAGAAAATAAAAAAACAATCAACAGAGATGTGACTACTGGAATTAAAAATTCAGCAGGTATGATAGAAATAATATCAGGTCTCGAAGAGGGAGAACAGGTAATGGTTTCTACACAAAGTAAAAAATAGATATGAATAGTACTGATTTAAAAACAGCATTCTTTATTGCATATAAAACTATAACAAAGGGTCATAAATCTACAATTGCTCTTATTATCTTTATTTTATCGCTTTCCTTTTTTAACCTTATGTTTGTTTCGGGTTTTCTTTATGGTTTTTCTGATGGAGTAATGAAATCAATGATAGATAATTCAACAGCACATATTATTGTTATGCCACAAGAAGAACCAACCATTAAACCTTTTGTTTTCGATCAAGATAGAGTACGTGCGGAAATTGAAACAATTCCTGGGGTTGTTGGAACTGCAAGACACTATCAACTTGGGGGTACTTTATCCTACGATAAAGAAAGAGATGGTAATTTTAAATATACTTCTGCCCAAATAATTGGAGTAACTCAATCTGAGGAAAAAAATATTTTAACTATAAATAAATATATGGTATCTGGAAAATTTCCAGATAATTTAAAAGATGATGAAATAGTTTTAGGGGCAAATCTATCGGGTGGTTTTGGCACAAAACAAACCAAAGACCTAGGAGGTGCAACTGTTGGAAGTAAAATACAAATAAATTATTCAAATGGAATTACTAGAACTTATACAATAGTAGGCATATTCAAACTTTCTATGGTTGGATCTGTTGCTAGTGCTGCTTTTATTTCAACCTCTGAAGCAGAAAGTTTACTATCTACTTACAATAGTGCTTCAGAAATTATGGTGAAAGTTGATCTAGAGAAAAATACACTTGATGAATATACCAATAAAATTAGCCAGATGATTCCTAATCTTAAGCTTGAAAAATACACATCTAGATTATCAACTGTTGGCATACTTGTTACAGCTTTTAATCTTATCGCTGTTATAGTAAGTGTTATTAGTATTATTGTTTCAGCTATAACTATCTTTGTTATGATCTACGTTAATGCGGTTAGCAAGCGTAGACAGATTGGTATTTTAAAAGCTATTGGAATAAAAGAAAGTATTATTGAAGTATCATATATTATTCAATCAATATTTTATTCTGCACTAGGAATCATTGGAGGGTTAATAATTATATATTTTGTAGTCATTCCTATAATGGCAGTTAAACCTATTACTATGCCATTTGGAGATGCAGTTTTAGTTTATACATCTTTTGGAATTATTATAAACATTAGTAGTCTTATCATTGCTGGAATTTTAGCTGGATATATTCCTGCTAAAATAGTAGCAAGAGAAGATATTCTTAAATCAATCTGGGGCTAATTAAAATATTATGATTAAAGTAGAAAATCTTATAAAAACATATCCAGGAGAAGTTCCAACATTAGCATTAAAGGGTGTGTCCCTTGAAATCGCTGAAGGAGAATTTGTGGCACTCATGGGCAGAAGTGGATCTGGAAAATCAACATTGTTACATCAATTAGGGTTACTTGATATGCCAACAAGTGGTAGTGTTGTAATTAATAAATTTAATGTTTTAACTTTATCAGATTCAGAAAGAACAAGATTTAGACTTCAGTATTTAGGTTATGTCTTTCAAGAATATGCTTTAATTGCTGAATTTACAGCACTTGAGAATGTTTCTTTCCCAGCTATGGCTTTTGGTGATGATAGTGCAAAAGAAAGAGCAGAACATCTTTTGGATTTAGTTGGATTGAAAGATAGAATGAATCATTACCCAAATGAGATGTCTGGAGGAGAACAACAAAGAGTAGCTATTGCACGATCTTTAATTAATAATCCTAAAGTTCTTTTTGCTGATGAACCTACTGCCAATCTTGATACTGTTTCTTCGGAAGTTGTTTTCAAACTTTTTCAAAAACTTAATAAAGAATTAAAACAAACGATTCTTGTTGTGACACACGAACCAGAAGATAAAAAATATGTAGATCGGGTTATCTGGCTTAAGGATGGATTGATTAAGGATGAGGAATAGATAAATATTTATTGTACGCGAGATACATACTAAGAAACATCCTAGCCAGGATGTTTCTTAGTATGTATCTCGTGCTATCACGACTCTGCGGAGAGAGGGAGATTCGAACTCCCGAAACCCTTTCGAGCTTGCCGCGTTTCGAATGCGGTGCCTTCAACCACTCAGCCACCTCTCCAAATTTGACTAATAAAGGTTATCATTATTTTGCTTTTTTTACAAAAAAATGTTATATTTTTTCGGTATTTGAAATTTATTTTTTTATACTTTATACAATACACCGTATACTAAAATAAAGATTATTGGCCTTATCGTCTAACGGTTAGAAGACGGGCCTTTGAGAGGTTGAATTGCGAATACATGGAGCAATTCAAAACCTGTGATAGTTTTATATGAACGATAGTGAAATAAAAAACAGAACAGGTATACTGCTTCTGTAAGAAGGTAAATTCGGGGTTTGATTTGTTTGGTATTTAAATAGTTTGGCCTTATCGTCTAACGGTTAGGACACGGCCTTTTCAAGGCTGTAATCGGGGTTCGATTCCCCGTAAGGTCACCAATAGGTTTTTGTTTATTTTAAATTGTTCTGATAGCTTGAAAATTAAAGCTAATTTGGGTGTTCCATTGATTATTTCAGAGTAGGTCGGCATAGTATCAAAAACTAAGTTCATTAAAGCTTTCTGAATATTAAAATCATCAGGTTCTATAAGCAATTCTCTTGGGTGTTCCATTAAATATTTTGCACTTCTAATATAAGATTTAATATCGTGCTCTTTTATTTCCATTTCATCTCTCTGCGAACGAGCTTTATTAATATCAATTTCTAGTCTCTCAATCCTTTCTTCAATATTTTTACGAGCAATCTTGCTCTCAATATTAATTAATTGATTTATTAAATTTACTTGTTCACTTTGTAGATTAGAAATATTTCTATTTATATTTGATGAGTCTTGAACCACTTCTTTTTCTCGTTCTCTATATTTATTTATAAGAACTTTTTCAAATACATCTAGATATTCATCATTAAACTCTAAAGATTTAAGTAAGATTTCAACATTTGAATCTAAAACATCTTTTGGTATACCATAATATTTGTGATTTCTAGATAAATTATTTTTTACACCACAATGATATACAGGAAACCCCTCCCCAGATTTACCTTTTGGAGAGCTTGCTAAAAATGGTTTTTTACATTTATCACAGCATACCCATTTAAAAGGAAATAATGGATTATTTTTGTTTCTTGAAGATTGTCTTATTGCTGAGTAATTATGAATTAATTCATAACTTTTATCATTATTTTCCTTAATAAAAACTTTTCCACGATTTGCTCTATTAAAAGTATCAATTGACACAATTCCATCGTATTGACCCTTGATAAGCTTATAATGCGTCCATTTTTCATAATTAAAACCAGCATAAACGGGACGTTGAACAATTCTTTGTAATTGCTTAACTGTTAAAGCCGTCCCTTCAGTTTTTCCGATAGGGTTTCTGTGAATATTCCAAATAATTTTTTGTCTTGATTTAAAACCGATAGCGTTTATATGTTTTACAATTTCCTCATCAGTGAGATTTCCTTGAACCCTCAATTCAAATATTTTTAGATAATAATCACATCTTGGTGAGTTAGGAACGATTATGCATTTTTTCTTACCATTAACATATATCGTTTCATTTTTAAAACCGTCAGGAGCTTGTCGGACTCGATATCCTTGTTGAACAAGACTTATTTCCTGTCCAATCATCCTAGTTAAAATATCCCGCGTTTCATCCTTGGCTCTATTAACTTCCATTAAAATTGCTGTCCCTGTAGGAGAATAATGACTCCAATCATAATCAAAACCTAAATGTTCCAGAGTGTTTCTTTCTGGTTGAATTATTTCGTAAGTATCAATTATTTCTACACCATATTTTTCGAGAGCTATTTTTATCTCAGAATACCCATCAGTTCCAGCTCTAGTTATGCGGTCAATTTTTTTAAATATACAGTATTTTATTTTATGTGGAGTTTTCTCTAAAAAATCAACTATTCTTTTAATAAGCTCGGCAACCTCAGTTCTACCTGAAAGAGAAAACTGAAAAGTGCAAACATTATCCCAACCTTTCTTTTCAGCAAAGCGAGAAATCGCATCTCTTTGGTCGTCAAAACTTTCACCTTCTTGGGCTTGTTTATCAGAACTAACTCTAGCAACTCCAAAACTACATATTTTTTGTTGTTGAAATTGTTTTTCCTTCATCTAATTTAATTATTTTATCATTCCAAATATCAAAAAGGATTTCCGCCATTTCATCCATTCCAATTCTCAGTTTTTCTATATCTTCTTCTGAAATAGAATGAATCTTTTCTCCGAGAGCTTTTTTAAAATCTTCCTTAGATATCATTCTTATATCTTAGGAAAATATTCTTTTTTACGATATTACAGGTGTTGATATTGTCACCTGTAATATTTTAAAAATCTTTTAACTTTTTTAACCTTGTCTCATAGCGATGTATATATACCCTCGTATTATCTTCGCCTAAGAGGTTATCTTTTATTTTGGATAACAAATATTTGTATTTAGTATTCACGTCATAAGTCATTTCTTTAATATTTTTTCCTTCTAATTTTAATTTCCAAAGAAGTTTAGAAAGGTCATCACTCACATCTATTTCTATAGATTTTTCTAAAATACCCTCTTTAATTTTATCCCAATTTTCTTGTATATCTTTAAGTGTTGTCCAGTCAAAAATTTGTATATATCGAGAATTTGAAGAAAATAAATGAGCATTAATTTTTCTATCTTCGTCTGTATTAACTATAACCAAACTGGGTATATTCTCTTTTGAAATTTTTTCAATTCTAGACGGACAAATTATATAATCATAAGTAAATTGTTCTATATCATTAATATATAAAACATTAAAATTAAATTCTGATATTAATTTTTGAATCTTTTTTCTTATGAGACGAACATTATTATCATTGAAATGCTCCCAAAAAAATACTTTTTCATTACTTTCCCCAACAGGAATTTTACTATTTTTTATACTATTTTTTAATTTAATAATTCCCTCAATATAATATGGGTGACTTAATAATAAAGATATTAACTTTTTACGATTTTCTAAATATAAATTTTCTCCATAATTTCTTTTTATAATGGTTTGCTTTTGACTTAATCGCTCAAGTAATTTTTTAACGAAGTTGTCTTTCATAAGATATATATTACTCTATATGTTCAACTTTTACACCCATTGTCTCAAATGAAGGAGTGAGCATTAAAAATCTATGACATTTTCTATAATCTTTTTCACTACACATAACACAAACCTTCTTTCCCTTTTTAACCATTTCTACTAGTTCGCCTATAGTTTTTTCATAATCAATATTTTCCCCCATACCACCAAGGTTTTTACCTTTAAATAGATAAGTGATACTTTCCTTATTTAAACCCTCTGAGAGGGCTTTTTGATTGAACCAAGGGCAAAAGCGACTATGTGGGTGAGTTCTGCAATCTATTAATATTTCTATATTATTTTCTTTAAGCCCTTTTAAGAACTCTGAAAAAGCACGGGCACTATGCCCATAAGTGTAGATAACATTATTCATAAATTATTTTTTATAACTCAATTACCTTACTATCCACGTAACTATCCATATCATAATAAGTATATGTTTCATCATACTCATACCACTTATAATTTGCTGTTGTAAATCTAAATAACCTCAATTGTTTAGATAATTGTTCCTGAATCGTTGATTTACTTTTATTAGCCACAAAAATTCCACCTGTAAGTTGAATCGTTTTATTTGTAGCACCAAGTGTTTCTACTGATATATCTTGCTCCCATAACAAATTTCCGATTAATTTAGCGTAAGTTTTTCTCATTAAAGGAAATTCTTTAATTTGTCGTTGGGAAACCTTTTGTTCTAATTGGTTCGCTAAATTTTTAACTTCTGTATTATTAGATTCTTTTCCTTCTGTAATCCACTTTGCCCAACCACTAAATAACATAACTTCAAGAGTAAGAGATGTTATATCATTTCGATAAATACTATTATCAAATGGCTTATTAAAACTATCAATTTCTCTTTGTAGTCTTATTTTTAATTCATCTGCTTTATCTTTTTCCGCTTTAGCAAGTGCCTCTTTTTTTGCTTGTTCTATTTGAGCTAATTCATCTGCAGTAAATATACGTTTAATTGTTAGTGTTTGTGTTTGACTTTTATCTTTATTATTTGCAATAAAAGTATAGGTATTATTTTCATTTTTTAAAGAAGCCTCATATATGAAATGTCCACCGAAATTTGCCTTAATACTTATACCATTAACAGTTAAATTGCTTGAAGACGGACTAACCTTCCCTTTAATCGTAGTGGTTGCAACCTGAAGAGTTATTAAATCTTGTGGTTCAGAAATAGTTAAACTTGGTGTTCTATGAATATATAAATTTATGAAAAAGACAGAAAATACAACACCTAAAGTGCCACCAGCTATAATCAAATTTGTTTTTAGTGGAAATTTATTTTTTCTCTTTTTAAATAGATACCAAATTACTAAAGCAGGTATTCCTATATACCAATAAATAATAGCAAAAATTACAATAATAATTAAACCACAAACTACTCCTAATTCACCGAGAGTGATATCGTGCTTCACTTTCATTTTTTTTAAGTTAATAGACTAATAATGTCTAGTGTGTAGATACGAAAAAGCCCCACACTAGGAAGGTTTTTAAACCTCTGTATTAGTTTCCCAATACAACGCACGATACGCCCTAATGTGAGGGTTTTTTGTATCGTGCGTTTTTGACCATACCTTTCAAAATAAATCTTAAAAGGGTTAGGTCTCTACTTATTAAATTGTGTCATTTGATTATATCAATATACACTTTTAATGCAAGGTTTATATAAAATAATCCCAGAAAACCAAACACTATATTGTAATTTTTACCTGATTTTCAATTAATTCAACGAGTTGATTTTTAAGAAGCAACTGGCTTCTAAGTTTACCTTTTTTTGACATATCTTTTATTGAAAGAACGATTGCGTAATTTTGTAAAATTTTATCTTCTGGTATTTCATTCAAAAGCTGACTTGATACTGTCATTTGAATACCAATTTGTAAATCAAGATAATCTAATTTTTTAATATTTTTTTTATAGTGAATTGTATTAAAATCTGATGATTTATAATTATCCCAACTATGTGATGGTGCTAAAGGTTTTACATCCATTTTTCCGTTTGGTTTTCCATTTTCCATTTTTGGAAACACAAGACCAACAGAACCTTGAAGATTGACCATTTTATATTCTTTAAAATTAGAATTAACTGGTGGATTATAAACAAGTGTAAAGACAAACTCAATATTCTGACCCAAAAGATAGTCTGGCAGTTTTATTAAAATTTTCTGTTTTTTCTCTGAAAAACTAATAGCATCAGCATACGTAATAGTAACTGTATCCTCTGTATCATCAAACAGAGCTGACATATGATCTGTTTTTCCAAAACCATACGCTCTTTTAAGAGTATCGTCTTTAATTTTTGCTTGAGTAATTCTGGAGGTTGAATGTATCAGCAATGCCTTAACTAGATTAGCTTTATTGTATTTAAATAATGGAATTTGTTGTGAGAGATTTGATTTTTTTAAATAATCTAATACTAGAGTAGCACTCCTTGTAATTAATGGTGCACTTAAACTAGTTCCAATATCTCTAGAAAATTCATCCAAGCTCATTATGTCAACGCCATATTTATTTGTAGATGTAATAAGATGTGCTATATCATATTTATTATTTATATCTTTTTCGATGTTACCACCATACGCTACAAGTTCTGGTTTTTTAATATCATTTCGAAAACCACCCTTTCTTGTAAAAGGAGATGGGTAATCAACAGTGCCACACAAAGTATCTTTATGAGCAATTTCAGATATAGAACCAACCGAAAGAGCATTTATTGCATCAGAAGGTGATGATATATTACAAGATTCATCTTTAAAAATATCTTTGTAACCAAGTGTATAATTACCACTTTGATTTCCAACTGCAGTAATAAAGAGAATATCTTTTTTACTCGAGATACTATCGATTAAAGCAGTTGAATCATCAATATCATTTTGTTCGTTTATAGGCTCTTTACAAGCAATTGATAAATTATATATAGTGACGTCATCTATTTTATTTGTTGATTCTTTTATTGATTTCATTAAAACATCAGGATCAACAGATGAAGATCCATCAGGGTCTTTATGTAAAATCTGAACATCAATAATTTTTGCAGTTGGATCTATTTTTTCTCCTTTTGATACTTTTTCAAAAAAATTATTTCCAAATAAAAATCGACTAGCCACACTTGTGCCGTGTTTTTTGTCAGGAATATCTGAACCAGACAAAAAATTCATTGAGTGGGAAATAAAAGGATTTATTACTTTATTATCTATTCCACTATCAATAAAAACAACTTTTTCATCAGTTAATAATTTACCTATTTGAACTGAAGTTAGATTTATACTTGGAGTAGACCTTTGAAAAATAAATTCTGGATTTATTTTTATGCGGGCAATATAGCCGTACGTTGAATCAGTAAGTAAATCAATAATTTGTTTGATATGAACATTTGCACGATACGACATATTACTTATAAAAAATTCTTTGTCTCTCTTATGAAGATTACCAACCCCAATTTTTTGCTCAATTTCATTAAAAATTATATCGTATTCAGATATATTTCGTTCATAATGTATAGTAATAACACAATCAAGTTGTTTAGAGTAATTATCTTTTATCAACTCTCTAAGATGTACAGAAATTCTGTTATTAATTGAATCATTTTTATCATAGATTTCAGTAACAGCGAATACCTGCCTAGACATATCTTGAATCTTACCTTTACCACTATGAGCAGTATCGAACGTTGCAGAACCTGTAATTTTTTTAAATTTTGCAAAATCTTCGAGTGATCCACTTATCGTAAAAAAAGTTTCTCCATTGCGCTCCTTGGTTTCAACAACTGTCAGTCCTGCTTCTATCCACAATTTCGTTGGCTCAGTAGATTTTGACGACACTCTTTCGTCTAATTTAATTTCAGCATAATATCTCCTATCCTTTTTAGAATATTTATTTCTAAAACCATCAATAGCAGAATCTAAATTTGAAATACGCTTACTGTACTGAGAAGCATAATAGGTTGGATTTTTTTCAACTTCTTTTTCCCAATAAGCTTTCCAGAATGGTCCGCCACCTGTTTTTTTCTCCCGTCTACTTTTTTCTTTTGGAATAAGTAAGGTATACATTATTTTTTTAAATTATCTCGAAGAGTTGTATATGCTATACCAGATATAGTTTCAATTTCTCTTAGTTTTAAACCAGAATCTTTGAGTTTTTGACACAAAGCATATATTGTTTTTTTAGTCGATCCAATATGAGGTTTTTCTATATTATATGTTATTAGATAAGATTGGGCAATAATTATATTTGTAACCTTATTACTGTTTGTAAGTATTGATTGTTTTTTTGCATTTTGAACAATATCAAAAATCTCTGATCCGTTTAACCCTTCGGTAATGTTTGCTATTAAATCGTAATCAATACTATGATCTGTTCCTTTTAAAAAAAGTTTAAACAATAATTTTCTACTATTAATATCGGGTAAATCCAATTTCAATTTTAATGGAAATCTTCTCCAGATTGCTTTATCGAGAATACCATCGTGATTTGTTGCGCCAATAATTATTGATTGATTTGGAAAAAAATCAATATTTTGTAACAAAACTGTAACAACTCTTTTTAATTCACCTAATTCTTTTTCATCAGATCTAAATTTAGCAATAGTATCTATTTCATCTAAAAATAACACCACGGGTTCTTTTGACGCAATTTCAAATATATCTCTAATATTTTTACCAGTTTCACCTAAAAATGAAGAGATTAATTCATCCAACCTAACTAAAACAAGTGGAAAATCTAAGTGTTGTGCAATTGCATTTGCTAACAAAGTTTTTCCTGTACCAGGTGGACCATAAAATAAAATTCTATTTGTTGGGAAGAGATTATGTTTAGAAAGTCTATCAAAATCTTCCCATTCTTTAAAAAGATTTTCTATTTTATCTTTTGCAGAAATATTTAGAATCACTTGTTCTGGTGTAACTTGAGAATAATATTTTTTTACTAGATTATTTTCACGATAATTTGAAATATCTATTGATTTTACAGAATGATTAGAGGATGCTCCAACAAAAGAACTTTTATTAATAGGTATTTTTTTAATAATGTTTTGAAGTTTTTTACTGGCTACCATTTTACCAGTTTTTTTTAATCTGACAGATTCCTCACTCAAAACATCTATTATTTGTTGATGTTTACCTTCTACAAAAAGATTAGTTATTTTTTCTATAAGATTTATGGACGCCATTTTCGTAATTTTAAAATACAATTTAAAAACAACAACTTTACATCTACATATTACGATATTTTTTTATTATAAGCAATCCGTAATTGTCCACAAAATAGCCCATTACTCTATAATAACTTTGCTTTTTTATAAGTTTCAAGTATGACATCTTTTCTTAATAATGAAAAAACTATTTTAAAACCATATTTATAATCAAATTGACCACCACTTGTTAATATTTTTAATTTATTAATATCGTTCTCTATTCCTAAAACATCATTACTATTCGATTTTTTAGTTTCAAAACAGATAAAATCATCTTTTGGTGATCTAGAACGTTTTCCAATAATAATATCGATAAAGTTACCATTTCCTGTATCCAAAACTCTTTTTTGATCATTAATTAAACCAATATGAGATTTATTGTACTCACAATCAACAAAATATTCTGGAAAATTATTTTGCAAATGAAGAGCAAATCTAAAATTTATACATCTTTCACAGAGATCATTATCAATTATAAATTGATCAACATCGTAAAGTCTATCTAATGCATTATTAATTCTTTTTTTAATTTCTTTTATTTTCATAATTCTAATTTTAACACAAATTTTATATCCCAATAATTAAAACAAAATTTTCTTATTTTTTAAAATTCCTTCCAGATATTCTATTCTTTCTTCTTTTTGTTTCAATTTAATCATAAGTGGTCTATTGTAAGAAAATTCTTCAGGACATTTCTTTTCAAGATACCACTTGGATATTTTTAAATCATTATTTAATATTGCATTATAAATAATAACTCTAGAAATAAAAATTGGTGTGTTTTGTAAAAGCTCTATTTTGTCGCGAAACTCTGGATATCTTTTACAATATCTATGGAATGAATCTTTTGAAATACCCGCAAAACAACAGGCTTCTGAGACTTTTGCTCCTATAGAAAAGGCATACTGTAATTTCGCAACTACTTCACTTTCATTTTTTCCATCAAATGTTGGTCTACCAATTTTTATAAAATGATTAGGAACGACTTGATAATAAGCTGATGGTTTTAGTAAAAAATCTTTAATGCTGATTTTTTCTGTTTCAGTATTTAATTGTTTAAATGTAGTATTCATAGTGTTCTATACCCTTAACGGTAATTAAATATTATTTATTATTCGTATTTATAAGCTTATATTGAGTAAGATGGAATTATTTTATAAAAATTAAATACTTCATTCCATCGTTTTACTTCACTTTGAACGGTGTTCCATTCTAGGGACAAAGGGGTCACCAACAAGTGCTAACACGAGAAGTATTATAAATATGTAATATTTAAATTTATGTCTGTAAATATAAAACAAAATAATACAAATGGTGAGAACAACGCCCATCTTTCTGATTCAGGTAATGAAACAAAAACAAACAATAAGTTTACTTGGAAAATGCGCGGAGAAGGTTTTATCATAGGAATTATAATTTCAATTGTTGCTAACTATATTTATGCATTCTTAACAAAGTAAATATATGGATATCAATCAAAACAACATAAATGGTAATAATAATGTATATCTAGGTCCCCAACCAAGAAAATTAGATTCATCACTAGAAACACAGCTCAAGCAATTAATTCCTACTGGATCTTCTGTTAATGTAACTTCTGTATTAGGTGATGGTGAAGCTTATAATTTTGCATCCCAAATTAAAGAATATCTAGATAGAAATAACTATAAAGTTAATGGAGTTAATCAAGCTGTTTATTCTCAGCCAATAAACGGTCAAATTATTGAAAACCCCAAAGATGATAGTGACTCTTTCAAAATAATTATAGGAAACAAACAATAGCCATTTTATAGTCTCACGAGAAGGGTTAAACTGTTACACTAAAAACATTATAAATAACATTATGGGGTAAGGAACCACAAGGTCACAGTTCGAGAAGGCTCACAAAAGCGGATTTTAAAAAGACTGGACTTCTCCAGTCTTTTTCGCTTTTGTGAAGACGGAAGCATATTTTTTCAGTAGGAAAAAAGCTGAGTCCGGGGCTGGAAAATTTGTGAGTGACGACGAACAAATTATTGCGGCTCACATTATTATAGATGCGAAGCATACCAATAAAAATATCCAATGAAGGTACTGACACTGTAAGTGTCGAACTTCCCCGTAAAAATATTTAATATAAAAAAACTGCTGGATTTTTAGTTCAGCAGTTTTGAAATTCAAACGACAGTTACGATACAAGCTCGCACACCTCTTTGGAAAAAACAAGGTGTACTATTGAGACGAGCGGTACGTTATCTTTCCACCACTTCGCGGCCATCGGTGATTTCTTCTGCAAAGCTTCAATAGCCTTACTAGTTTCCACCTGGTACCCACCAACATTTTTGGCTGCACCACCACGAACTCCCATCTGAATTCCACTCGATTTCTGTTCGGAAAGCGGGATTTCAACTCCAATCCATTCTTTACGAACCCATTCCGGAGCTTGCCCAGGAGGGATTGAGATAATTCTGATTGAACTCATAAAGAACTCCTTTCTTGTTGTTTAACAAAAACTACCACTTTTATAATAATAAGTCCAGAAAAGAAACACAATAAATATCACCTTAATTTTCGCCATCTTCCCTTTCCCCAAAAAAATGTTAATCTTTAACTTATGAAAATCTTAGGCATAGAAACATCATGCGATGAAACAGGGGTTTGTATTATTGAAACAGAAAATGATTCTGTTGGTTCAAAAATAAAAATACTTGGGAACCAATTATATTCTCAAATAGCTATACATGCACAGTATGGTGGTGTTTATCCTATGATGGCAAAAAGGGAACATGCTCTAAACCTTACTCCCCAACTTGAAAAATGTCTTGAGGAAGCCGGGATGAAAAAGGATTCAAGATTTATGATTCGAGATTCAAGAAAAGAAAGAATAAAAGAAATTCTAGCAAGAGAAAATGATCTATCTGAAGATTTAATTGAACTCATTGAGAAAATAGAAAAACCAGACATAGATGCTATAGCGGTCACCAATGGCCCTGGGCTTGAACCAGCACTCTGGGTTGGTATATGCTTCGCAAAAGCATTATCAGAAGCCTGGAACATCCCTATAATCCCTGTAAACCACATGGAAGGACATGTCGTTGTAGCCATGCTACAACGAGAATGTGGAATATTGAATAGTGAATGTAAAGAAACTAATATTCAACATCCAACATTCAACATTCAATCCCCTAATTATCCCGTCATTGCTCTCCTCATAAGCGGTGGGCATACCCAACTTGTCCTAAGTAAAGAAAACCAAAAATATGAAATAATTGGAAGCACAAGAGATGATGCTATCGGAGAAGCTTTTGATAAGGTTGCAAGAATACTAGGTCTACCATATCCTGGTGGTCCACAAATATCTAAACTCGCAGAAAAGGATAGACTTGAACATCCGCATGATTCTGCGTCTGGTCCGCGTAAATCCGCGTTCCCTCTTCCTCGTCCAATGATACATTCTCATGATTTAAATTTTTCTTTCTCAGGAATAAAAACTGCTGTACTTTATACAGTACAAAAAATTACCCTAAACTCGTCTTCACAGAAAGACGAGTCGGGCGAACATTTTTCTGAAAAAAATGTTTTAGCCAAATTAACTGATTCTATCAAACAAGAAATAGCTCGAGAATTTGAAGATGCTGTAGTAGAAGTAATAATTAAAAAAACCCAACAAGCCGTTGAACAATACGGAGCACAAACTATAATAATCGGTGGTGGTGTAAGTGCAAATAAAAAAATAAGAAGTGATTTTGCAAAACTCGCAGAAGATATTCATGTTGAACTTATGATTCCAGAATTTAGTGCTTCTACGGACAATGCTTTTATGATAGCAGTCGCGGGATATCTAAATATTTTATCTGGCAAAAAACCAGAAACAGATTTTAAAGCCAATGGAAATTTGAGTTTATAATTATTTGTTTACTTTTTATATACGAAGCGTGATATTATATATAAGGAAAAGCTAATTATGTTTGGGAACAGTTCCCTAACAAGTTATCCGCTCTTCATAAAGGAGGCTACTATGAAATCACTCAAAGGATTCACCGATGGGATCATGTTAGCCACCTTCTGGCTGGTGATTAGTCTAGAATTTGCTTTTATTGTAATGAGGCCTGATGATTTTATTACAAGAAAAGCAGGCTTGATATTATCACTCAAAACAACTTCTCTTACTTTTGTAATGATAACCACTTGTGTAGTACTTTGTTATTTAAACTTCAGAAAAAATAACCTAAACAAAATTACTCCTGAAGTTCTTGGTTTCTCTATTATTACAGCAAGTTTAATAATCTTCTTGGGACAAAATACTCTGTTTCAATGAAGATTTGTATGGAACCATCATCTCTTAAAAAAGATGGTGGTTTTTATCTTTTTAAAATTTAAAAAGAGCGTCTACAAAGCGAGACGCCCTTTTGTTGTCACATATCAGTAACAACAAAAATCTGATCAGTTTGTCTTTTATCATTCCACCTTTCTATACATAATTCACAATTAACAAAACCAACAACACACATCTCTGGTTTTCCACCAGATAAAATATATTCATGAATAGAACCGAGAGCCAGAACATGAGACTCCACGGGCAAACGAGCATCTTCAATAGCTAAACACTGTAATTCCCACGCAGTGACTGGTCTAAAACCCATGTTAGCTATTTCTTTTACAGTTTGCTCAGAGGTAATCTCTTCAAAAAGATAGGTGAGATAAAAATTCATCTCTCTTTTATGTTCATCTGTTGACTCATTGAAAGTATCAGAGAACATCTTCACTCTATCAAGTAAACGCCTCCTTAACCATTTTTTCTTATTAGAAAGCTTCCTAATGATTTTCTTTTTACTAAAAAAAGTTTTGAAAGAATAATCAATCTTTATAAGAACTTCCTTATTCATTAGGACCTCCTTTGGTTGTCCACCTATTGTGTTGTTAATTTACGATTCCATATAAATTTTACAACTATCATAAAAACAGGTCAAGGGGCTAGATAAAATAAGGCTATTCTCTTTGACTTAATATATAAAAAGTATAGAATCTAATAAACTGACCCGTGAATGTGAGATCTGCGGACATCGGTTTGTAGCTCGGGCTCACCGAAAGGTATTGCCCGTCACAAAAAGAAGGACTCAAGTAGTGGCGAGCGAAAGAGTAAAAGTAAGGCTCACCTTACCCCTTCATCGAGATAAAATGAGAGATCCGAAGTATCGCAAGAGAAAAGGGTGATCTTTATCACCTGTTCTCTCATTTCGACCGTGTCCCCAGCGTTTGTACAACTGCGGGCACGGTCTTTTTTGATCTAGCAAGATCACGTCACCCAACTGTCCAATTGGGGGGGACGCAAACTAATAGATAATTTCCATATATGTATTTATTAAATTTATTAGCACGTCGCACAATCGTCCATTGAAGCGCGACGCAAACTAAATAGAATATTTCCTTTAATCTATTAAGATATTTAATGCAAAATCACGTCACCCAACTGCTTGCCCGAAACATTTGTATTAAAATGGGCGGGTCCTTTTAGGGGGACGCAAATAAAATAGAAAACTTCCCTTATATATTGATATTGAATTAATTATGGATTCCTGCCTACGCAGGAATGACAAATGTATAAAGTAAAAATTTTCTTTACTTATCTCAAAATCAGAATACTATATATCCAGAAGCAAACCACAAACAAAGAAAGGCTCAAAAAAGTGAACGAGCGTCAAAGAAGAGTTTTTGATGCACTACAGTCTCTTGGTGGTACGGCCACTACCGAACAAATTGCAAAGATTGCAAACTTAGACAATAGTGGAACAACACGAACCCTCAAAACACTTCTTGAAGTTTGTAGGCTCAGAGGAAAAGGATCATCCACAAAATGGAAAATTATCAGGAGTTAACTTTATTTGTCACCCAAAAAGAAGGTCTCACTAAGAGACCTCTTTTTCTTTCAAAAATAACTCTTTTCTGATATTATCTTAGAACCTGCCTCGTTAGAGTTTAATCAAACGGAGCACTAAAACTAAGTGTATTTTATTATAAAAAAATGAACGAAAACAAAACACAAAATATAAACTCTAATGGGGTGAATGACCACGTAAAGAATTTTGTGAGAATAGTTCGCTGTTAAAATCTTACGATGGAATTAAACAAAAAAAATATGATAAATAAAGAACAAAGTGAAAATTCAAACGTGGCAAGCAAATTTTTAAAGCCATATAACCCACAAGAAACTGAACCTAGAATATATAAGCTATGGGAAGAATCTGGTTATTTTAATCCTGATAATCTACCAGAAAGACACAAAGAAAAATATTCAATAATGATGCCCCCAGCTAACGTAACTGGCAAACTTCATATGGGGCATGCACTCACCCTTACAGTTGAAGATGTAATGATTCGTTATAACAGAATGCGTGGTAAGAAAACTCTTTGGCTTCCAGGTACAGATCATGCAGGTATTGCTACCCAATCAAAAGTTGAGAAAGAAATAAAAAAGAATGAGAATAAATCTAGATTTGATTTGGGACGTGAAGAATTAGTTCATAGGATTAAAGAATTTGCAAAAGAAAGTCACGATACAATTATCTCCCAAACAAAAACTATGGGAGCTTCTTGTGATTGGTCTCGTGAAGCTTTTACTCTTGATGAAAAGAGAAACCTTGCCGTTCGTACAGTTTTCAAAAAGATGTATGATGACGGACTTATTTATAAAGGATACAGGATTGTTAATTGGGATCCGAAAGGCCAAACTGTTATTTCTGATGACGAAATAGTTTATGAGGAAAGAGATGCAAAATTTTATACCTTTAAATATTCAAAAGACTTCCCTATTTCAATATCAACAACAAGACCAGAAACTAAAGTTGGTGATGTTGCTGTTGCTGTGCATCCAGAAGATGAACGTTACCAAAAATATATAGGAAAAGAATACGACGCAATTTTTTGTGGAGTTTCTATTCATATTAAAATTATAGCGGATAAAGAAGTAGATAAAGAATTTGGTACTGGTGCGCTAGGCGTTACTCCTGCACATAGCACAATCGACTGGGAAATGGCTGAGAGACACAATCTTCCAAAAGATAAAATTGTTATTAATGAAGTAGCAAAAATGACAGTTGGTGGAGAAAACATTTTAGGAAAGAAAACAACAGAAGCACGAGAGATTATCGTAGAATGGCTAAAAACAGAAGGACTTTTAGAAAAAGAAGAATCTGTTAAACAAAATATTTCAACTGCAGAAAGGACCGGCGGAATAATAGAACCGTTACCAAAGCTTCAATGGTTTATATCTGTTAGCAAATCATTTAAAATACAACACTCAGAAATAAAAGGTATTGAGTCTGGAGATACTGTCACACTAAAAGAAATAATGAAAAAATCTGTAGAAAATGGTCAAATAAAGATGATTCCTGATTTCTTTGAAAAAGTTTATTTTCACTGGATAGATAATCTCAGAGATTGGTGTATTTCAAGACAAATTTGGTATGGTCATCGTATTCCAGTTTATTATAAAGGAAATGAAACATTTTGTGATATAGAAAATCCAAAAGGTGAAGGGTGGGTACAAGATGAAGATACTTTGGATACTTGGTTTTCTTCTGCACTTTGGACTTTCTCAACTTTAGGTTGGCCAGAAAAAACAAATGATCTTGGTTTTTATCACCCAACAAATGTTTTAGAAACTGGTTATGATATTTTACCTTTCTGGGTATCAAGAATGATAATGATGACCGGATACAACCTTGGAACAATTCCATTTGAAACGGTTTATTTTCATGGAATGATTAGGGATGCAAAAGGAAGAAAAATGTCTAAATCTCTTGGTAATAATATGGATCCATTAGATATTTCAGCAAAATTTGGTACTGATGCTGGAAGAATGTCTCTTATTATTGGTAATACTCCAGGCACAGATATGAACATTTCAGAAGATAAAATAAAAGGTTATAAAAACTTTGCAAATAAGGTTTGGAATATTACTAGATTTGTCCTTGAATCGACAAAGGATACAAAATATTCAGAAAATTTTGATAAATATTCTGAAGTAGATAAAAAACTTATAGAAGAAAGGGAATCTCTCCTATCCGATATAACAAAAGATATGGAAGACTACAGGTTCTACATGGCTGGAGATAAAATATATCAATACGCATGGAAGAATTTTGCTGATGTAATACTTGAGGAAAGTAAAAAAATATTTGCATTAGATTCCGCATCTTCCGCGTCTAGTCCGCAAGAATCCGCGTCAATGGAAATAGAATCTAGAAAACAATTCCTATTAAAAACTATTAGAATTATTATTACTTCCCTACATCCTTTTATGCCATTTCTTACAGAAGAAATATGGACATCTATTAATGACGAGAAAAAGAATCTACTAATGATTGAAAGTTGGCCAATTAAGAGTTAAAATAATACTAGTGGACATAAACATTACAACATTAATATACGCCCTTATCGGCGGGATCTTACCTGCGATTGTCTGGCTTATTTTTTGGCTTAAAGAAGACAAAGAGAAACCTGAGCCAAAATTAATGATAATAATTGCTTTCATAGGAGGTATTATTGCTGTTTTTTGTTCTTTATATTTTGAAAAACTTTCTTCTGAAATAAATATTAGAAATCTTTTGTCTGGAGATTTTTTAAAACCCTTACTAATTTGGCTTGAACATATATCCTCACAAGAAAAAATTATATTAAACAGACTTATAATAGTTATATTCTTTGCCCCAATAATAGAAGAGTTTTTCAAATTTATAATAGCCTATTTTATTGTTTTGAGATCAAAAGATGATGACGAGGCAATAGATCCAATGATATACATGATAACTGTTGCTCTTGGTTTTGCTGCAGTAGAAAATATGCTTTTTTTAATAGACCCACTAACAAAAGGACAGATTACAAATAGTGTACTTACAGGTAATATGCGCTTTATAGGAGCAACACTACTTCACACCGTATCATCTGTGACTGTTGGTATGTTTATAGGTTTTAACTTCTTTAACAAGAGAATGAGTAGGTTTGGATGGACACTCACAGGACTCGTCTGCGCCATAATTACACATGCGCTATTTAATTTCTTTATGGTTGGTAACGCAAGAGGATCTCTTATGGCTTTGGAAATAATCTGGGTTGCTGTTATAATAGTACTACTAGCTTTTGAGAAAATTAAAAAAATAAAATTAGAAAAAATTTAAATTTATTTTTGTTAAAAAATATTTATCCCGTTATAAATTTAACATAAAAAAATAACGACGAATAAATATTACTGATATTAAATTAAAAATAGTCGCAAATTAATAATTTTAAAATTTATAATGGGATGAAAAAGAAATCTTTTTTTGAGAGGTTAACAGGAATTGTAAAAATTGATGATGACTATAATGAAATAGAGTCGTCAAACGATGATTCAGATGAGGAAACAGAAGAAATGCTATGCGAAACAGAAGGCCAGCTTGCTATAGATATGTTTCAAACACCTAGTGAAATAATTATAAAAACTATGGTTGCTGGTACCAAACCAGACGATCTTGATATAAATATAACTAGAGATATGGTTACTATTAAAGGAAAAAGAGAAGAATCTGATTCTTCAGATGATGATGATTTTTTTCATAAAGAATTATATTGGGGTTGTTTTTCTAGAACAATAATTCTTCCCCAAGAGATTGAGGTTGAGGAAGCAGAAGCAACAAATAAAAATGGATTACTAACAATCAGACTACCAAAATTAGACAAAAACAGACAGGCGAAGTTGAAGGTAAAAAGTTCGTAAAATTTATAAGGTAAAAACACGAAGAATTTTCGCAAAGCGAAAATTCTTCGTGTTTTTATTTGTGTTGTTTATTGAGTGTCTTTGCGAGGAAGTATCCTGACGCTGTGCCACGTGAATGTAATCATTTTTACGTGGTCGCAATCCAGGTTGAATTAATTTTAAAATAAAACATGAACCTGGATTACTACGTCGGAGTACCTTCTCGTAATGACACAATTTCAGACCCAAGCTCGGCTACCACGTAGCCAGGTACCTTTCAGATTTACTCAAAGAATACCTTTCGTAAATATTGAAAAGTCTTTCGAGCCTGGGACGGAGTGAAGCAGTTCACTCCTTCTTGGCACCAAAATAAAAAATCACAGTCTTAAAGACTGCGATTTTTTATTTTGGTGCCAAGACCCAGGCTCGAACTGGGGACCCTTCCCTCTTCAGGGGAATGCTCTACCAACTGAGCTATCTTGGCAAAAACAAATTTTACAATTTACACCATCCCTATACTAACCACCTCGAAATCTCTACCCCAGCCCTTTCAATAGGCTGGTCCGCCTCTGGCGGAAACTGAGCTATCTTGGCTAAAACATTTTGACAAAACAAAATGTTCGCCCGAACCTTTTATTAAAATAAAAGGTCTTAGGACAGTTGTAGTTTCCTACAACAAACATATTACACTATTTTAATATTTTTTTCCAGCCTTTTATTGAAAAGACATAGGGAGCTTTTTAGCCACACTATTTATAGTATTAACGTTATTTCTTATATTATTATATGTATTATCTAATATTTCGACATAAGGCTGAACAAAAAAGTATGCACTAAAAGCAACAACGATAATAAATGTCCAATAAATAATTTTCATAGCATAAGACCACCTATTAATACTTCTTAAACCACGCAAAATTTTATTATTTTCTTCTGATAATTCAAAAGTTTTTTGCAAAATTTCTTTTTCTTCTTGATCCATGTTTTTATTATATCACTTTTTCTAAAATAAATGTGCCCTCGGTCAGAATCGAACTGACATCTATCCCTTAGGACGGGATTGTTCTATCCATTCAACTACAAAGGCAAATGCATGTAAAATATAACACATCTAAAAACAAAAACCACTTATAAGTGGTTTTTGTTTTTATTACAATCCTAACAAATCTCTAATCTTTTCTTCGTCAAAACCAAGTATCATATCATCGCCTATATATATTACAGGCACACCCATTTGACCACTTTTATCCATCATTTCTTTTCTCTTTTCAAGATCGATAGAAACATTATGTACATCATATTCTACATTATGTTCATCAAAAAAATCTTTGGCTAGATTACAGTAATGACAAGTTGGTGTTGAATACATTATTATTTTTTTCATGTGATTTGATTCTGCAGAATCATGTCGCGTAGTGTCCATTGAAACACGACATAAACTCTATTTAGACATATTCTTTAAAATATGACATCTCTATTAATTAATAACATTAAACATTATATCAAAAGCTAAAAAATAAGTCACATTTGTGCGGGTAGTGAGAATCGGACTCACGCCTAATGCTTGGGAAGCACTCATACTGCCACTATACTACACCCGCAATTACTATTTAAACCAATTAATTATTTTATTCCAAAAACCAACACCGACTTCTTCACCTTCTATAGAAGTACTACTGCCAGAATCAATAATATTTACTACAACTTCACCTGGTTTTGAAACATCAAACTTTGACCTTATTTCTTCTTCTACACCTTCACTTGTTTTTAATCTACTAATTTCAGATTCTAACACTACTTTCCTTCCTTTTAAAGAATCGAAGTCATCCTTTACTATATTATAATTTTCTCTACTTAACCTCTCTTTTTTAAATATACCATAATTTGCCTTCGCAAGAATAATAATAAAAATAAATAGAACTACTAAAGTAATTTTAGAATATATAACTTTCCTTATCTTTTTCTTCTGTTGATAATCAAACATCTTTGATGTATATTTAACCTTATAGTATTTTATAAGAATAATTGAATAATAACAACATGCTTTTTAACAAAAAAACTAAAAACGTTATCAAAATTACATGGTCAGTAGTAGCAGTACTTATTATTATAAGTATGGTTATAGCTTATTCTCCATTCTGGAAGTAGAGGCTCGCTCCTTTTCTCTTTTTAAAACCGCGCATGATTTCTTGCTAGAAATCTGCTATTCTCATGCCGTCGCACTGCGAAATGGTTTTAAAAAGTGAAAACTCGCTCGCTAATGTTAATACATTAAGGATAAAACTGTCGTCAGTCACGGCAGTTTTTCTCTACTCACAAAATTTTTTACTAAAAATTCTGCTCCGTAAGGCTTTCAAAACACTCAGCTTCGCTCGCTAGTAAAAATTCAAATACAATTCCTTTTTGCACGTCTTTGCGAAGGTGTAATCACCTGTGGCAATCCAGGTTCGTATTTGTATTATTATTCCTTTAAACGAAAATCCAAGTTTTTTAATAACAAAATCAACCACCAAATAGTGGTTGATTTTATAAGCTACTTTTACCCTGAAGTTCGACCTCCGGAAATTGAAGTCCGACCTCCGAAAATTAACTTTTAGGATTTTTTGCTTTTTTCTTCGATATTATCTCTTCTTCAATCATAGCTAGATATTTATGAAATTGTTCTGATGTTTCTGGGGTTAAGGTTCTCTCTTCTCCCTGTATATAACGAGCTGTACTAACCTCTTCTAGTTCTTGTTCTAAATCTTCGATTGTAAGTGATTTTAAATATTTTAATCTTTCATCTCTCTGAGACTCAAATTCGTCAACTTTTGATTCGTCTGTTAGTTCACTATTTTTTAATATTTCTCCCATATTTTTATATATTAATTACTAATGTTTTAATTATACCCCCCCCTATAACTTTTTACAATAGTACCAAAAAGTTCGGGCGAACACTTTTTACTAAAAGTGTTTTAGCCCCAAAAATAATACAACTATGTATTGTGTCATTCCTGCGTAGGCAGGAATCCATGATTAATTGAATACAAACCTGGATTGCTTCGTTCCTCGCAAAGACGGAAATACGATAATACTGGATTCCCGCCTACGCGGGAATGACAATACAAAAAAAATAAATACTAACCTGGATTGCGACGGAGTACCTCGCAATGACAATACAATTAATACAAAAGGCGGGTTTGCGAAGTGATCTGTACCCTATAAAGTAGACACCGAATCAAAAGGCTACTTGAGCTCTAAAAGATGATTTCTGTATTCTACAGGAGTCATCTTTTTTAGTCCCCATTGTGGTCTATCGTTATTGT
>JBAZYH010000003.1:0-73165 GCA_041659365.1 Minisyncoccota bacterium | reverse complement strand
GATGATGTAAAACCTCTTCGTACCATATCTGCTGCATCTTTACGCACTTTTGGCATGTGTGGATTTTTTGTGTATGACATATTTATATATTACTTATATTTTGCGTCCAAGCTATTGAACCATTACGAAAAGCTTGACAAATATTTTATATATGCTATACTTGATATTAAGTTAGTTCAGGTTTGAGGTTGGAACCTTAAACATGTTTTTAAATTTTTCCTTAATTTGATCATTCACTAGTTGAGTGGTCAGGAAAAGTTGAAGAAACAAAACTGAATCGTTCTTTGTTTTTTTCGCCAAAAATGCCTAAAAGGCCGCCATAGGAGGTTACTCATGACCCGTGCTCCGCCGATTTACAAAAATTCTTTTTTCGTCATTTTGATGATTGTCACGCCCGCCGCCAACGGCCGCCGCTAAGTTCGGCAAGAACTACGGCTGCCTGATCGCGACACACCTGTAACCGTCGAAAGGAGTATATCAACTAAGCACCCGAGTCATACCGTTTAGGGGCATCTGATTTGGGCTAGTAACTTGGAAGTTTGTAAGAGGCCTCATCGTAAGATGGGGCCTTTATTTTATAAAATTTTTGACAAATAATTTCAATATGATAGTTTTAGTTTAGATGGTTCCAAACGATCCAAAGTTCGAAACACCAAACACTGGAGGGTTCTCTTAATGAACACACCACCGAATTATTCACTTTTTTCTTGATTCATGTTGAGGAGAAAAAGCTTTAAATCGCGAATGTGCTCATAAACACCAAACCTTGGAGGGTTTTCGTAATGAACGGTCCACCGAGCTATTTGTTTTAATTCTTAATCATGGGGATGAGAAAAAGCCTTAGGGCGGGAGGTTGCGAATGATGGCAGATCCTTTCAGCTTTTAGTTGGTGAGATGTTGAACCAACGGAAAAAAACTCAACAAGGATAATCGTTCTAAATCAGCAAGGTGGTGTGTTTGATCCTTCACCCCCTTGCTGATTTTTTTATTGACTTTTTTTAGTGGGGGTATAATATTAAATTCTTCATGATTGTACTTACTCCTAAAAAAGGAAGGGGGTTAAACACAAAGTGATTAGCGAAGTTCTTCTCAGTTTTTCTCTCGATGAAAAGAGAGGATTAAAACCGGTGAGTAAAATCGGTGTTTGTGGTCTCAGCTAGAAAAGACATTGTCCTTTTGATATAGCTGAGATCAAAAAAGGTGGAGACATTGCCGTGTCCACCTTTTTTTGATCCTGCAGGATCATGTCGCGTAGTGTCCATTGAAACGCGACATAAACTAATAGACAATTTCCTTTAATGTATTAAAGCTGATTTCAGATTACGTCACCCAACTGTCCGATTAGGGGGACGCAAACTAATAGACAACTTCCATATATGAATTATTTTAATTGGTATTTTTATGTCGCGTAGTGCTTGCCCGAAAAATTTGTATTCAAATTGACGGGTCCATTGAAACGCGACATAAACCAATCAAGACATCTTCTTTAGAAGATGACATTATCCATTGAATTTTCTCACGTCACCCGATGTTTACCTGTACGAAAGTTCTCTTGAAATAACATAAACTAAAAAAATATCCACATTCTTAATTTGCATTATTTTTGTCCTATGCAATAATTATTTGGTCAAAGCACGAGTCGGACATTGGTCTCGACTGAGTTGGGTCAAAACAAAAAATGGTGTTTCTGAAAGGAGCACATTATGGCCAGATCACTGAAGCGACACGGTCGCACAACGGCGGTATCAACGGCAACCTGTCGGGTAAGACACTCGATGACAACTTCAACCGGCGGCGCGATGACGGCCCTCAGCACCTCCTAGGCAAAGAAAGCTGATGGATGGTTCTAAAAGGACCAAACGGCGAGAGTCATGTACTCCCGCCGTTTTTATTTTTGCGAAAATATGTCGCGTAATGTCCATTGAAGCGCGACACAAACTAGTAGACAACTTCCTTATACGAATTTTAATTCATCTTAAATCCTGAATCATAAATCTTGAATCTGTTTTATATATTTCAAATTTGCATAAAATTTTCTCTTATGTAATAATTTTCTTACTCTAGATACCTTTGGTGGTAACAAAGGTTTTGTTAAAGTATAGCTTTGATAAAATACGGTTTTGTCTAGGGTAATGGTGTGTTATCGGTTCTCTAAAGGAAAACTGACTATGCCCAAGTTAACAGCTCATTCGATGGTTGGTATTGAGTGCATCGTGGCTAAGACGGCTGACGGCACGTTCATGAAGACTTCGATCACGGCCAAGGAAGGTCTGTAATCCCACCGCACTGAACGGGGTGAAAGACCGATACCGAGATCAAGGACAAGGTGAGGGCGGAGTTTACTCCGTCCTCTTTTTTATTGACTTTTGTTTAAAATAAATTAGTATCAACTTTAGACAGATCTCAAAGAAAGGAAGGTTACTATGCAAAGTGACAAGGTGTTTGATAGTTCCTGACTACAAACTTTTTGAGTGGTAAGTTCCACTTTAAAAAACGTGCAGACACCTAACTCGTTTGTCTGTAAGCTGTTCTTCTGAATTTACTTATCAACAACGCAGCTTATGATTGTATGAATGTTGGAAAAACTTGAGATAGGTAATAAGTTGAGCAACATACGAGTCTTTTCTAACGGGCGGTTCAGCAGAACCGCCCTTCTTTTTTTGCTTCAGCAGAAGCACGTCGCGCACTGTCCATTGAAGCGCGACGCAAATAAATAGATGTTTTTATATTTTAATTACTACCCATAAATATCCTTATTTATCAACGTATTTAAACTTCTTAACAAGATGAAATGCAAAAAAGCTTGACAAAAAAACTAGGTATGCTATACTTGTATATGAATCAGTACAAGGCTTGGTTGATGAAACCTCGCTTCATCGTGATGAACCTGCGGTAAAAGGCAAAAAGGGAAACACAATGAAAAAGACAAACCACGGCACCGCTCGTGCGGGTCCGATCTGGGGTTACACCCTTAATCTGATCTGACCTGCCGGCGCCCGGGTTCGTAAGCCGAACCCAATAGCACCCCCTGAGACTTTCTCGGTGGGTGCTATTTTTACTTTTGCAAAAGTACGTCACCCAACTGTCCGATTAGGGGGACGCAAACTAATAGACAACTTCCATATATGAATTTTGTGTAATTAATTTTATCACGTCGCGCACCGTCCATTGAAGCGCGACGAAAACTAAATAGAAACCTCCTTTAATGTATTAAAATTAACTAAAGTATCTCTAATAATATTATTTGTATTTTTCCTTTTATCTGTTACTATTTTTAAGGAATGTTTTAAAAAGGAGAATCTTATGAAAAAAAGAGAACCTGACAAAAATGCAAAAGAAGATGGTGAATCAGATCTGAGTTTGGTCACTGTGTCTGCAGAAGTTATTACCGAAATTTGGCAAGAAGGTAAGGGTGATGAACTTCTTGTGTCACCTGAGTCTTGAGGATGAAACTTACTACTTAATACCTTACTTCATGAGAAGTACGGTATTTTTATTTTACAAAATAATGTAGCTTAACCATTTATGAATAATGATTCTACATTCTACATTCACTATTCAACATTCTTAATCTCATATGATATAATCTCCCTATGTCAGAAACAACATTATATAGAAAATATCGCCCACAAAATTTCGGTGAAGTATTGGGTCAGGATCATATAGTAAAAGTTTTGGAATCATCTATCAAACTTGGAAATATTGCTCATGCTTATATATTTTCTGGTTCACGAGGTACAGGAAAGACAAGTATTGCAAGAATCTTTGCAAAAGAAATAGGTACAACTTCAAATGATGTTACAGAAATAGATGCAGCATCAAATACTGGTGTGGATGATATACGCGCACTAAATGAATCTGTAAACAGTCTTCCTTTTGAATCAAAATATAAAGTTTATATACTAGATGAAGCACACATGCTTTCAAAGTCAGCTTGGAATGCACTCTTGAAAACGCTTGAGGAACCACCAAGTCATGTTATTTTTATACTTGCTACTACTGAATCAAACAAAATTCCAGAAACAATAGTTTCCAGATGTCAGACATTTGTTTTTAAAAAACCAACCCAAAAGGTTTTAAAGGATGTAATTATCTCTATTGCTAAAAAAGAGAATTTTAAAATAGAACCTTCATCTGCCGAGCTCATAGCTTTACTTGGTGATGGATCTTTTCGTGATGCAGAAAGTATTTTACAGAAAGTAATAAGCTCTTCAAAAGACAATAAAGTTTCTCCTGAAGAAGTAGAGCTCGTAACAGGTGCACCACGAGCCGAGATAGTAAATGATTTTATTAGATCAATAGATGAAGGGAACTTAGAACTAGGTTTAGGGGCTGTATCAAAGGCTACTGATCTAAATATAGATATGCTTTTGTATTTTAGACTAGTATTACACAAAATGCGCTCAATCTTACTTTTAAGAAATCTAAAAAGTGCAGAAGGGAAGTTGAAAGAGGAACTTTCTGACTCAGATTTTATTTTCTTGAAAGGACTTGCCGATAAAAAACCATCAAAGATTAATTCTGACTCTTTACTCACTCTCTTAAATTATTATGATATGGTGACAAAGGCTTATATTCCAGAGCTTCCACTTGAACTTGTTTTAGTGAAACTAATCGAGAAAAACTAGGTTTTAGTTTGTGTTGTTATTCCCGCGAAGATAGCCTGCCCGCCTCAGGAGGGGGAATCCAGTATTTGCATTGTCATTGCGAGCAAAGCGTCGCAATCCAGGTTAATTATAAGGAATTTTCTATTAGTTTGTGTCGCGCTTCAATGGACCCGCCTATTTGAATACAAATGTTTCGGGCAAGCACTACGCGACATACTTTCGCTAAAGTAAAAAAGAGTGGGTCGTAAACGACCCACCCTTCTCGTTAGCGAGAACTTCTTATCTCGTCTTCTTCGCAGTTGCCATCGCAACCCCCTTTCTTTTGTTTGTACAATTCTTTTTTATTATACAGATTTTTGTATGTCTTTGCGAACATGATGAAGCAGTCCAGGTTGATATTGATATACTTATGAACATTATTCATGTATACTAGAACTAATGATAAATGTTCGTAAAAAAGAATTAAATATTAGAGCGATTAATCTTAGAAAATCTGGGAAAACTTATTCGGAAATTCTCAAGATTATTCCTGTAGCAAAATCGACTCTTTCTGAATGGCTCAGAGATGTGGGTATAGCAAAACATCAAAAACAAGCTTTTACCGAAAAGAGAAGACTCGCAAGTTTGAGTGGTGGTTTAGCTAGAAAAAGACAAAGAATAGAACTTTCAAAAGGAATATTGAATTCTTCAGAAACAGAGATCGGAAAAATCTCAGATAGAGAACTTTGGCTTATTGGCACAGCTTTATACTGGGCTGAAGGTTCAAAAGAGAAAGAATATGCTCCGGGTTCAGGGATAAAATTTTCAAATTCTGATCCAAAGATGATTATTGTATTTTTAAAATGGTTAACTAAAATATGTAAAATACAAGAAGGTCAAATGGGTTTTGAAATATATATTCATGATAATCATAGAAATGAAGTGCAGAGATTTAAAGAATATTGGTCAAATATGACTGGTTTTGATATTAAATTTTTTGATACAGTTTATTTTAAGAAAAATATAATAAAAACAAAAAGAAAAAACATAGGGGACTTGTATTTTGGCTTATTACGCGTTAAAGTATTGAAGAGCTCAACATTAAATAGGAAGGTTCAGGGTTGGGTTAATGGTATATTGAAAGGTTAAATATTGGGGGATCGTCTAATGGTAGGACAACGGATTTTGAATCCGTTTATTTTGGTTCGAATCCAAGTCCCCCAGCACTTGACATATATATAATTATGTGTATAATTAGATATAGATTCTTATAGTACCTTGTAAGGTATAACTGTCCTAGCAGTTTCTAGGAAGAAAAGAAAGGTTCAAGGAAAGATGAAATTCATTAACAGGAATATGGTTAAAAACATCGTGATTGGTCTCGCTGTTTCTTTGGTTGTCGCTTTCATCGGGTTTCTCATCTGGTTTGCCTTGTGGGTTACGCTCGTCGACAATTACCAGATGGGCTTCGTCTTCGACAAGGCTACCGGCAAGATCGAGACGGTCAACCATACGGGCTGGGTCATTCGCACGCCGATTCGTTACAGCGTGCACGCGATTGACCTTCGTCCTTATCAGCTCACAATCAGTGCAAATCAGCGTGTGTTGAATGCCAAGCTTGTACGGTTCAATCCGGACGGGCTGGAGACATTCGTTGAGTGGCATGGTCGTGATGCTGGTGACAACACGACTTGGTTGTTGGAGATCCTAAAATGCTATGCCTTTGATCTGGCCGGTGGAAGGGATTGCCCGTTTTTGGAGGTAATCCAAGAAATTGCCCCAAATCAATGTGCAGAAGCTTCGACGAACAAAATGTTCAGTGTGACAAAATGAACGTACATCAACTCTTTGAAAAGAAATGGTCAAAGACGATCGTTGTTTCTTTGACCATTACCTTTTTCTTTTACATTGGTTTTGTGAACTATACAGAACCTACCCAGATCGGTATCGCCAGGAATAAGATTACTGGCGAAATGTGGATTCAAGAAAAAGGTGGCATACACATAACACCACCGTGGGTTTTTGTGGTTCGTGTGGATGTCCGGCCAGTTCGTGTGGCTGTAATGTCTGCGGGTCGTGGAGCCAGTGCAAAGCTGGTTCAGTTCGATCCAGGACACTGGAGAGAATTTATTGAAACGGAAGGGTGGTACTACTACTGGTGGGCAAATCGCATTTCCTTTAACCTCGGATACAAAGAAGAATATCGGGGTATGAGGGATATCATGCGTGGTTATGCTTACAGTGCAAAGCAGTACCCATTCATTCAAGTTCTGGAAGAATACAAGGAGAAGTGAAGAGGAAGGAAGGTTTTTGGGCCGACAGGAGTTTAATCTTCTGTCGGCCTTTTCTATTACTTAAGTATTAAAAATGTTCCAACTTCATACCATACGTCCAGCCAACTCGTGCGTAGCTCGAGACGCGATAATATAAGGATTTTTTAGCTCTGCATAGAGCGTTTTTTGCATGATGGGACTAGGAATAGAACCAATGATGTAAATTAGTTATAAAATATAATATATATTTAAAAAGAGCCTACAAAATATTTCTATTTTGTAGGCTCTTGAGCTTTTACTGTTTCAGTAATGTGAGTGATTTCTCCATATTCTTTCTAGCGGTATTTTCATACCGACTCCGAAAGACTTCAGTAGAATATACCGTCTCACGATTCAAAAATGACTCAAGTACCTTGCTTCGACCTACACAAAAGTCGGCTTCTGATACCCAGTCATACTCTTTGCGGATTCCTTTTTCGTAACTTTCGAATTCCTTTTCTGATTTACCGAGAATGGCAAGATCGAGATCAACCATAAACATGGTATCAGAGTCAGTGACTTTCTCTGTGTGTGTTGTTGCCATGATTAAAGCTTGAACTCTCTCACTAAAGTTTGAAGACAAACCGAGCTTTTCGAGATCAAGCTCGGCTCGATATGCACTTCTCACTTCATTGTCGGCGACTACGTGATGATCTTTAGTCATCGGATCGTAAACAACGTCATGATACCAGACGGCCATTTTTACAGCGTCTTTATCATTCAGTTTATCGACGACCGATTCCAATTCATCGAGCATATTTACAACATGCTCGAGTGTATGGTAAGCACGATGAGGTTCACTATATTTCAAAAGGAGTTCCGCAAAGACCAATTCTGATCCTTTTGGATTTCCAAGTAAAGCCATTAGTGAAGCCCAATGTTTCTTTGCTCTGTTAAGCATGTACTTCTCCTTGAGTTTGGTAACTACGATACTGGGTACTGAACGCACAACTTGTTCTTCCCAGTCAGGGTCAATACCAACGTGTCCCTTAACCATACTCGAACTTATATGCATAAGATTCGGCAAGCAAGGTACCCAGATGGTTTCGATTGTCGAACATATCCTACGATTTTCTTCCGCAAGAACCTGTTCGTCTTCGAGGTCTTTGAAATTTCGCAAACCACGAATTATGACCTGTGCACCAACTGATTCGGCATATTTCACAACATAACGGCCAATACAGACATCAACCGTAACATTTGAAATGTGAGCGACAGCCGACTTAGTCATACTCACTCGTTCTTCTGGAGTGAACATGTATGTCTTGCGAGCATCTACAGCCACAACAACGATAAATTCGTCGTATAGTGGTGCAAAACGCTCGATAACATTTAGATGTCCATTTGTGATGGGATCGAGACTTGCTGCGTACACAACTTTACGCGTTTTCATGGTTCGTTCCTTTCTGTTTGAGTTCTCTGTAGAGTTTTTCAACCCTTTCACTCAGTTGTTCTAAAGTACAGTTTGTGTTTATCACAAAATGACTTCTCCTTTCTTTTTCAAATGATGAAAGCTGACTAGTAAGCAGAGCTTGAATGTCAGAATCTTCCATCTTACGATTTTCTCGAAGCCGACGAACTTGTTCCTCATAATCACAAGTTACATCAATAACAGCTTCAAAAAGATTTTCACTTTTTGTCTCGTAGATAATAGCTGACTCTACGATACAAACTGTTCCTTTAGATGTTTCTTGAATCATCTTTTGTACAGTTGCCCATACAATAGGATGAACTAATTCCTCCATCAGTCGTTTCTTTTCTGGTTGTTTGAAGATTATGTTTGCGATGAGTTTCCGATTTACTTTGCCATCTGGAAAAACATCCGTACCAAGAATAGAGTTGATTTCTCTTTGTAATGTTTGGTTAGATAGAATTTCTTTAGCCACACGATCACAATCAATAATCAAGACATCCTGATACCTTGAAAATAGGGAAGCAACAGTGCTTTTACCACAACCAGCGTTACCCGTTAATCCAAAAGCTTTCATAAGAGAATCCTTTCTTTTCAATGAACTGTTTCTATTACAAGTCTATTGATTTGACAAAAAGAGTCAATCGTGTATAATAACCATTATACAAATAATAAATAATCATTATGCAAGAACCAAGAAAACATCTTTTAGATTTAGGATTGAGTGATTCAGAAGTCACTATATATTTGGCCATGGTATCTGGAGCAAGGACTGCTAGAGACTTAGTAAAAATAACTCGTCAAAAAAGACCTACGGTTTATTATGCTTTAGGTTGTTTGGAAAAACGTGGTTTGATAAGTAAAACAGGTCTTGAAGGTGATAAACGTTTTTCTCTGGAATCTATTGAAAAATTAAATACACTCGCTGAAGAAAAAAATCTTGAAACCAAACAGCTTAAAGATAATATATCTGATCTTGTTGATTCCCTTAAAGTTGAGAACTCTTCAGAAAGTCAAAGACCGGTAGTTGCTTTTTATGAAGGAGTTGGAGCAGTAAAAAGTCTGATTATGGATATGCTCTATTGTAAAAGTAAACAAATAAATTCTGTTGCACCTAAAGAAAACTTTTTTTGGCAAGTAGGTGGTGAATTTGTAAAACTCTTTGTGGAAGAAAGGAAAAAGCGTGGAATTAAAACAAAAAATCTTTGGGAAAGAAGTATCGATAAAAAAACATTTAATGAATATTACAAAGGAGTTTCAGATGTTAGAATTGTACCAGAAGTAATGAGAGGTAATTTTAAAAGTACTGTTTTTTTATATGATGATAAAACACTTTATATATCTTCAATGAAAGACTGTTATTGTGTGCTTATAACTTCGAAGGAACATCATGACACTATGCAAGCATGGTTTGATGGTCTGTGGGGTATGTCTGAACAACACGAGAAATAAACCTAGATAAGGCAACTTGAGTTATGCTCAAGTACCTATGCAACTAGAGCTAGATAGCCTGATCTCTGAAAAGCTTTGTGTTATAATGAATTCGGTTCGATTCCTAGTTCCACAGCAAAGTAAAAAAGTATCGAAGGACCAGAAATGGTCTATATTTTTCAATGTATTTTAAAATCACCGTTTCTGGTCCTAAAGCCGTTACTTTTTAATTTATATGTTTTAAGCCGTCATTTTGGTTCTAGACCAAGTTCCTTTTTTTTGGTTTATATATTCTCAAAATAGTTAATTATTACAAAAATGTTACAATTAAAATATGAATATATTTTTAATGTGGGTAGTAATATTACTTTTTCTTATTTATATACTAAACAGGAAATGGCATAGTATAAACAATTCTGATATTTTAGTAAAAACACCAGAACCAAAATTAGCTAGATATAATAAAAAATTTAGTTTAATGAACAAAACAGAATCTGCTCTATTTTTTGAATTACAAAATAAGTTACCACACAACTATCATATTTTCCCGAATATGCGCTTGGCTGATATTGTTGAGCCAATAAAAACCAATGAATACTATGGATATAAAAATATGGCAAGAAAAATTATGCCCAAACATATAGATTTTATAATCTGTGATTTATATTTCAAACCAGTTGTCGCGGTAGAATTAAATGGAGGGTATCATAACAAACTCAAGCAGATTGAAACTGATAACGAAAAAATAGAAATATTAAAAGAAGCTCAATTACCATTAGTGGTTATTAAAGTTGGAGATGATTTTAACGAAGCTGTTGAAAAAATTAAAACATTTTTAAATTAATTTTAAACTTAGGACTAGAACTAAAAAAACTAGCGAATTTTTTAATTAGGTGTATATTTATAGCCAGTACTAGACCTAGTGACAGTCCTAGAGCAGCAGCAAAGGAAATTAGTATCGAAGGACCATGAGCGGTAGAATTTTAAAATTTGGTATAAGATTCTATCTAAGTTTGATTTCTATTATATTAAAATTAAACACATCCATAATATTATGTGTTGTTGTAAATTAATTGAGAAAAGTCATAAAATATGAGATGATATATCAGGTTAGTTGATTCTTCAGGTGAAACTGCAGTATGCAGAGTATTTTAATATTTTAGAGTAAATAGTTTTAATATGTTTAAAGAAAATAAAAAAAATAAATCGTTTACTATTGATGCACGGACAGTTATTAATCTAGGACGTGATAGTATTAAAAATCCAACAACAGCTCTTTTAGAATTGGTAAAAAACAGCTATGACGCAGATGCTACTGTCGTGGAAGTAGAAATAAATAAGGATAATATCCGTGTCGCTGATAATGGTATTGGTATGACAGGTCCTCAACTTGAAGAAAATTGGTTACGTATTGGTTTTTCTGATAAAAAATTAATAAAACTTACTAAAAAATCAAGACGTAAAACTGGTGAAAAAGGCATCGGGCGTCTTTCTGCGGATAGATTAGGTGAAAAACTTTCACTTATAACTAAAACTAGCGAAATCACACCATTAAAACTTTCTGTTAACTGGGAACAGTTTAATGTTGACGGCAAGGATCTTTCAGATATACAGGTTAGTATATTAAATACTCAGAACATAAAAATACCCAAATCTGATCGAAATACTGGTACAGAAATATTGATTTCAAATTTAAGACAAACATGGTTAAAAGTAGATATCGAACAGGTTTACAGTGAACTTACTGCTCTCATCTCACCCTTTTCAGCTGTAAAAGATTTTGAAATACGATTTCATAATCATCTTGTTGAAGAATTAAATGGAGTAGTAAAATCTTCATATTATGAGGCGTCGGAAATCTCTCTTCAAGCAATTTTTGATGAAAAAACACAAAAAATAAAATATAAAATAATTGAAAAAATTAATTCTAAAAATCTTTATTATAAAAACGAAATATCCTGGGATAAACTTTCACAAAGAGTAAATACAGATATAGGATTCAACAACACTCTTAAATGTGGACCAGTATCAATTGATATTTTATTTTTTGGACGAACAAAAAATAACCCATTGCTTTTAGAAAAAGGACTTAGTTTTTCTGGACTAAGAAACTTTTTAGATAAAAATCTTGGTATTAAAATATACAGGGATCAGATCAGTGTAAAACCTTATGGTTATAATAATGAACCTGCCGGTGATTGGTTAGGGCTTGCCCAAAGAAAAGAAAGAGATCCTGCTGGTTTACTTCGACCTTCTTATAAAGTCTCATCCCATCAAATAGTTGGAGCAGTTGCTATTGGTAGAGATACTAATCCACAACTAATAGACGGTGCTTCAAGAGAGGGTCTTATTGAAAGTGATGCTTTTTATGATTTAAGAGCATTAACTCTCGCTTGCGTCACTTTGATTGAAAAACATAGACACGAAAAAGCATTAATTGAAAAAAAACAAAATGAAAAAAATAATAAAGCCGGATTAATTGAAGAGGTAGATAATTATAGACAAAATCTTGAAACTTTCCAAAAAGATCTTGAAAGTCTAAGTAATAAACTTGGGTCTGGAATTGGAAAAGAAAATAAAGAATCTATCGGACAAATTGCCGATGTTATTAAAAGAACAGAGGAAACAAAAAAAAGATTTGAGGAGTTACTTGATAATAATCGAGTTTTGAGTGGCCTTGCTACTGTTGGTATAGCGGCTGCCGTTTTTGGACACGAGACTCAAACAGCAGTATCACTTTTCCGTTCGGGGGTTTCAGCTGCACAATCTTCTCTTTCACTTAAAACGGGACCAAATGTAAAAAGAGCTTTAGATCAATTAAGTACTTCTCTTGGATATGCAAAGCAAGTTTCTTCTTGGGGTGCATTTGCCATGGCCCGTGTTAGAAAAGATAAAAGAACCCGTCAAAAAGTAAATGTAAAAAGCGCTGTAGAGGTTGTAATCAATGAAGTTGAAGAAGCCTTTAAGGTAATTAAAATTGAGATAATAAAGGACTTGAAAGAGGTTGACGCAAAAGTTTTTGTTATGGATCTTGAATCTATAGTTTTGAATCTTTTAACAAATGCATATACTGCCTGTAGTCAGATTTCGAATAACAGAAAAGTTCGTATTGAACTTTATGAAAAAAATATTGGATTAAAAAAAGGTTTTGAAATTGTAGTTGCAGACAGTGGAGTCGGTGTTGATAAAACAATAACAGATATAATTTGGGAACCATTATTTACTACAAAGAAAGATAAAAATGGTAAAGAAGAAGGTACAGGATTGGGACTTACAATTGTTAAATCTACCGTCGACGAATTAGGTGGAGATCGAGAAGTAACAAAAGATCAAAAATTAAAAGGAGCTAAATTTCGTATCTGGTTACCATCAAATTAAAAATATGAAAACAACAAAAATCGCTGTAGTAGACGATCGTGATGACGCAAGAAAAATGGTTGCAGATGTTATTGAAGATGCAATCATTAATTTAGATATAAAAAATAATTGGTCTGTTATTGAAACCACACCATTTTTAAACCTAGGAGATTATTCAAAGTGGATAAATAATGAGCAAATAGGAGTTTTAATTCTTGATGAAAGATTAGGTGAGGTTCCTGGTACTTCAGGAAAATCTGTAAATTATAAAGGTAGTGATCTAGTTAACATACTTCGAACACAATTTAAAGGGATGCCAATTTACGGAGTCACTTCTTATCCAGATGATCCATCTATGCAACAACACTTTGCATTATTTGATGAAGTAATGAAACGCGAAGATTTTTCAAGTAAAGCTAGCCTCTATGTGGAAAGATTTCTTCGAACTTATAAAAACTTTTTAGAATCTAACGAAAAAGAATTAACGGAACTTTCTATGATTTCAAAAAGAATCGCAATTGGAAAAGCTACAACGAAACAAAAAAAGAGGGCGGAGGCAATACAAAAAAATCTTGAGATACCTGTTACCACGATTGCTTTAAATAGTAGAAAAGAATGGCTCGATGCATATCAGGAAGTTATAGATAGTTTTAAAATGGCACAAAAAGAAGCAAAAAGATATTTAAATCAAAAAAATAAGAAATAAAAATGAAATGGTCAAAAATTCAGAAAACAACGAATCTCACGGTTGAGTCTTACGGATGTCATGATTCTAGAGTTAAAGAATTCCTGAGACAAGAAGGGGGTTTTCGTTGTGTATATTGTGCGATTCATGAAAATGCATTAGGCGGTATCCAGGCTTTTCATGTTGAACATTATAAACCTAAATCAAAATTCCCAACATTGGAACATATCTTAGAAAACCTCTTTTATTCTTGCCCAATTTGTAACCGTTTTAAATTAAATGATTGGCCAGCTGAACCAAACAGACATTTAAATAACAGTTCTTATCCAGATCCTTCAAAAATTGATTACTCAAACATCTTTAATCTTAATACAAATACTGGAATTGTTTCTGGCAAATATATTGCATCAAGATACATGGTAGAAAGATTATATTTTAATAGGCCACAATTGATTTTAGAACGCAGACAATATTTTTTAGATCAAGATTTAAATAAATTAAATCAAAATTATATGAACTTAATTAAAGATCTTGGTGTTTTGGGAAATAAAAAATCAATTAAATATTTAAAAACACTCGCTAAATTGAGTGGGGATATAAATAAACTTATCCTTGATCTTAAAAAAATACCGTCGTATGAGATTACTGATGTTAGTCGAAAACATAAATGATAAATCAAAAGAAAAATGGATCATACTATACGCCAGAAATAATTTCTAACTTTATAGTTAAGCGAATTTTTAATACCAAACATTACTCTCTTCCTAATGAGATTAAAATTTTAGAACCAAGTGTTGGAGATGGTATTTTTGTTAGTTCTCTTATAAAAAATAACAAAAACAATAAAAAAATAACATTAGAAATTGTTGAACGAGAGGAATCCGAGCTAAAAAAATCAATAATAATTCCTAGTAATTTTAAAGATAAAGATACAAAAATTATACCTCATTTAATTGATTATTTAGAATTTGAAAAAAATAATTCACAAAAATATGATCTTGTTATAGGTAATCCGCCTTATATTAAAAAAAATCATCTTACAAAAAAACAGCTTGATTTATGTGAAAAAATTCACGCTAAAGCTAATCTTTCAAATAAAAAAATAAAGAATGTCTGGACAGCTTTTTTAATTGGATCTGTAGAATCACTAAATGATAATGGTATTGTTTCATTTGTTTTACCTGCTGAATTACTACAAGTTTCTTATGCAAAAGAAATAAGGGACTATCTAAGAAAAAAATTAAATAAAATTGAAATATTTGCATTTAATGAACTTGTTTTTGATGGGATTGAACAGGATGTAATAATAATTATTGGGACTAAATCATCAAAAAACAAAGAGGTTTCTTTTTTTCAAGCAAACAGACTTGATGATTTAAAAAAACCGGATCTTATTCCTGGTAATACTAATATTGACAGAGATACTCTAGATAAATGGACCAATTATATTTTGTCACAAAAAGAACTGTCTTTTTTAGATAAGTTCAAGAAAGATCTTTTGGCTATAAAAGATTATTCAAAAGTCCAAGTTGGTATTGTTACTGCCGCCAATGATTTTTTTATTATAAATAAAACTACAGCTGATAAGTTTAATATTAAAAAATATTGCAAACCAATTTTACAAAAAAGTTCTTTTATTCCCACTTCTCTAATTATAACCCGTACTGATTTTTCGTTTTTAAAAGAAAGAGATAAACCAGTATTTCTACTATCTTTAGAAGATAAATCGGAAAATTATTTTCCAAAAAAAATTAAAAAATATATAAAACTTGGTGAAAATAATGGTGTTAATAATGGATATAAATGCAAAATAAGAAATAATTGGTTTCATGTTTCAAGTATATGGCCATCCGAGGGGTTTTTTATTAAAAGAAGTAATTTTTTCCCAAGGATAGTTGTAAATGATGCAAAAGTTAATGTTACAGATGCTTTCTATCGGATTATGATGAAAGATGGTTATGATATTAAAAATTTATCTTTTTGTTTCTTAAATACATTAAGTTTAATTTTTACGGAACTTGAGGGTAGATATTACGGCGGTGGAGTATTGGAACTAATACCAAATGAATTTAAGAATATACCTGTACCATATATAAAAATTAATCAATCAGATTTTAATAAACTCGATACAATGCTGAGAAATAAAGAGTCGAAAGAAGATATTTTAAATTTTACAGATAACGTTATTCTTAAAAAGAATTTAAAATTATCAAAAAAGGATATTGTTAGTATAAAAAATATATATCAAAAATTGGTTAACAGGCGATTAAAAGTTGATATAAGAACACTTTAAATAAATACTATTTTATTTTTTAAGATAATTTTAGATTTCAAACATCCTAATAAATCTCTTTTTTCAAACATTGTTCCCTCGGTTAATAAATACTTAGCATAGTTTCTTATATCTACATCCTTTGCTTCATATAGCTCATTTTTCTTCCCCATTATATTCGAATGAAACTTTTTATGTCTTTCAATCTCAAACGAAAGTTTTTTCTTTATTCCTGAAGAATCTAAATCTAGATTATCTATTATTTCTAAAAGTTGATTTATAAGGATTTTTTCTTCAATATAACCTTCTTTACAACTAATATTTCTAGCTCGAGTACAACCATAGTAAACATATTTATTTATCGTCCCATCTTTTAGTGTTTTATACTTTTCTTGAGCTGTTACTCCAGAACCACAACCTCCGCATGTGAGCATTTTAGTAAAAGTAAATTCCTTATTTTTTACATTAGTTTTTATTTGTGTATGTAACTGTCTTTGTACATCATCAAATAGATCTTTTGATATTAAAGAAATATGTTTACCTTGAAACCATCTACCGCTTTCTTTTGGATATTCAAAGCTTCCATAATAAAAGTGATTGTTTAATATTGTATAGATATTACTTAGTGTCAGTGATTTATTATTTTTTGTTACAAATTTTATATCCTTTAGCCATTTAAATATTTTTCTACCACTTAAACCTTCGTAAGCTACTTTTCGGAATATTTCTTTTATAACAAGTGCTCTATCTGGATCAACAAAAACTATACCTGTTTGATCTCTATTTTTTGAATTTAGATATCCGGTTGGTGCTTGTGCTGGCCAAAGTCCCATTTCACACTTTGCTTTTAATCCACGTTTTACATTTACACTTTTATTATCATTTTCAAGTTTTGCTTGGGAACCAAGAATCATTAATAGAAACTTTTCATTTGGATTGTTTGTAAATCTTTGACTAAAAGTTCTTATCTCAACCAGTTTCTTTTGATCAAGTAAATCTACAAGAGCTCCGAGGTCACCAGCGTTTCTTGATAATCGGTCTGGGTGCCATACAAGTATTCCATTAAACTTTCCTGATTTTAAGTCTAAAATTAATTGATTAAAAACTGGTCTTTGCCCGCAATCTTTTGCTGAGTGAGATTCTCTATAAATTTCGATTATATTGAGTCCATCTCGCTGTGCAATGGTTAACATTTCCTTAAGCTGAGAATCTATCGATAAAGCTTGTCTCTCCTCGGCCTCGCTTGATTTACGGGCATATAAGCAGTAATTTACGGCCTTTGTTTCGTCTAGAGTCACATTTAGCGGGTTTTGCGTTTGCATGACAACACAAATACTCTAAGAAAGTTGAGAAGTCTAGTTTTGAGGAGTTGATAACTATTTTTATATTAAAGTATAATATATTGTATATGATTATTTTTAATAAGATTAATAAGATAATTAATCACCAAAGATTAATCTTAGCAGATAAAATTATGTCTTATTGTCTAGATAAGGAAATCGATAAAGTTTTTTTAGCTAAGTTTATTTTTAATATTTATAATAAGTTAATAAAGGATGTATATGTTTTGGAACACAAAAAAGCTGTTCACCACTATATTCCTAAATTTTTATTAAAAAGATTTAGTATTCCTAGAACAGGACAAATTTATCAGTACGGATATTTTAAAAAAAATAATCCAATTTCAATCTATAAGGAGGCTGCTTGTACACCTAATTTATATTCTTTTAGAGATAAAGAAACTAAGCAACAAAGTGACTTTATAGAAAAGCAAATTTTTGCTTTAACCTTAGAAAAATATACGTCAAGAATAATTAATAAAATAATTAAAAATGATGAAATAAATTTGACGAATTTTGAGAGAAGCATTTTGACTTCTTTTATTGCTTTTCAATATACAAGAACTCCAAAATTTTTTCTTCAAATTAGATTAATTTTAGAATATTTAAGTTTAGAAAAAAAGATTAATATAGAGGAAATGACAAAAAAAGATTTTTTTAAAAAAGCACTTTTTGATAATTATTATAATATAAATCCAGTAGAATATTTTAAATTTACAAATAAAAACAATCAATCTTTAGTTGGAATGGAAAATTTAATTATTAAAATATCAATATTAACGGCTGACTATTTATCAGGGTTGTTGTATAAATATGAATTAAGAATGTTAGAATCAAAAGAACCTGCTTTCTTTTATTTATCCGATAGCCCAGCTAATATTTATGATATTAATGAATTTAGATCTTTGGGTATTTTTTTGTGGGAATTAAATCAAAATTTTTTAATTTACTTACCAATTACTATAAATAGATGTCTGTATTATATAAAACCCAATAGTGATATTAAACCATATATAATAGGCGGAATTATTGAAGAAGCAATACTAAGTAGTATATTTGAGTTTGCTTATTCTGACAGGAAAGATAAAATAATTGAATCTTTTTTTGAAGAAGTAGATAATTTTACTACACAATAATTTTAATTTAAGCTAGTATACTTTTATGATAGCTTTTATTGTGCTATCATATCAATAACAATTTAATAAAAGTCGACCTAACCCCTTAGAAATAAGGATATGGTTGCAAAACCCGCTAGAGAACAAAGGACTCCTCGTCAGAGTCACTCTAGCGGGTCATATCGGGAAACTGGTATGGGTAGGGCCGAAAGGTTCTATCGCGATGGCGGGGAGCTCTTTGTTCACGAAGGCTCTACCTCTATCGATTAAAACCCGCTAGAGTTTTATGAATAATGAAAATCAGCCTTCTGAAGTTAAGGTTCAACCAAAAACTTCAAAATGGAATTGGATATTTGGAATATTTTTTGTGTTGTCAGGGTTAGGTGGTATAGGAATGAATTTATTTTATAAGGTCATACTAATAATTGTAGGTCTTATATTATTACCTCCAGTATCTAAGAAAATAAAAGAAAAATATAATTTTATATTATCTGGCAAACAAGAAGTTTTTCTAGTTGCTATTGTGTTAATACTACTTTCTTTTTCTGGATTTAATGGAAATCCTGGTTTTACTAGTAGTGTAAATAATCAAATTAATAACAGTAATATACAAAATACTAATAAAGAGGTAGTAAAAAGTACAACTACAAAAAATGTTATTTCTGAAGAAGAAAAACAAAAAGCACAAAAAGAATTAGATTCTGTATTTTCTTTAGCTAAACAAGCGGGACTTGTAACTTCATATGAGTTTTCTAATAAAGCGAATGTTATATATGTAGGAAAAATTTGGTATACACAAACAGTAGCTTTTAAGAAAGACTTTTTGGCTAAAATAGCAACTCTTAAAGAGAAAATAACCGGATATCATCATTTCCAAGTTCTAGATGCATATTCAAATGAAAAAGTTGCTGAAGTTACTGCATTTTCTGGATCATTGGAAGTATATAAATAATCTATAATATATATTAATACAGAGATACTGTTTCTGAAATAGGGAACGGTATTTTTGTATTAATCATAACAACTAATTTGACATATATGTTGTAAACGTGTTAGAACACTGCCTAAAAAGTAATCAAAAAACATGTTTAATAATAAAAAGTGTTTTTTATTATTTTGCCAGTAAATCGCCAGTAAATACTGGCAAAGCAGCTTTTTAAGAATAGATAAAAAATAGACTAAAATCATCAATTTTATAAAAAGTCATTTTGTAGTTCTTGCAGTAAATATGCAGTTAATACTGCAAGAAGGTCATAAAATAGTATAAAAAAAGTGATAGCGTAAAAATAAGGTTTTAACAGTAAATTAACAGTATTTACTGTTAAAGCTATCGTGAATAATTATAGACCTAAACAGGTTAGGGACTGAGTCTAGAATATGCTAAAATAGCTTTATCACATCTAGTGCAGTACGTACTAGACCAGACATCGCAGCAAAGAATAAAAGTATCGAAAGACCTAAAGGGGTTATTCTGGTATAATCCATTTCATGGAAGACGAAAAAATTACAAAAGCCGATTTTTACAAACTTATTGCTTGTGTTTTTTTCTTTATACTAATTTATCTTCCGAAAAATAGTTTAGGAACTGTAGCTGAATCAATTATGCATTTTCTAACTCTTAATTTAACAAACTATCCTTATCAAAACCCACCAATATTTTTCTCTGTCGGCGAAGCATTAGCTTCCATAGCAATTTTGCTTGCAATTTATCAATTTAGAAAAGAAGAGTGGTTTATTGCACTACGAGTTAAAAGTTATATTCAACCTGTTGTTTTTATAACTCTTTCATTGGGAGTTATATTTTCAATAATTTCTTCTATAATTCTTATTGAGAATCCTGTGTATGTATTTCAATTATCGATTTTTTGGCAAATTTTAGCAAGTATTTTAATAGCATTTTCAATATTGTTTCTTTTTGTACAAGCCACGAATAAAAAACTTTTTAAGGTAGAGAATTCAAGAAAATTTTATGAAGTTATGGTTAGAGAATTATCTAGATCAAACCCTGAACGACTCAATGTAATTTTAAATGCACTTTTAGAAAATTTGGATAATATCTGTCAATTTGCAAAACAAGATTACAACAACAAAGGAACTCAATCTGCAATTAATATTCTTGATGTGATTCTTGGCGAAGCTTCTATAGTAGATTTAATAACCACAAAAAGATTAGATGCGCTTCGTTACATAATATTTATACTAGAAGAACATAAATTGACTGAACAGCGAGTGCGAGGGTTCCCCAGAATTGTAAGAAATTTATTTTCTGACCAAAATTCTTATCTCTATACACACCTTGATAAGAGTGGGCTCGCACTTTCCACTAATCTTTACGGGAGTCTTTTTGGATCTACATTTATTCTTTCAAATTTTAATATATTTAGTTGGCCATCCATTGATTACAAAATGCAATCTGGTTTAAATAATATACAGATTGAAGTTTTTATAGAAGCTCTCTCACAGGCAATAGAAGCATATTTAAAAACGGGTTTAGCTCCTGCTCGTCATATCAATGACGGACTCTCTCATTTGAGTTCAATATTTAATAATTTATGTTTGGAAATTAATACTGAAGAGGAACGTGGTGTTGATACAAAATATGTATTGAAAGACAAATGGTGGTCGCTACACATAATTGCTAATTTTCTTGGTCATGATTACCCGTTTCTTGCTTATGAAGATGAATTTAATCAAGTAGTAATTGAACGTGAGAAAACTGCTACAGAAGCGGGATTTTACTCTAACTCAACTATTAATGAGGGGATTGCCGCTACTTTATATCAAGCTTTTACACATTTAGACTACATTAAACATACAAATGATACATACCATACCGTACTAGAATTATTACACGGTATGATTTATGAAAGTCAGTATAAGCAAGGTTATATAGCACCATTTGAAAAAAGAATTTGGGAACAGATAGCCATCAATGTTATTAAAAAACATTATCCAGGTGTATTAAGAAGCTACCTAACTTTTTTTGGGTTTGCGCTCGCTACAAGTGCAGATAGAAAAGGGAGAGGATGGAAATATGAACAAACTGAACGAATGAGACGGCTTCTTTATATTGATCTAAAACCTCTTTTAGATACCGATACTCTGATGGTTAATGAAAAGTTTATGAAAGATGTTTTGTTACCTGATGATATGAAATACAGGTATGGAAAATTCTTCTATACTATGGGTTTTGGACGTGGTCCAGAAGTAGAAATTACTGAACCCCCAACAGGATCTATATCAGCATTAGATGGTGTTGATTTAAATGATAGATCATTAATCTAAATCAATAAATTTATTCTTAAGTAAAAGCTTACTCCTTAAACACACCAACAAGTCCCGTTTTTCAAACATTGTTCCATCAGTTAATAGGTACTTTGCATAGTTTCTTACATCAACATCCTTTGCTTCATACACTTCATTCTTTTTACCCATTATATTTGAATGGAATTTTTTGTGGCGTTCAATTTCTGCACTGAGTTTTTTCTTTATTCCTGAAGAATCTAAATCAATTTTGTCTATTATCTCTAAAAGCTGATTAATAAGAACTTTTTCTTCAATATAACCTTCTTTGCAATTAATATTTCTTGCTCGAGTACAGCCGTAGTAAACATATTTATTTGCCGTCTTGCGTGAAGAAGGCTCGAACGGTGATCGTGAAATGTCGGCGGCATTTTTTGCCGCTGGTTTGGATCCTTATGACATCACAATGAGTGACTTACTGGCGGGAAGGATAAGTCTGGAGGAATTCCAGGGTATTGTCGCTACCGGCGGGTTCTCGTACATGGATGTCTTTGAGAGTGCCAAAGGTTGGGCTGGAGTAATTAAGTTCAACCCGATTCTCAGAGAAATGTTTGACCGGTTTTACGACCGGAAAGATACGTTCTCCTTGGGAGTCTGTAACGGGTGTCAGTTGTTTGCATTACTTGGTTGGGTGCCGTGGAAAGGATTGGACGAAACAATTCAACCGCGGTTTATTCACAACAAGTCTGGGCGATTTGAGTCCAGGTGGAGTCAAGTGAAGATTCAACCAAGTCCGTCAGTACTACTTGCGGATATGGAAGGATCAACACTTGGTATCCATATTGCTCATGGTGAAGGAAAGTTGGTGTTTCCCAATTTGAAAATACTAGATGAAGTGTTTGAGAAAAATCTTGCACCTCTCGTCTATGTGGATTCGAATAATGAGCCGACAGAAAAATATCCGTTTAACCCGAATGGTTCGGGACACGGATTGACGGCTCTCTGTTCGCCTGATGGACGGCATCTTGCAATGATGCCTCATCCTGAAAGGTGTTTCTTGAAGTGGCAATGGTCATATATGCCCGAATCATGGAAGAAGGATCTGGAAGCTTCGCCGTGGCTTAAGATGTTTCAGAATGCCAGAGAATGGTGTCTGAAAAATCGTTAAGTTATTGTGAGGTTCGAAGGTTTTTAATCCTTGATGTTCTCTATGAACCCCTAAGCTTGCTGTAATGGCGGCTTAGGGGTTCTTTTTGTTTAATTGATTTATATAAAAACCTTTGGTAGAGTTAGCTCTGAGATTAAATGTTTTTTAAACAATGAAAGGAAACTAGCAGATGAAAAATCTACTTGTTTTTGCGTCAGGTGATAGTACTGGTGGTGGTTCTGGATTTCAAAAGCTTGTCGAAGCGTCACGTGAAGGTAAACTGGAAGCACACATTGTTGGCGTAGTTTCGAACTATGCCAATGGTGGGGTTTACAATCGGGCACAAAAACTTTGTGTCCCTTTCTTCCATTTTGCTGGTCCTTGGACAGCAGAGAATTATCAGCGATATATCAAAGAAACTGGGGCAGACTTTGTTGCCTTATCTGGTTGGCTGAAGCTCGTAACTGGACTTCCGCCGGACAAGACAATCAACATTCACCCTGGACCACTTCCGCGATTTGGTGGACCAGGAATGTATGGTCATCATGTTCATGAAGCAGTCTTGGCTGCATTCAAGCGTGATGAAATCGTATACTCTGAAGTGTGTATGCACTTTGTTACAGAGAAATATGATCAAGGTCCTGTGTTCTTTCGGTGTTCTGTGGATATTCGTTCAAGTGATACTGCAGACAGTCTTGCTGTTCGGGTAAATAAAGCCGAGCACCTGTTTCAATGGTCTGTTACCAATGAAGTTGTTAAGGGAACAGTCCATTGGGATGGTAAGAACCCCAATAGCCTTATTGGTCTAGCAGGCACTCATTTTATCGGTTAGACTTCTGGAGGAGTTCACTTCGACGAGACTTTAAGACACGGTACATAATATGGTCGTGTCTTTTTATTAAATTAATATATTAAATTATGTGATAATATTAGTGGTATTATGAAAAAAATATTATTAATTATTATCAGTTTATTTATATTATTGGCAATAATAATTTTAGGTTTAGGAATATATAAATTTAATTTTACAAATAAAGATATATATCTTTCAAATGGTAGACAAATAAATACTTACGACGGAACATATATTATAAATGGTGAAAAAGTTACCCTTAAAAATGGAATATCAGTCAAAGAAATAACTCCTAGATCTGCATCAAAGATAATAACTCGTTATTTTGGAAATGAAGTTAAGGGTGATTTTGATGGAGACGGCAGGGAAGACACCGCCTTTATTTTAACCCAAGAAACTGGTGGAAGTGGAATCTTTTACTATGTCGTTGCCAGATTAAATACAATAAATGGAATTATTGGTTCTCAAGGTTTATTTTTAGGTGATAGAATCGCTCCACAAACTACTGCGCTAGGCAAAGGAAAAATAATTATTGTAAATTATGCAGATAGAAAATCTGGAGAAAGTTTTGTTATACAACCATCATTTGGAAAAAGTTTATATTTATTATTAGATACAAAAACATTACAGTTTGGAGAAGTTGTTCAAAATTTTGAAGGTGAAGCTGATCCAGCAAGAATGACTCTAAATATGAAGACTTGGACTTGGATAAATACTATATACACTAACGGGACACAAGTTAAACCTAATAGTGGAAAAAGTTTTACTCTTACTTTTAAAAATGATAAAACTTTTTCTGCTACAACAGACTGTAATGGTGTAGGTGGAGAATATGTTGTAAAAGGTAAAGAAATAACTTTTGATAAAATGATGTCTACTTTAATGTATTGCGAAGGTTCGCAAGAAAGTGATTTTTCAAAAATGACTAGCGAAGTAAGAAGTTACAACTTTACCTCAAAAGGAGAGTTAATTTTAAATCTAGTTGATGGTGGCTCTATGATTTTTAAATAGATTCTTTTTTATATTGATATATAAGGACAAAAAGTTGTGAGCTTTTTTGTATCTTTACTTGCTGATTTAAAGACAAAAATATGGTAAAATAGTAGTATTATGAAAAAGACAATTATTGCATTGGTAGTTATTATTCTTGTTGGTGTTGGGGTTTATTATTTTATTAAAAATTCATCTAATAATGTAGTTGTTGAAAATGATCAAAACTTAGCAACTACCACAGTCGATGTGGAAAATAACGCCACAAATACAAAACCTATTGATAAAGAGAAAACAATTATTGGAAAATCTACCGAGGGTAGAGATATTATCGCATATCACTATGGTACTGGTACCAAAGAGCTCTTACTCGTTGGAGGAATACATGGCGGATATGAATGGAACACAACACTTGTTGCTTATGAAGCAATGGATTATCTAAAAGCAAATCCTAGTATTCTTCCTAGTAATTTAAAAGTAACTATTATCCCAGTATTAAATCCTGATGGTTTAAATAAGGTTGTAGGTACTTCAGGAAGATTTACAGCAGGAGATGTATCGAAATCACAAACAGTAGTAACTTCTGGACGTTTTAATGCAAATGATGTAGATCTAAACCGTAACTTTGATTGTGATTGGCAGTCTACAGGTAAATGGCAGAGCAAAACTGTAAGTGGTGGAGATGAAGTATTTTCTGAATCAGAAAGTCAGGCTATTAAGAATTACGTAGCTACAAATAAACTAAGCGCGGTTGTAGTTTGGTATAGTGCTGCCGGTGGAGTATATTCTTCAAGCTGTCACAATGGAATACTAGCTGAAACAAAAACCCTTACAAATACTTTTGCAAAAGCTTCTGGATATAAAGCATATGACGAATTTGATTCTTATGAAATAACTGGAGATATGGTAAATTGGCTCGCAAAAGAAAAAATCCCAGCTATCAGTGTACTTCTTACAAACCACAGTGATACTGAATGGACAAAAAACAAAGCTGGTATAGATGCACTACTTAAATACTATACTAAATAATGAGATCTGTTTTTTCTAAAAAAGCTATTACAACAATTATTGCAATTGTTGTATTTAGTTTAGTTTTATTTGTATCTACTTTTATATATAAACACTATCATCCCGAAATAACATCTACACCTCCAGTTGAACAAAAAGAAGTTGGTCCAAAATATAAAATAATTGGATATTCTGTAGAAGGCAGAAAGATTGAATCTTATACATATGGAAGTGGAAAAAATCATATAGCTTTCGTTGGTGGAATACACGGTGGATATGAATGGAACAGTGTTTTTCTAGCTTATAGATTTATAGACCATATTGATGCAAACCCAACTATTATTCCGGCTAATCTAACAGTTACAATAATACCTTCAGCCAATCCAGATGGTTTATATAAACTAATAGGCAAGGAAGGGAAGTTTACAGTCGCTGATCTACCCAAAGACGAGTCACAAGCTTCTTTAGCACGATTTAATGCTCACAAAGTAGATCTTAACCGTAACTTTAATTGTAACTGGAAAGCAACAAGTACTTGGAAGGGAAATATTGTAAGTGCAGGAACAAGTGCTTTTTCTGAACCAGAAACTAAAGCCATTCAGAGTTTTGTTTTAGAAAATAATCCTAAGGCTGTCGTATTCTTTCATAGTCAATCAGGCACAGTATATGCATCAGAATGTAACAACGGTATTCTTTCGGATACACGCAATATTATGAATGCATACGCAAAAGCTTCTGGATACTCAACATCAGACGTTTTCGATAGTTATGCAATAATAGGGGATGCAGAAGGATGGCTAGCTTCTATAAACATTCCAGCCATTACAGTAGAGCTAAAAACGCACGAAACTATAGAATGGGACAAAAACTTAGCAGGAATCAAAGCACTATTTCAGTATTACAATATTGCTAAATAAAAATATTAACTAATAAAACTACCCTCAATAGAAAGCATGAGGGAGTATTTATTATCTTTTTGGCGTCTTTGCGAGTTGAAATTTGGGGTGGGGCCCAAATGAAAGACCTTGAACGTTTTGTAATTAAAATGTGAAAAGTGTACGACTTTGTTTTCTTATGAGCAAAGCGAATTAGTAAACAAGAAGTAACCCTGTGTCACAGTTCCTGTAAGGAAGCAATCCATCTTAATTTGAATCCTGGATTGCTTCGCATTCGCTCGCAAAGACAAAATACAAATAAGGTATCTATTCTTTTTTTATTGACTTTTATAAATGTTTGATATATCATTGACTAATCAAACATTATGAAAACAATAAATACACAATTAAATTTTTTTATTACGTTAGCCCAAGCCTATGCAAAAATAAATCAAGCTTTTGATAGACATCTCATAGGAGGCCTCGGTTTTAATGATCTAATAATACTTTATCATTTAAGCCAGACTCCAGATGAGAAAATGAGGAGAATTGATCTTGCAGATAAGATAGGTATAACTCCTTCTGGTATAACAAGGATGCTTCTTCCTATGGAAAAGTCTGGTTTAGTAAAAAGAGAAGCTAGTGGAGAAGATGCTCGCGTAAGCTACGTAAAACTTGCATCAGGAGGTAAACGTCTACTAGAAGAAACAATCGAGGAAGCCAACTTCTTGTCAGAAGAAATACTACCATCTACAAAACTCAATAAAATAAAAAGTATTAATGAAATCTTTTCATTATTTTACTTAGGAAAAATACATTAAAATATTATTTTTTTGATATTTTAATATCAAGATTTTTAAAATAAAACTTTTTTTGTTCTAAAATAGTATTTTTAGGAATTTCTGAAAAGAAATTGTATTCATCAGCATGTCCATCTAGGTTAATATCCTTACTTTTTGATTCTACAAGAAAAGCGAGACTTATATCTTGACTATAATGATTTATATAAGACTTATATTCAATAATACCAATAAATTTTAAAACTTTTATTTTTATACCGAGCTCTTCATAAGCAACTCTTTTTACAGCATTTTCTAAATCTTCTCCTTTTAATACTGTACCCCCAGGTGTGTGCCATTGTCCTACCGCCGGCTCAATAGTTCTCTTGATAAGTAAGAGTGAATTATTTCTTATAAAGACCACCTCAACACACAATCTGGGAACCCTACTATAGATTTTTTTAAACTCATCAAAGGGAATTTTTTGTACTTTCATTGTGTCATAAATATATCATGTTTTATTAAAATAGGTATATAATTATGTAATGAAAAGTATAATTATAATACTAATGTTAATTTTTACTCCGACTATTACTTTTGCAATGTTACCGGTTTTAACAGTTACACCAGAAAAGCCGTTGCAAGGTGAGCCCATGATAATAAAAATTGAAAACCTAAATGATTTATCTAAAATTTCCCAAATAACTTTCAATAAACAAATACTTAAACCTTTCTTATTTAAAAATACTGTTACTGCACTTTATGGTGTTGATTTAAATTTTAAATCAGGTGAATATCTTTTATCTGTTGATTTTCCAAACGGCACAAAACTTGAGAAAAAAATTGTTGTAGGTGCAAGTAAAAAATATGAGGCACCACTAGGTATACCAGAAAAGCTTGGCGGTAATTCTACAACGAGTCAGACTAATTTGGTCAACACTCTAGCTATTGAAAATAAACAATTAGCATCATTAAATACTGGTAAAAAATCTTTTTGGACAAATGATTTTATCTATCCAGTATTAAAACCTTTCGTAACAGACCCATATGGCTACACAAGGATTACAGGACAATATTCAATAGCACACAAAGGTGTAGATTTTCGAGCAAATGAGACAACTAAAGTTACAGCGGTTAATAGAGGGGTGGTAAGACTTGTTAAAACCTTCCGTAATTACGGTAAAACGGTCGTTGTAGACCATGGATTAGGTTTAATGAGCTTCTATATGCATCTATCAAAAATTAAAGTAAATCAAGGAGAATTGGTCTTACCAGGACAACTTATAGGATACGCGGGTCAGACAGGCTATGCAGAGCAACCACATTTACATCTTACAATAAGGATTAACAATATTTCTATTGATCCAATGAAATTTTTAGATTTGTTTAAATAAATAATTATATGATTATCGAAATAAGTAATGTAGTTCAATCGACACAAATTTTTCTAATACTTTTTATAATTATTTTTATTTTTACTTTTCGGAAAAAGACAACCAGTGGTTTTTCTTTAGTTCTCACTCAAGAACTAAAAGGTCTTAGTATTCTTGCTGTTGTTTTTTCTCATCTGGGGTATTCACTAGTCAGTGACCATAGTTTCTTATTTCCACTTTCTATTCTTGGTGGTGTTGGGGTTAATATATTTTTACTCTTATCTGGTTATGGCATGGTTACTAGTAATCTATCAAAAGAAATATCTATACCAAATTTTTACAAACATCAGTTATTAAAACTTTACAAACCATTTTGGTTAACACTTCTATTTTTCTTCATCCTAGATTTCTTAGTTTTAAATAAAATCTATAGTTTTAGCTATATAGGACAATCGCTTTTAGGTTTCTTTCCACGTGCTGATCTATTTTTAGATATAAACTCGCCACTTTGGTATTTTACTTTTATTGTCTTTTATTATTTATTGTTTCCTTTAGTCTTTTATCGTAAACACCCTTGGATAACTGGAATGACCTTAGCTATAATAGGCTATTTAATGACACTCTGGAATCCACAAATATTAAAACAGGTTATGTATTTATATAAGTTACATTTCTTAGCTTTTCCTTCAGGCGTTTTTATTGGTGGTCTAGTTTTCAAATATAAAGATAATCTATTTGAAGTAATTACTAAACAAAACTGGAAAAATAGTAAATATTATAAAATTATTAAGAAAATTAGTTACTACTTATTTGTAATATTTTTAGTTTGCTTAATGGGCTACACTGCTTATTATTCTCATGTTGGTGATTTTTACTGGTACGAACAATTAACTAGTTTGCTAACTAGTGGAGTAATAATTCTTTTATTTTTAATTTCAAAATTTGAAAATCGTTTATTCTATTGGTTTGGTATATTCTCTTATGAAATTTATTTGATTCATTGGCCGATTTTATCTAGATTTGATATTTTTTATCGTTTTTTACCTGCATGGCTTGCTACAGTATTATATTTATTATTTTTTATTTTTATAGGATGGATAATAAAGAAAATATTAATTATTAGGTATTCTCTCAAATAATTCTTCAATAGTAGAAGTTATTTGATCTTCTCTAGAAAATTCACCACTAGTTAAAGCACTGTGTGGATCTTGTTTGTTTATAATAATACCTTTTTCTGCAAAAATTTCTGCAATTGTTGAACCAACGGTATGATCTTTGAAACCACCTTCTTTTCTAATAGTAGCCTCTACTGCTTCAGTAGGGAAGATTACTCCGCGAGATGAAATCTCAGAAAATATTTGTCCATTGGATAATTTTATAACAACTACTGCCTTATCCTCATATTTACCATCATTAGTTTTAAATATTCCATTTTCAATACTTATAAAAGTGCTTGGAGTAATATAACCTTCTTCTTTTTTTATCCTTTCTGCATCAATAATTCTATTTAGTGCTCCTTGTTTAGTCTCATCACCAACAGGTTGTTCATTTATAGATGAATTAGCCTTAACACCGATGATATTAAATTCTCTATTGGGGAATAATTGTTTAAAGGTTTTTTTAACTGTTTCTACCTTAATAGAACTTGCAGAGGTAATTATAATATAATCTGGCAGATTTAAATGTTCTATTTTTTTAATTAGTTCTTGTTTGTTTTGATCCATAATATTTATTTTAACATAAAATTTGATATAATTTCATATATGAAAATTTTTATAATCTGTAGTAAGAGATTTTATGATAAAATTCCTGAAATTAAAGATGTCTTAGAGAAAAATAATCATGAGATAACGCTACCAAATTGTTTTGAAGACCCTGGAACTGAAGCAAGACTTAGAGAATTAGGCAGAGAAGAACACGCAAAGTGGAAATCAAATATGTTTAAACAAAGTATTGGAGAAATCGAAAAACAAGATGCTGTCTTGGTATTGAATTTTGATAAAGGAGAATATAAAAACTATATAGGTGGAGCGACCTTTTTAGAAATGTATGATGCATTCAAATTTGAGAAAAAAATATTCTTATATAATGATATCCCAGAGGGTATATTAAAAGATGAAATAATTGGTTTTAATCCAATACTTATTGATGGTGATTTAAATAAGATTAGTTAAATCCTTCAATAAAGAAATTGCAATTAACAGGTTTTTTTTCTCTTATTTTTTGTATTAAATCATTACAAGCTGATTTCTGACCACAAACATACACGTCTGAATCATCAAAAGAAAGATCATTTACATAATCTTGAACATAACCCTTTTTAAATAAAGAACCTTCTTGTGTACGAGAGACAATGTGTGATACTTTTACTTTTTTATTTGTTCTGGCAAGATTATCAAAATATTTTTTATGAATAATCTCATCTTCAAATCGACTACCAGTCATAATCATCAAATCTTCTGTTTTATCTTTATTGTAAAAATGATTTGCCAATGATTTTACAACCCCAGCGCCAATACCAAAAGCAAAAAGATATATCTTTTTATTATTCATCTTTTCAGCTGTATTTAAACCGAGTGGTCCCATTATTTCGATTCTTTCGTCTAACATATTTCTATTCCAAAAAACAGAAGTGATTCTACCTTTAGGGATTAATCTCATAGAAAAAGAAATAATATTTTGTTCTTGATCTGATGAAGATATAGAATAAGCCCTTCTAACTTTTTCTCCGTCTATATCCAAAAATATATTTATAAAACTACCTGCAATAAAATTTATTGGTTCTTCTAATTTAACCTTAATTTCTTTCGCCGTCTTTGATAGATCAACTATCTCAATAATTTTTCCAAAAGTTTTTTTAACACCCATATTCTTTATATTTTAATATTTTTTTCTATTTATAATATAGGCGATTGTTGTCAAAACCGTGACTATTATAATAGAAAACAAAACTATATTATTATCTAGTGTATAGAATACATAAAAAGAACTCGCGTAAAAATACAGATATGAGAGCTTTTGAATTCTCTTCCACCAAACACCCAAAATTCTTTTAGAAAAATTATTTGAGGTAATTAAAAGTAAAATCGCTGATATATCTGCAAGGTGAGCTAAAATCAAATAATTATTTAAAGACCAATAGTTGGCTGTAAAAAAAGAAGCAAAATAATTTGTTGGATCAATAATTATTTTGGCAAATATAAATGAGATAATCACAGAAGCTGATAAAACTCCTACACTTTTTCTTAGAATAACAAGTGGTCTTATAAGTTTTGTTTTTGTTAAAATATCAGCCAGTGGTCTGATTATCATTACAAGAAAAATAGTTAAGTGAGATAAATCATATAGACGAAATGTTATACTTTCTGATAATCCATTTGGTAAAAAAACTATTAATAATGGCAAAATAAGCATTATTAAGATTGATATACCTAACAAAAACTTTTGTAAAAATTGAATTGTATATAAATAATTTTTCATTTGATTTTTTAAATTTCTGTCGCACAGTGACTATCTACACAAACATTCGATACAATTATCAATTATTTGACCATCTTTCTTAATAATAACAAACTTAATACTATCATCTTTTAAGCTTTTCAAAGCTTCTTCTGGTCCAATGGATAAAAAGACTTTTGTATATGCCTCTGACTTTCCACCATTTTCATGAATAATACTCACAGATATAATATCAGAAATTGGATTCCTTTTACCAGAAGCATCAAGAATATGATGTATCTTAGTGTTATTTATTTTCCAGTTTCTTTTATATATACCACTTGTGGCTAAACTCTGATTATAAAGGGGTATTGAAATATCATCTTTTTGGGTAACTGGATTATAAATATTAAAAATAAATTTATTACTAGATTCATCCAAACCCTGAGTATGTATATCCCCACCAATATTAACAATAACTCCTTTAATATTTTCTGATTGGCTTTTGATCTTTTTACATATAAATTCAGCTAAGTATCCCTTTAAAAAACCACCGAAATCAAGCTTTTGTCCCACACGCAAAATTATTCTATTTTCTTTTTTATCAATAATCACCGAAGAAAAATCAATGTCATAATCTTTTTCTTCTATTTTATAATTATAGTTTATTTTAGGAAAATCTCTGTCATACCCAAACCTCTCTATTTGTACTAATGGGTTAAAAATACCATTAGTAATAACATAAAGCTTATAGGCTTCCTCAATCACTTTGATAAAAGTTTCAGAAACCAACATCTCCTTTCTATAATTTAATTTAGATAATTCACTTTCAGATAAAAATCTAGAGAATTCTTTCTCATATTTATCAATTTCTATAATACTCTCCTTCGCAATCTTATCTGCTAAATCCTTAGAATCAGAAACTATTGAAATAGAAAAGTCTGTTCCCATCGCCTTACCTGTATATTCGTATTCCTTCATAACACTAACAAGTATATCATTCTGAGATGAAGAATAGATGAACAACTATTAAAATCTATTTTAAACACTACCTTTACACTTTTCTATTCTTCATCTAATTTTCATATTTACATGATATTATGTTAAATGTAGAAGTTATTAAATAAATTAAAAAAATGTCACAATATATATGTTTAGAGTGTGGTTGGATTTATGATGAGACTAAAGGTTTACCTGAAAAGGGTATAGTACCAGGTACAAAGTGGGAAGAATTACCTGATGATTTTAAGTGTGAGGACTGTAGTATTAGAAAAAGTGATACTGATATGTGGCAAAAAATAGATTAAAAGGATGTCTATATTTAAATGAAAAAAGATCTTATTAACATAATAATTGTATTTTCTCTAATAACACTAATGCTTTTGAGTGGTTCATTTTTCTATAATAAAAAAGTTATAGCTGAAAATATTGCAACCAAAATAGCTGAGGAAAAAAATTTAAAAGAAAAACAAATTCTGGCAGATCAACTTAAAGAACAATTAAGACTAAAAATCGTTTCGGAAAATGATAAATTAAAAAAAGATCAGTTAAGAATACAACAAGAAGAATATGCATCACTTCAACAACAGGTAATATATGATGCACAACAAAAAGCTATCGCCATCAAACAAGCTGAAATAGCAACATTAGTTCAACAACAAGCTGATGCAAAGCTAGCTGCCGACAAACTAGCTCAACAAGAAGCCTTAGCAGCTTCTCAGGCTGCACAAAAAGCTAGTAGAAAATCAAAAGCTAGCTAAATAAGACTGATTATAAAAATCTACCAGTTGTTGGTAGATTTTTTATAATTATTTAAAATTGATATAATATTACATATGAATTTTTTTAAAAAATATAGAGTTATAATATTTTCAACTTTTATAATTCTTTTAATTGTTGGTATCACTGAATTTATTTTTGGTAGATCGCCTTTTGGACCTGATGGAAAAATAGCTTTATGGGATGGAAATATTTGGAGTAGTGAAAATTCTCAACGTATTGCCGACCCATATACTTTTTCGCACATAGCTCACGGTTTAATCTTCTATGGCTTTCTTTGGTTAGTAACTAGAAAAATACCAGTAAAATATAGATTTATATTGGCAGTCATTATTGAATCTACCTGGGAAATTCTTGAAAACTCCCCCTTAATAATCAACAGGTATAGAGAGGCGACTATAGCCCAAGGATATGTTGGTGACAGTATACTAAATTCACTCAGTGATATTGTTTGGATGTCTTTAGCTTTCATTTTTGCTTCACGTACAAAAGTTTGGATATGTGTACTACTTATAGTAGTAATGGAATTGGGTTGTGCATATTTTGTTCGGGACAATCTAACACTAAATATAATCATGTTTATACATCCTTTCGAGGCAATCAAAAATTGGCAAATGTTGGGACAACCGATTTTATAATATTTGATATCTAATCTAAATTATGCTTTAATAATCAGTGAGTAAGTAGGGGTAAGGATTCCTACTAATACGTTCCTTAGAACAAGAAAGGTAAAAAGATGAAAATCTTTGAAAATGGGGGAGTTACCATCAAAGGAGTTTACCTGATTCTCACCGTGGTTGTGGTTTCAACTATGATATTGGGAGTTGTACTCTCCAACAAAAAGAGCCCCAGTAACAAAGAACAAATCACAACCAGACCTTAAGCGCTGTTTTGTTAGAAATCTTTCAAAACCCCATACTACTTTTTCGGGTAGTATGGGGTTTTATTTTTTTCTAAATTTTTACTAGAATAAATTAATTAAATATTCATCAATCTTCCTTTGATCTAAATCATAAAAATTTTTATTTTGACTATGGAGATACTTGGCAAGCTTTATACCAACAAAACGCCAATGCCAAGGTTCATATACATAATAAGTATTGTTGTTTGGATATGAAAGTACAAAACCGTATTTGTAAGCGTTTAAATTAAGCCATTTGTATGCCTCGGTTTTATCAAATCCATCAAGTCCTCCGTTTAAGCCTGTGGTTGTAAGGTCAACTGTTGTACCAAGCTGGTGTTCTGAATATCCTTGATCTGCAGAAAACTGGTTTGCTGTCCCTATACCATAAGTTACAGAATAATTTGTTTTTAAAGCAGTCTGTTCATCAAAAGAACGAAAAGCTGACGAAACAAAAATTTCTACCTTATCATCTTTTGCATCATCAATCATTTTCTCAAGATGAGGCCATGTCTCTGTACCTATTTGTAATGCCTTTAAATTACTATATTTATATTCAGAGGGTATTTCTGTAAGACGAGCAGGGGAGTAATGTTCATTTAAGAAAAAAACTTTAGAATATTTTTGCAAAAGCTCTGGATCAATCTGACTCAATTTTTCAAGATCACTTACTGTACCAGTAATATCATTCACTTCGTCTCGATAATCACCAATCTTATTTTCAAGATTTTGTTTTTCCTGATCAAGAGTTATTGAAAGGTTTGAAAGATTATTTGTAGTCGAAGATAAACTATTTTCTAAAGCCAGTATTCTTAGAGAAGATGAGTCTATACTATTAGATATTTCTTTAAACTGTTTATCTATATACCAACCACTGAGAGAAAAACTAACAATCAGTATAATAAACAATGAAGTGTAAAACCAATGAGCCAGTGAAATACCACCAAACCAATTTCTTATTTTTTGAAAAAAATTAATGTTCATATATGAAATATTATACATTATTTTTAATAGCACTGATATGTGTTGACATACTGACTAAATTATGATAGTATTCAAAGTGGATTAAGAGGCTTTTCGTCTCTTTATTTTGAAAGGTTTAAGATTATGAAGGAAAAATTGGTGTTTGTCGTTGAAGACGATCCAATGATGAGTCGGTTGTTATCCTCGATGTTACGAGCAAATGGAGCGAGCTTCATTATTGCTCACAATATTGAAGATGCCCTGTCTCTTTTTAGGGCAAACAAAGACAATATTACTCATGTTCTTCTTGATGGGAGCCTTACTCCAATAAAAATAGGCACTCCTTTTCCTAAAGAACCAGAAACACTTCCTCTTGCAAAGGAAATTGCAGAGACAGAAGGCTTTCATGGGTTAGTTTACCCAATGTCGATTCTGCCTGATTACACATCAATCTTACTAAAAGAACTGGGTAACAAGGGTGTATTCTTAGGTACCGACTGTACAAAAGTCGATGCTGTAAAAGTTATCATCGATCAAATCAAACAAAAGTAATTTTAAAGACCGCGTTTAGCATATGTTGCAGGCGCGGTTTTATTTTTTCAAAAATACGTCACCCAACTACTTGCCCGTTTTAGTAGGGTCCTATTGGGGGGACGCAAACCAATTACCCAACTAGATACACAAGGAGAATCCTTTTGAGTAGGTGTAAACAAAACATACAATTATCATCTTACATATAAATTTGCTATAATGAGTTCTATGGAAAAAATAGGAGAAAAATGTGGAGTCTTTGGAATCTATGGTAAAGACCTTGATGTAAGCCGTCTAACATTTTTCGGACTATACGCACTACAACACAGAGGACAAGAAAGCTCAGGTATATCATCCACTGATGGTAATCAAATATTTTGTCATAAAAATAATGGTTTAGTTTCTCAAGTTTTTAATGAAGATATAATCAAGAGTTTAAAAGGACACATAGCAATAGGTCACAATAGATATTCAACTTCTTCTGGTACAGGCAGAGAACATGCTCAACCTATTGAAGTATCTGACAATAGTATTACTTTGGTTCATAATGGAAATATACCAAGTGTAATTAAACTCGTTGAGTTATTAAAAAACAAAGGAGTTATTCTTACAAATGTTTCAGACTCAAAAATAATTACAGAGTTACTTTATACCTTAATAAAAGAGGGAAAAGAAATCGAAAAGGCGGTAGAAGAAATTTTTCCCTTACTTATTGGTTCATTCTCTATTTTAATAATGAATAAGGATAAAATTATTGCAATAAGAGATAGTTTTGGAATACGACCACTTTCTATTGCAAAATTAAATGGTGGATATGTCTTTGCTTCAGAGACTTGTGCCTTTCATCCAATAGGAGCTACTTACATAAGAGATGTTGAACCAGGAGAAATGGTTATTGTAGATGAAAATGGTTTAAGAATTAAGCAAATAATGAAAGGTACTCAAAAGTTAGATATTTTTGAGTTTGTTTATTTTTCTCGACCAGACAGTAATCTTCTAGGAGAATCAGTTTATGAAGTAAGGAAAAGATTTGGTATAAGGCTTGCAAAAGAATACAAAATAGATGCTGATGTAATAATCCCTGTACCAGAAACAGCTATACCAGTTGCAATTGGTTATTCTAATGCATCTGGTATACCTTTTGAAATGGGATTAATTAAAAGTAGATACATTCACAGAACTTTTATTGAACCAGAGCAACACATACGGGAACAGGGGGTAAAATTAAAACTTGCTCCACTCAAGGAAGAAATAGAAAATAAAAGAATTATCATTGTAGATGACTCAATTGTTAGAGGAACAACATCAAAACAACTTGTGAAAATGCTTTTTGAATCTGGTGCAAAAGAGGTTCATTTTTTAGTTAGTTCACCACCAGTAAAATTCCCTGACTTTTATGGTATAGACCTTCCTATTCAGAGACATTTACTTGCAGATGGAAAAACTATTGAAGAGATGAGAGATTATTTAGGATGCACATCACTAAACTTTCTTTCTTTTGATGGAATGATAGAGGCAACAAACATATCTAAAGATAAATTTTGCACCTCTTGTTTTTCTGGTGAGTATCCAATAGATATATGTGAAAAAAGAGCTGATTTTATTGATAAATTTAACTGTTAATAATAACATTTACTCTAAAACTATAATATGGTATAATAGATATATAGGAATTTAATTGAGTTTTTTACCAGAATAATTAATATATAAAATATATGGATAATGGATTAAATAATAAAACAATGATTTATTGGATAGTAGGTGTTGTAGTTGTAATAGCTTTATTTTTAGGTTTTATGTATTGGGGAGATAATTCAGAAGTAGCTAATAATCTAGAAAATAACGCAACAACGACAGAAGACATAAACGATGAAGATGGTATTATAAGACCGACTTCAACCACAACGATTAAAACTCCTGTAAAAAATACTATTCCATTGAATAATTTTGATTATAAAGGATAAATTATAATTAAATAGACTTAAATACACAAAAGCACCCTAATACGGTGCTTTTGTGTTAATATATTTATATGAAATTCTTTATTTTTGGATCTACTGGAGATCTAGTTAAAAGGAAGGTTGTTCCTGCCTTATCCAATATTTTTATGCCAGATTTAGAAATTATTGCTTTGGGTAGAAGAGATTTTATTGATGAATCATACAACGCTTTTATTTGTGAAAGTGGTATGTGCTTTAATCATTTAAATAAAAAACCAGAATACAATAAAATAGATTTCAAAGACGAAATCGTTTGTGAAAAGTGTATAGAGGAACTAGACAAAGAAAACACAAATTTCTTTTATTCTGCAATGCCACCACAAAACATAGAAATAATATTGGAATATGTTGGTAAATTAAAAAAAAGTGGTTTTAAAGTAAAAATACTAATAGAAAAACCTTTTGGCGGTGATCTTGAATCAGCAGAAAATTTAAAAAAGGTGATAGAAAAAGTAAATCTAGTAGAAGATGTTTTTATATCAGATCATTATGTTTTTAAAGATGAAATACTTAAATTAAAAAAGACTAATTTTAAAAAAATTAAAATAGTTTCTTTAGAAAATGTAGGTTTAGAAAATAGAGTTGGCTATTATGATGATGTCGGAGCACTTAAAGATATGGTACAAAACCATTTCTTAAATATTGTCTTTAAACTCATTGATAACCCAGAAGAAGAGTTTGAAAACTTTGAAATAATTTCATTTGAAAAATCCCAGTACGGTAACGGTAAAGACATCGGGTATATAAAAGAACTTGGCAAAGACTCAAAAACAGAAACTTTTGTAAAAATATTATTAAAAACAAAGACAAAAGAAATAGAATTTATTACTGGTAAAAAATTTAATAAAAAGATTTCTTTTATAGAGATTGATGGAGAAAAGACAATTATAAATAATGAAAAAAACTCTTATGAAGTATTAATTTCTGAATTTTTAGCTGAAAAGAAAATAAACTTTCCAACAGTAGATAAAACAATTCTTTCTTGGAAAATAATAGACAAAATCAAATCTCAAAAAACAGAATTAAAATACTATCCTGAAAATATAGATGCGGAAAGCTTTATTTAAAAATATTATTTGAAGTATTTTTACTTTGATGTATATTAATGAAGGAGTTCAAACTGTTCAAAGGGGGTTATCATGAAATGGTCTTGTGAAAACTTGTTTCGTCTTTTGATCATCTGGTGGAAAAAGAAAAAGAAAAAAGTTATCACCGTAACAAACAACACAAAAGAAAGGATGTTTTTTCTCAGAAGAAAATACGACTTCATAGAGAAAAAAGCCATCAGGCTTAGTCCGGGACAAGAACTCAAAATTGTAGTTGAAGATTTATTTGAAGAATTGATCGTACGCAATAAAGATATAATTATTTTGACTATTGATGGATTTGTTCCTGTGTTGGTTATAAAAGAGGGTAAAGAACCTAATCATTATGACTTCGATTACGATACCTGAATATTTTTAAAAACGTCACGCGAGTGACGTTTTTCTATTTTTAATTAATTATATAAGTGTTATCATATTAAGTAATTATGAACTTCGAACAAAGATACAAAGAACTCAATAAAAATCAAAAAAGGGCTGTAGATACTATAGAAGGCCCGCTTCTTGTGGTTGCTGGCCCGGGGTCAGGAAAAACAGAAATATTAAGTTTAAGGGTTGGAAAAATATTAAAGGAAACACAAATTTTGCCATCAAACATCCTGTGTCTTACTTTTACAGAATCAGCGACTATAAACATGAGAAATCGTCTCGCAGGACTTATAGGTTCTGAAGCATACCGTGTAGCTATTCATACTTTTCATAATTTTTGCGTTCAAATAATACAAAAATATCCAGAATATTTTTATGATGGGGCTTTTTACTCTCCGGCCGATGAACTTACTCAGATTCAAATACTTCAAGAAATATTTGAAAATTTATCAGCCAAAAATCCTCTAAAAGTTTTGCACCCGGAAGAAGGTTTTGTATATTTAAGAGACACCCTTAGAATAATCGGTAATTTTAAAAAAGCTGGTATTGAACCGGATGAACTCAATAAAATACTTAAACACAACGAAGAATTACTTCCAGAAATAAATGAAATCATACAGTCAACTTTTGAAGAAAGAGTTAGTAAAGAAATTACTTCCAAAGTAGAAAAGTCTCTTATTAAACTATCCAAAATAGCGGAGCAGTCCGAAAAAACTTTTAAATCTCCATATTTTCATAATCTAGCTTTTTCTATATATACATCATTAAATAAATCCTATACAGAGGCAATAGAAGCAGAAAAAACAACCCCAATAACAGCATGGAAAGCAAAATGGATTAAGAAAAATGATGATGGTGAAAATATTTTTAAAGACTACATAAACGTAGAAAAACTTTACGCTGTATATGATATTTATTCACAATACAGAAAGACAATGCATGAGAGAAGTTACTATGATTTTGATGACATGATACTTGACTGCCTAAGGGTTTTAGAAAATAACCCTGCATTAAAATATGAAATCCAAGAGCAGTATCAGTATATCCTCGTAGATGAATTCCAAGACACAAATGAAGCCCAAATGAGAATACTCAGGATTATTGCCGATGCAGAAGTAAATGAAGGAAAACCAAATATTATGGCAGTAGGTGATGATGATCAAGCCGTTTACAAATTCCAAGGAGCTGAACTTTCTAATATTTTGAATTTCAAAAATACTTTTAAAGATGTGCAAATAGTAACAATGACAGAAAACTACCGCTCAACCCAAGATATTCTAGATATAGCCTCACACATAATTAAAAAAGGAGAAGAACGTCTAGAAAAGCTTTTACCAGAAATTGAGAAAAAACTCATTGCTTCAAATGAAAAAATATCAAAAGGAATTATTAAAAGAAAAGAATTTCAAACTATTGCCCACGAATATCATTATATTTCAAGAGAAATTAAAAAACTTATCGATAATGGTCAAAAACCAGAAGAGATTGCTGTCATAGCAAGAAAACATTCCCAACTAGAAAAAATAGTTCCTTATTTTCAGTCTGTAAAAGTACCTATAAGATATGAGAGAGAACAAAATGTCTTTAAAGAACCACATATCGCGCAACTTATTATAATATCTAGATTTTTAGTATCTCTATCTGATAAAAATAAAGACGAAGCAGACGAATATCTACCAAAAATATTAAGTTTTCCTTTCTGGAATATCGACAGAGAAATAATATGGAAAATTTCTCTAGCAGCAAGACGTGGTGACCCAACTAACCCAAACTGTTTTGGAGAAACATGGCTTGAAGTGATGCTTGAGTCTGAAAAAGAAATCGTAAATATTGCAAAGTTTCTTATTAAGCTTGGTGTTGAATCACAAAGTTTACCTCTTGAACAAATTTTAGATGAAATGGTTGGTGCACATTTACCCGTATCACAAGAAAATGAAGACGGGGAAGACGCAGACTATCGCGGACTAGACGCGGATAAATGCGGAAAAAATATTAATAATTTTGTAAGTCCCTTTAAAGAATATTATTTTAGCAAAGAAAAATTTGAACACTCGAGAGCAGAATACCTATCCTTCTTGTCTAGTCTTAGGGTTTTTATTAACGCCCTTAGAGAGTACAAAAATGGGGAAATATTAACTTCAAAAGACTTGGTAGAATTTGTTGATTTACACGAAAAAAATGATATTTCACTAAATGATCAGAGTCCTTTCTCAAAACTTTCTGGGGCAGTAAATTTACTAACGGCACATAAAGCAAAAGGTCTTGAATTTGAGACTGTTTTTGTACTTTCTTGCCAAGATGACATATGGGCGGGTAGAAAAATGCCTTCAAAGATAAGTTTGCCTGCAAACCTACCAATAGAACCGGCTGGTGACACAGAAGACGATCAATTAAGATTGTTTTATGTAGCAATAACTCGTGCAAAAAGATTTCTTTATATGACTTCTTATCAAACAAAAGAAGATGGAAAAGATTCTCAAAAACTAAGATTTTTAGTCACGCAAAACGACGAAGAAGAAATACTAAAAAATGAAGCGTTAAAAAATATTTATTTGGGCGAAACTTTTGATCCATACGAAACAATACCAGAAACACACGAGGTTCTTACTGCATCATGGCTTGATTATCACACACCACCATTTTTGGGTTCTGAAAAAGATCTTTTAAAAACACTTCTTGATGATTACAAAATGCCAGTAACTCATTTAAACAATTTCCTAAATGTTAAAAAGGGTGGCCCACAATTCTTTTTAGAACAAAACCTACTTAGGTTTCCTCAAGCAAAGACACCCTCTGGTTCTTACGGTTCTGCAATACACTCTACTCTAGAAAAAATAGTCCTAGAATTAAAGAAAAACAACAAAACTAAGAAAGATGAGGCACTAGAATGGTTTACTATTTTTTTGAAGAGAGAAAGAATGTCTCAAAAAGACTTTGAAGAATATAGAGAAAGAGGAGTTGAAGCCTTAAATTTATTTTTAAATGAAAAGAAGGGAAGTTTTAGTAAAGAAGACATAGTTGAATTTAATTTTAAAGATCAGGGTGTTGTGGTAGAAGAAGCTCAACTCTCAGGTAAAATAGATAGAATTGTAAATATTGATCAAAACACAATTGAAGTTCATGACTATAAAACAGGTAAAGTTGTAAGCGAATGGTCTGGTAAAGATGACTACGAAAAGACAAAAATCTATGAATATGAAAGACAACTTATTTTCTATAAAATACTTGTGGAAAATTCTCGAGAATTTGGTGGTAAAAAAGAAGTTAAAAAGGGAGTACTCGAATTTGTTGAACCGAGAAAAGCTGATGATAAAATTATAGATTTAGAATTGATTTTAGATAAAAATAAACTAGAAAGATTATTAAAACTACTAGGAAAAATATACAAAAAAATTATAAATCTAGATTTTCCAGATATAAGCAAATATTCTAAAGATTTAAAGGGGATTCAGCAATTCGAAGAGGACATACTTGAAGATAAAATATAATAAATAAATAAATTACTTAAAAGACATTAGAAACTTTTTATTATTTAAAAAATAACCCCAATATGGGGTTATTTTTTAAATAAACACTACCTTTTTAAATTTATTTCAATACTATATCTATAATAGGTTTGATTATTTCAACCGGTAAAGCTCCATTAAGAACTATTTTTTTATCAAGAACAGTAACGTTTTGTTGTAAACCCTTACTTTGTACAAAATCATTTATTTCCTTCTCTGCACTAGATTTAAGTGCTTTGCTCAACATCATTACACTGTATGGTGTACCATGAACACCAGATTTCAAACCGTCTTGATATTCAGCTTCTACAACACCTGCCATTTTTCCACTTGATAAACATTCATTAAACTTTGTTACATCAAGTCCTGCTGTTTTTGCAAATTCTGGAAGTCTTTTTACATCAAGACCATCATTTGAAGTTGTATTTGTATAAATTGAATCCAAAACTTTCCAATAAGCCTCACCTCCACCAAGGTCACCGGCACATTCTACAGCTTCTGCCTCTTTTCTTGTTTTCTGGTGTAATGAATCAAGAGGGAAATGTCTGTATACCCAAGCAACCTTTCCATCCTTACCATAAGTATCTACTATACTATGCATGGTTGTATGAAATCTTTTACAAAAAGGACACTCAGTATCACTAAATTCAACTATTGTTATAGGTGCACTTACGCTACCTAAAACATTATCATCCTTACCCACAGGTTTAATAGTTATCTCTGTTTTTTTAGCACCATCGCCACCATTGTCTACATTGGCTACACCACCTTTATTATTTGTCATGTATATACCACCAGCAATCAAAAATCCAGCTAAGATTATTGCACCTGGAATATATAAATTATTCTTTTGTTCTTGCATAATTTGTTTATTAATTATTAATAATAGGGTATATTATATCATGTCAGTTTAATTAAAAGCAATGAATCCCGTCAGAGATAATATGGTTGGTTTTCTAAAAATAGATTAAAATGTTAAATTATATTGATTATTAACAAAATACTGTTTATTAATAACGGAAATGTTTAATAGAAAAACAAGTCGATAAAAATAAAATTTGATGGGAATATTTAGTTTGTGATAAAATTTACAAACATTTCCTATCTCTAACGGGATGAATATTTTTGACTCAATAATTTTAGGAATTGTTCAAGGTTTAACAGAGTTTTTACCTATATCTTCCTCTGGACATCTTATTATATTTAGAGATATTTTAGGTTGGCACACGAGTTCAGACCTATCTTTTGATGCAATATTACAACTAGCAACAGCTCTTGCTATAATAGTTTATTTTTGGAAAGACATATTTAAATTAATCAGATCTTTTTTAAATCTTATTACTAAAAAAAAGACTGATGAAGAAGACAAGACGATTATTCTTGCAATAATAATAGGAACCGTACCAGCAATAATAGCTGGAATATTTTTAGAAAAATACATGGAGACCATTTTTAGAAGTTCATTATTAGTTGCCTTTGTTCTAATAGTAGGAAGTTTAGTAATGTATCTTGCAGAAAAATTTTCAACACAAAACGAAGATTTAACAATTAAAAAAGGTTTTTACATTGGACTCTTCCAATGCCTTGCTTTAGTGCCAGGTTTCTCTAGATCGGGTGCAACAATATCAGGAGGACTATTTTCTGGACTAGACAGAGGAAACGCGGCTAGGTTTAGTTTTTTACTTTCTATACCAATTATACTTGGTGCTGGATTAAAAAAAGTCTATGAAATATGGTTATCAGGTCAGTTATCTAGTGACTGGATAACCTTACTAGTAGGTGCTTTAACTGCATTCATAGTCGGATTGTTTGCAATAAAATTTTTAATGAATTTTCTTAAAAAGTACTCCCTCAAAGTCTTTATTTACTATAGATTAATACTCGCTATTTTGATTATAATATTGATCTTATAACAAGTATTGCGTTTTTTGAAAAATCGTGTAATATACATCCTATGGAATTTGCAGTAATAAAAACAGGAGGTAAACAATATAAAGTTTCTAAGGGTGACTCTATTAAAATAGAAAAGCTTTTAGGAGACTATAAAGAAGGCGACAAAGTTGCTTTTGAAAATGTTTTACTAGTAGATAATGGTAAGGATACAACTATCGGTACACCTTTTATAAACGGTGCTAAAGTAGAGGCAACAATAGAAGAAATAGGAAAACTACCGACAGTCACAGTCATCCACTACAAACAGAAAAGTAGATACTTCAAGAAAAACGGACACAGACAGCCATACTTCAAAGTAAAAATTGACTCTATAAAATAAAGATGAAAGACGCACCCCGAAGGTGCGTTTTTTAATTTTTAATAATTGTTTTATTTATTAATTAATTTGTTAAAATATAACTATGAAAAACAAAACCCATAAATATATTTTTGTTGTTGGGGGGGTAATGTCCGGTGTGGGAAAAGGTATTGCCACATCATCTATTGGTGCTCTTTTACAAGCTAAGGGTTTCCCTGTAAACCTTTTAAAAGTTGACCCATATTTGAATGTAGATGCTGGTACTATGAACCCAATAGAGCATGGGGAAGTGTTTGTCCTCAACTCAGGACTTGAAACAGATCAGGACATGGGAAACTACGAAAGGTTCCTAAATAGAGACTTAACTGGTAATGACTATATAACATCAGGTATGGTCTATAAACACGTCATAGAGGCAGAGAGAGCTCTTAAATACGGTGGAAAATGCGTAGAAGCAATTCCTCATATTCGAGATGAAATAATCAACAGATTCGAAAAATCGGCAAAAGTAAACAAGTCAGACATAACAGTAGTTGAAATAGGTGGCACAATAGGTGACTATCAAAATATAATGTTTATAGAGGCTGCTCGAGTAATGAAAGTCAGATACCCAAATGATGTTGCTTTTGTAATGGTGAGCTATATGCCAGTGCCTCATGCGCTAGGCGAAATGAAATCAAAACCAACTCAAAATGCTCTTCGTCAGCTAAATTCTTATGGAGTAAATGCAGATATTATTATTGCTCGAAGCGAAGTACCTATGGATCATAGAAGAAAAGAAAAGATTGCTATTTCTTGTAGTTTACCTGTTGAGCACATAATCTCAGCTCCAGATATTGAAAGTGTTTTTGACGTTCCAATAAATTTTGAAAAAGATAATATAAGCAAGATACTTTTAAAAATACTTCATCTAAGAGAGAAGAAAAATGGAACAGGAATAGGTGAGTGGATTAAATTTGCAAATAGTGTAAAAAATACAAAAGGTACTGTAGACATCGCTATTGTTGGAAAATATTTTAATACAGGTGATTTTGTTCTTACTGATGCTTATGTTTCTGTTCTTGAAGCTATCAAATATTCAGCTTATAAACTTGGTATAAAAGCAAAAATCCACACTATAAATTCAAGAGACTTTGAGACTTGTCGAGGACCGTCCTTGGCAAAAAAGTTTAAAGAATTAGATAAATTTGGAGGAATAATCGTCCCTGGTGGTTTTGGAGAATCTGGTATAGAAGGGAAGCTTGCTGTAATTAAATATGCAAGAGAACACAAAATACCATACTTTGGACTTTGTTATGGTATGCAACTTATGGTTATTGAATATGCAAGAAATGTACTAAAACTTAAAGATGCAAATACTGCAGAAATAGATAAAAGTTCAAGCTCTCTTGTGATAGATATAATGCCAGATCAAAAGAAAAAGCTTGAAGAATGTAACTACGGTGGAAGTATGAGACTTGGTTCTTATAGTGCACATATAGAAAAAGATACCTTAGCTTATAAGGCTTATGGTAAAGAAATAATACAAGAAAGACACAGACACCGATATGAAGTTAACCCAGAGTTTATTAAAAAAATAACAGATGCAGGTTTGGTATTTTCAGGTAAATCACCAAATGGAATACTTATGGAAATAGCCGAGCTTCCTAAAAAAATTCATCCTTTTTTCCTAGGTACACAATTCCACCCAGAATTCCTCGCAAGACCTCTTGCACCTCACCCACTTTTTACAGAGTTTATAAAGGAGGCAAACAAAAGAAAAGTCCACTAGTAAAAAGCGAACTTTTCTACTTATGGACTTATTTTTATCCGCAAAACCTAATTTCAACCCCAATTGAAGGATCTTTTGTTCCAACCTCAACTTTAGAACCGTGTAAAATATTCTCTTTAAAAACAATCTCTCTTTCTTTATATCCATTAACAATAATCTCTCTACTATGTGGAACAACAACATTAAGTTTTCCACTACTACTATAAACAGTAATCCTCCCGTTACTTTCATCCAATTCAACGATAACACCTTCTCTGGTTGTGTGCAGGATTTGCATTTCAACTCCTTTTTGTTTTTATCACACTATTTTCTTTCTAAAGAATAGTAAACAATACTTTAAAAGTCAATCCTATTTCTAAAGAGTTTATAAAGTAGGCAGTTCACCCGAGAAAATTTTTACCGATGAAAAAAATCAAAGTTTTGATTTTTTCGGTATCTACCTAAAGCAGATACGTCGGCAAAAACTTTAACGGGTAAAGAGGAAGGGGTAGATTTATGATTCAAGATTCAGGATTTAAGAAAAATAAATTATAAAAGGGTCGCGTGTACACACGCGACCCTTTTTAAAAGATTCAATCATTTAACACAAGGATAAGAACCCGCAAGCACCTCCATTTCTACATAGATTTTAAGCTTTCCTGAAAGTATTACAGCAATTCTTGCACCTCTAGTCTTGTTTGTATCCCGAACAATGAGGTAGTGAGTTTTTTCATCATTAACGATTTCGTTACATGAACTACCCACATTTTTAGTAATCCTTGAGTCGGTTGAAACACCTTCATCATCCATAGAGAGCAAAATTTGTCGAATCCTTCCTCTAAACTGTTCATCATCTATTCCAACCATCACAATGTTTGGCATGAACCCTCCACCTTTCTTTGCTTGTTTAGAACCTCTTTTTTTATCATAGCAAGGATAAAACTATATATCAAACTTTTCATGGAGTTTATAAAGAAGGTGGTAAAAAGAAAAAGGTAGATTCATGATTTAAGATTCCCGCCTGAACGACTGAATATTTTTGTTGTTCAGTCGGGCAGGCAAGATTTAAGAAAAATTAAAACCCCGAAGTTCGCCATGGCGAACTTCGGGGTCACAAACAAATCATCTCTACAAATTAAAGGTCACCGCCACCACTGACATATTATTCATACCAATATCCACCATCACAATAGCCGTAAGTATCAGCATGAAATGGTAGGATTGTAGGTGACAAATGTGTGTACCTAAAACATGATTTTAAACTTTATTTATTAAAGATTTTTGCAATATTCATAAATCCTGAATCTTTTTTTGTATTTTTCCGCGTCTTGTCCGCGACAGACTAGCTCCTATTCTTCAATGCATTCTTAATAGTCTCCGAATCAGAATATTCAAGCTCGGTACCTGTAGAAAGTCCACGACCAAGCTCTGATATTTTTATATTATATTTTGTGACAATAGGGGATAGATTATTTTTAATAATCTCGGTTGTATATTCACCTTCAGAATTTGCATCAAGACCCATTATTATTTCTTTCAATCCATTTTCTGACATTCTACCAACAAGATTTAAAAGTTCTTTTAGACGAATCCTTTGTTCTGGATTTTTATCAAGTATTGGTACAACACCTCCAAGAATAAAATATTTACCATTAAAGAAATGACTTTTTTCAATGTTCTCAAAATCTATATCTCTGCTTACTATCATAAGCTGACTATTATCACGAGTAGGGTCACCGCAAATACTACAAATATTTTTATTATTTGTTCCTTTGGAAAAATATCTTTTACAATCAATACAAGTTTCTATTTCATTCCTAAGCTCAGTTATCTCTCTTTTAAATTCTTCAATATAACCTTCATGTCTTGTAATAAGAAAGTAGACAAACCTTCTCGCTTGCTTTGGTCCTATTCCAGGAAATTCTGAAAATATTCTTATAAGTTTATCTATGGAATTCATCTAATTTTATTTAATCTCTATACAATTAACCTGGTTTGCGACGGATTACCTCGCAAAGACAACTCACTTTTCTGTCATTACGAGCAAAGCGTCGTAATCCAGGTTTGTTTTAATGCATTAAAGGAAATTGTCTATTAGTTTATGTCGCGTTTCAATGGACACTACGCGACATGATCCTGCTGGATCAAAAGTCCCCGAAGTCTGCTTTATCTATCGAAAGGAAAGAAGTCTTATCTTGATCAAAGTATAACTCAACTTTACCTGTAGGACCGTTTCTGTGCTTTTCTATAAGTATTTCTGCTGTTTGTTTTCTTCCACCACCTTCTTCATTCATTTCTCTGTGAATAAATATAACAACATCGGCATCCTGCTCAATAGAACCAGAATCTCTCAAGTCTGAAAGTCTAGGTCTTCCACCTCTTTGTTCAACAGCTCTTGAAAGCTGTGAAAGGGCAATGACGGGTACATCAAACTCTTTAGCAAGCTGTTTAAGTGAGTGGGAAATCTCTGTTATTTGTTGAACGACGTTATCATTACCTTTACTATGAACAGGTGTCATGAGCTGTAAATAATCTATGATCACAAGCCCGAGTTTTTTCTCATGCTTAAGTCTTCGTACAATTGAACGAATTTTAATAATATTGTTTGCAGCTTGATCATCTATATAGAGAGGTGCCTTTGAAAGAGGGTCAAGACATGCACGAATCTGTTCGAACTCTGTATCGAGAGTAAGCTTACCCGTACGAAGCTTCCAAGAGTCAACACGAGACTCAGCAGAAAGCATTCTATCTACAAGCTGTTGTGTGCTCATTTCAAGAGAAAAAATAGCGGTAGGAATACTATGTCTTATAGCTGCGTTTCTCGCAATATCAAGAGCAAAGGAAGTTTTTCCCATGGAAGGTCGAGCAGCTAGAATAATAAGGTCAGAATTTTGAAAACCAGAAAGCTTGGCATCAAGATCTTTGAAACCGCTAGGTACTCCACGGAGCTCACCTTGGGTTTTATGAAGTCTATCTAAACGATCCATTGCTTCACCCAAAACATCTTTCATCTCTACATATTTTCCAGAAAGGTTTTTACTAGTAACATCATATATTCTTTTTTCAGCTTTATCTAAAACTTCTTCGATTTCATTTTCTTCATCATATCCTAGGGTAGCTATACCTTCAGCGGCTTCTATAAGCCTACGCATTGTGAATTTCTTTTGAACTATAGCAGCATAGTGTTCAGCATTTGAAGAAGAGGGAACTGTGTTTACAATTTCTGTAAGATAACTCATGCCACCAATACGTTCAAGCTCACCTTTTTCTTTAAGTTTTGAAGAGAGAGTAAGAAAATCTATAGGATCTCTTTTTTCATAAAGATCTGTCATTCCCACAAAAATAGTTTTGTGTTTTTCAGAATAAAAAGCTTCAGGACGAAGTATGTCCATTATTTCCACAAGAGCTTCAGGACGGAGCATTATAGAACCAAGCAAGGCTCTTTCCGACTCAACATTTTGAGGTGGAATACGAACATTTATTTTTCTCATTTCTGTTACCATTGGCCTATTTTATCATGGTGTAGAAAGAAACTGCAATGATGAAAGTAAGGATAATCTGTGTTTAAATTGTGGAGAGCTTGGGGGAGAATATAAAATAGTGAATGTTGAATATTGATAAAAAGAAAACCCACCATCTCTCGACAGGGGTTTCCTGGATTGAGAAAGTGGGTCATTATTTGCTCAACTTTTGGCAGAAGGTTTCTGTTCACTCATTTTTTTCTGAGCAAGAAGGTGTTCTTTAACTTCGCGAATTTCATCCTCACACAATTTTTTCTCAAGAAAATCATAGTGATCATCAATAGCCTTGATGATTTTGTCGTGACCTTTTGGTATTATAGTCCCTTTAATGAGTTCTAATAATGTAGCTATCTCAAACCTGCTTCCATGAGGGCAATCTCTTATTGCAAGTACGACTGACTCATGAAAAGGTAATGGTTTTGTTGACATCTTTCACCTTATTCTTTCTGTGGCTTATTACCACTGTTTACAAACATTCTAAATAAACTATATATCATATATTTATAGTGTCAATTTTTTGCATTTTAATACTTTACAAACTTTATGAACTTTCTACTTTATAACTATTTTGGGTCCCTCTTTCATATCCTTCACTTCATACCCCAAAGTAGCTATTTTCGCCCTAATTTCGTCAGATTTAGCCCAATCTTTAGCCTTTCTAGCTTCCTCTCTCTCTTCTACAAGTTTTTTAACTTCTTCTGGAATTTCTACTTTTACTTCATCCTTAATAGAGTCAAACTTTAATCCAAAAACTTTATCAAAATCTAACGCCGTAGCAAACTTATCTTCATTTGAAATATCAGACTTAAGCATTTCGTTGAGTATCCCAATAGCTTGTGAAATATTCAAATCATCATTAATAGCAGAGGTAAACTTTTCTTTCCACTCTTCATTTACTTTTCCAACTGTTTTACCAAGTTTACTTATTTTTGAATAAAGATTCTCGAGTCCATTTTTAGCAGAATTCATTATTTCTTCACTCCACTCCATAGATTTCCTATAATGAGTATTGAGTGTAGAGAAACGATAAACTAGGGGATTAATATTTTTATTAACAAAAGTACTCTCTACAGTAAGAAAATTCCCGCTACTCTTTGCCATCTTTTCTCCGTCTTTAATATTTAAAAATGCTCCATGTATCCAATAGTTTACCCATGGTTTTTTACCAGTAGCAGATTCAGTTTGAGCTATCTCATTTGTATGATGAATATTTACATGATCTATACCTCCGCAATGAATATCAAACTGTTCGCCAAGATACTTCATACTCATAGCAGAACATTCTATATGCCATCCAGGGAAACCAACACCGTATGGACTTGGCCATTCCATTTGTCTTACAGTATCTTTTGGTGAAAATTTCCAAAGAGCAAAGTCTGTTGGATTTTTCTTTTCATTATTTATTTCTACACGGGCACCTTCTCTGAGTTGGTCTATTTTTTGTCCTGAAAGTTTTGTGTAGTCGGAAACTTTTGAAGTATCAAAATATATTCCATCACTAGTCTTGTATGTATAACCTTTTTCTTCAAGTTTTAGAATAAGATCTATTTGCTCTTTTATATTATCCGTAGCCTTACAAAATATGTCTGGATAAATTATATTTAAATAACCCAAATCTTTTTTAAAAGCTTCTGTGTAAAATTCTGCAATATCCCAAGCCGTTTTACCTTCCTTTTTTGCTTCCTTTTCTATCTTGTCTTCACCCATATCTTGGTCATTTGTAAGGTGCCCTACGTCAGTGATATTCATGATATGTTTAACCTTATAACCATTGTATTGTAAAACTCTCTTCAAAAGATCCTCAAAGATATAAGTGCGCATATTACCAATATGGGGAAAGTTGTAGACTGTTGGTCCACAAGTATATAAACCCACTTCACCCTCTTTTATAGGTTTAAAAATATCTTTATTTCTTGTGAGGGTATTATATAAATACAGAGATTTGTCTATCATGTTTTTACATCCACTTTTTAATCTTAACCAAAATAAAAAGTAGTATAACAACTATTATCTCGGTTACAACAACTATTTGCCAATCATAATTTGATCCAACAAGGGGAGTATTTTTTGTATTCATCTGAAAAAATCCTGTTATTACAGAAAAAGGTAAGGCGAGAAAGGTAATAATCGTGAGAATCTTCATTGTTCCGTTTTGTTTTGATGAAAGAAGAGAGTCGTTCGTCCCTCTGATTCCACTTAACAATTCTATATCACTTTTTAGATTACTTTCTATTCTATAATATTCATTTAATATCTTAGAAAAATTCTCTACAAAATTATTACCAAAAATATTCTCCCCGGTTTTTTCTAAAGATTCAAGAACTTCCTTATGTGAAAGTATTGTGCGATTAATATTTATAAGTTTATGGTTTGTCTTAGATATTTCTGTAACCATTTCCTTCTCCTCACCTTTAAATATTTTATCTTCAATAATCTTAAGACTATCTTTAATACTATCTATTTCGTCTGACATAGCTTTATAGAGCTCTTTGATAATATAATAAAGCACATAACCAGCATTATCTTCCATAATTCCTTTATCAAGAATATTATTTACTTCAAAATCTTTAGAGAATTTCTCTAAAGCATCTATTTGTTCATATCTAGTTGTTATTATAAAATTCTTTCCAACAATAAAATCTATCTCTTGATCTTCACCTCCTTTGTGTGAGTGTCTAAAAGCAGGGAAATGCATCACCATATATAAATAATCATTATAAAAAGATATTTTTTGTTTGTAAGTAGGCAATTGAAGCTCTCTTGCAACGCTAGGAGTTAAATTAAATTCTTCCATCAAAGAACGTATTTCTTCTGTTGTTGGATTTTCTACATCAACCCAAGTTATTAATTTGTTTGTATTTTTTTTAATCATCTTTTAATTTTAAATAAAATGAAACTAACATTACACATATAATATGTATTATATTATATATCTTATTTGAATGATAACAAGCTGTATAAGTTGAAAGTTCATAAAGTTTGTAAGGTATTAATTATATTACTTTTTACTTTATGAACTTTATAAACTTTAAACTAAGTTTGACCCACAGCTTTTATTTTGAGATAATTGTGTGAATGAATAATAATTATTATAAAAACTACAAAGTAGTATCAATTTTTACTGTACTTTTAATCACTGCTCTTTTGGCTGGATTTTATCTAGGAAAAAGCAATAACCCAAGCAACAGAAGCCTAAATATAATAAGCGCAAACAACAATGCCTCTACAACAATCAATCTAGAACCTTTTTGGCTTGTATGGAAAACTCTCGATGATAAGTTCGTATATACAAAAAAAGATGCAAAAAAAATAGATGACCAGGGTAAACTTTGGGGAGCAATAGAAGGACTCACAGCTTCTTATGGTGACCCTTATACAGTTTTTATGCCACCAGAAGAAAGTAAGAATTTTGAAACAGACATTAGTGGCAACTTTGAGGGTGTAGGAATGGAGCTTGCTATAAAAGATAAAAATCTTGTCGTGGTTTCACCTCTAAAAGGTACACCCTCATATAATGCTGGCGTAAAAAAAGGTGACATAATTTTATCTATAGATGGAGAAAGCGCGGCTGGAATATCTGTAGACAAAGCGGTGAAGCTTATTAGAGGGAAAGCTGGTACTGTTGTAACTATTAAATTTGCAAGAGAAGGAAATACTGAACCAATAGAAATAAAAATAACTAGAGGAATTATAGATGTTCCAACAATAGATACTGAGATAAAAGATGATATTTTCATAATAAAATTATATAATTTTTATGCTACATCTCCTGAAAAATTCAAAGAAGCTATTAGAGAATTTATACTCTCAAAAAAGACAGGGCTCGTTCTAGATCTAAGAGGTAACCCAGGTGGCTATCTTGAGGCTGCAGTAAGTATGGCAAGTTGGTACCTCCCACTTGGTAAAACGATTGTAAGAGAAAATTTTGGGGCAGGGAAGGAAGAAACTGTTTACAGAAGTAAAGGATATGATGTATTTAATGATAAGTTAAAAATGATTATTCTTGTAGATGAAGGTTCCGCTTCTGCCTCAGAAATACTTGCGGGGGCATTGCAAGAATATAAAATAGCAAAACTTGTTGGTACAAAGACTTTCGGTAAAGGTTCGGTTCAAGAAGTTATTAAAATCACTCCGGAGACATCTTTAAAGGTTACAATAGCTAGATGGTTCACACCAAATGGAATATCTATCTCAGATGGAGGACTTACCCCAGATTATGAAGTAAAATTCACAGAAAAAGATTTAAAGGATGGTAAAGACCCACAGATGGAGAAAGCGATAGAATTACTTACTAGTAATTCTATCTAGTTAAAAGGTGAAAGTTTAAAGTTTATAAAGTAAAAACACATCGTCTTCGCGACGTGTGGTTTTATAATTTTATGTCCTACCAAGGAAGAACTGTCAACACCGTATTGACATCTACTTTAGGTAAACCGCCAGCAAGTAACATACCTGCTGCGATACCGAAAGCAATCCAATAATTAACTTTCATTTTTCTCCTTTCCAAAAACACCTACCCAAACTTACGAACTAAGATACTTGCACGACATAAAAAGAGATACTCCCCAAATCATATATGCAAGCTTATGAGTGATAGCTACAAAAAAAGACGAGTAGCTCATCCCCAATAACGAATCGAGTCCGGCCAAAAGAATACTCCCGACCACAAACACGACACCAATCACTACCATTTTCTTTCCCATAACAAACCTCTTAATAAGACGTTTTCAAAACAGACGAGATTATCAAAACCTCAAACATCTGTTTTTCTATATATAATAATATCAAGCTATTATGATTTTGTCAAGCTATATTTTAATCTTATTTAAAGCTAGAATTTAAAAGATTATTATTAATTTCAAATAATTAAAATTACAAAAAATATGAAAATAATACTTATAAAAGATGTTAAAAAAATAGGAAGAAAATATGACGTTAAAGACGTTGCGGATGGGTTCGCATTAAATTCTCTTATTCCATCAGGATCAGCAGTACCTGCTACTGGTAACTATATGAAGATGATTGAAGAAAAGAAAAAACAGTCTGGCCTAGTAAAAGATAATTTCAAGAAGACACTTGAGGATGCAATAGCTAAGTTACAGGATAAAAGATTAAATATAAAAGGAAAAGTAAATGAAAAAGGACACCTTTTTGCTGGGGTTCATATAAATCAAATAATAGAAGAATTCAAAAAACAGACAGGACTTAAACTAGATGAAGATATTTTTAATCTAGAAAAACCTATAAAAGAAATTGGTGAACATAAAGTAGAATTAACTTTTGGTGGAAATACTTTTAATCTTATAGTAAACATAATAGGGGAGAAATAAAAAAATACCAAGGTCTTTCCTTAAGGAGATGTAATCATCGGGGAAAGGAGAGACCTTGGTATTTTTTTTGAGAATATAGAATGTAGAATATTGAATATAATAAACACAAAAGGGTTTTCGCAAAGCGAAAACCCTTTTGTTAAGTATCTTTGCGAGCAGGGCGAAGCAATCCAGGTTTGTTTTTTGTATTGTCATTCCTGCGTAGGCAGGAATCCAGGTTTGTATTAAATTAAAACAAATTAACCTGGATTGCGATCACGTAAAAATGATTACATTCACGTGGCACAGCGTCAGATTACTCTCTTACAGAGACTGTCCACTCATTGGATCTTTTGATTACAAAAGCTCTCAATGAGTCTTGCGTGTTGGGCCCCATCCCAACACTCACCTCGCAATGACACAACAAAAAAACCACCTAGAAGGTAGTTTTTTTGTTATTTATTCAGCGATACTTACTATATTTCTTCTTGTAACTGTTGAATCAAAATTATTCTTTCTTTTTGTAGCAAAGTTTACCTTACCATCCTTAAGTGCAAAAAGTGTATGATCTTTTCCTACTCCAACATTCTTACCAGCAAGAGTATTTCTTCCTTTTTGTCTTAGAATTATTTGACCAATTTTGATTGCTTTACCATCATTGATTTTAACCCCAAGGTATCTTGGATTCGAATCTCTACCGTTTTTTGATGCTCCAGCTGCTTTTTTGTGTGCCATATTATTATGTTTAAATTATCCTTTTTAACAGGGATTTGTTACAATTAACTTGTAATGATGAGTATAAAAGATTTTACAGAAAAAATCAAGTCTTTTTTAGTTAATAATAAGGATAAAATATATAGCGAAGAAAGAGGTCTAAAAATCAAAGATGACCTTTTTATTATTATAATGATCTTTTTGGTTGGTATTGCATCCTTTGGCTTAGGAAAACTCTCTTCTTTTGAGAAGAAAAAGGTTCCTATTTCTATTTTAAATAGCCAAGAATCAATGTATGCTTCTGTATTAGAAAGTACAAAAATAAGTAAAGAAAGTACTTCAGAAAATGGAACAGTAGTTGCCTCAAAATCGGGTACAAAATATTATTACCCTTGGTGCTCAGGTGTAGTGAGAATTAAAGAAGAAAATAAAGTTTGGTTCAACTCCATAGAGGAAGCAAAAGCTAGGGGACTGACCCCGGCTTCTGGGTGTATAGGACTTAAATAAAGCTGTCTGTGTCATCCTGTTGAGAAACAGCCTGCCCGCCTTAGGAGGGGGATCCATCTTTTTAAGTTTGATATTTTTACAAAAACAAAACCCGAGCCACTAGTGGCACTCGGGTTTCAATCATTCAACCTTTCACCTTCTTAAGTGAGGTTAATCGTTCAACTTTCTTCTCCACCACAATTTCCTCCACCACGTCATGTTTTATTTCATCCTGCTTATCTTTTCTATCTTTCAAGAAAATCAAAGCAAACAAAATGACACGCGAAACGAATGTCAGAATAACAATGAGCCTCAAAAGTTTTGCAACAAACCCCCAATGCTCAAAGCTGTCGAAGAAGAAAATCACAAACAACAATAGTAACGAAAGAACTACTGTCCAAAAACCAAATACCTTTTTAAGGGTTATCGGGTCTCCTTCATCCTCATCATCAGCCCTTTCAAAGACCACTGAAAGAAAAAGACTCCAATACTTAATACAAAGACCACAAAAATCCTTAATCATCTTCTACCTCCTCTTTTTATTGAGATTGTTTAGATCTCAATTTCGGGTTTTACTCATCCTTCATAATTCTACCCTTATTTTTGATTTTACACTATCTTTTTTATACAATAGAATGCTAGTAAAATCAAGTAAAATATGGCTCTACAGAGCCATATTTTATATTTGACAACATATTAAAATGGTGGTCAAACCATTGACTTTTAAAACCAAGTATGCTAGTATATATAGGAATCAGAGTCATCTCTGGTTTTAATATGATTGAAATTATAACAACGTCAGTTTTTGTTCTTACATCAATTTATGGTTCACCCACAGCTCCTGCAATAGATAATATATCTACTACAACAGCTCCTGGTGCTTCTGTAAGGATAGAAGAAACAACAACGACAAATATACCGACAAGTAAAGAATTAGAAGCTAAAGCAAGAGAATTCTTTAAGAATGACCCATTACTTGTTGAGATAGCTAGATGTGAATCAAGCTTCAGACATTTAACCAAAGATGGTAGTGTCCTAAGAGGTAAGGTCAATAAGGGCGATGTAGGTCTAATGCAGATAAATGAATTTTATCATGCAGACACTGCAAAGAAGCTTGGACTTGATCTAGAGACCCTTGAAGGTAACATGGCCTATGCCGAGTACCTTTATAATCGTGAGGGAGGGCAGCCTTGGAAAGCTTCATCTACATGTTGGAATCAAGCGGAGAAATCCATAACAGATTCTGTACAAGTAGCTCTAGCAAAATAAATTAATACTAAGAAAATAAAACTACCTGAATAAAATCAGGTGGTTTTATTTTACCCTTATATCTATAGGGAATAGGAGGTTTTAATATTATATATATGTCGCACAATATATCTTTGCCCGCATTATATACGACAATAAGCCTTATGATAACTATTAAGCACTTCCCCCATGAATAAGTAAAAAATTGAAAGTTATAAAGTTCATAAAGTAAATAAATAATACTTTATGAACTTTTTACTTTTAACTTTAAACTTATTATATTTTCCCCTACTGTTCCACCATCAGATGAAAATAATTTTACTTAAAAAACCTTAAAATGTCATTTTTCATATTTTTAGCAAAAACCCCTTTTTAGGGGTTTTTATAAAATTTAATTAACCTGGATTGCTTCGCTGTCACTCGCAAAGACACAATATGACCTAGATTACTCTTATTAATTTAATACAGATACAATTGTCTTCCAAACAACCCCAACAAAGAATTTATCCCATACAAACATCACAGGAGCTGCCAAATAAAGTGTCCAGACTTTAGAAACTATGTCCCACACATAATTAAGATTTTTTTGAACTCTTTCTGATTTAATTATATTTTCTACATCGAAACCAAAATATCCTAAAATTATTAGAGCAACGATTATTAATATTATTGTTTTTATAAAACCTTTTTTTTCTTCTTTAAGATAATTCATTTTAATTCTTATTAATTTAAATATTTATTTATATTCTACATTCCACATTCAATATTCTTTTATCAATTATATCACTTACAAAATAAAATTAAATTGTTGGTAAGTATTTAAGTGGATCAAGACGACTTTCTTTCTTTGTTAAAACTGGCATCTTAACACTCGCTCCATAACAAGAATTAAATTTATAAACATCTACAGATACACCTTCTGTTGCATATAATCCAAAATGTAAATGTGGTCCTGTAGAAAAACCTGTATTACCAGAATATCCTATTAGACTACCAGTAGATACTTTATCCCCTTTTTTTACTTTAATTAAAGATAAGTGTCCATACAGCGTTGAAAGTCCATTATTATGCTTTATAAGAATCCAATTACCAAAAGAAGCACCTGGACAAGCCACATCAGTATTACCAGTACCTTCAACAATACCATCAAGAGATGCCTTCACATTTGTTCCGATAGAGGTTCCAAAATCAACCCCTGTATGTTGACCACCAGTATAAGCAGTCTTTGAAAAGTCAGTATAACCAAATTTTTGAGTTATATAAACATTAAACAAAGGCCATGACAAAATCCCTCTCTTAGGACTTGGAAAACTTTTAATATCAACGATTGAACTTAACTGTGATTCATAATTACTTATTTCTTTTTCTAAAGCCTCTTGCTTAGCCTTTGTAATAGCTAACATACTTTTATAATTAGACTCTTGATTTTTTGTGCTTACCAAAAGCTGATTCTTTTCTTTCTTATTCATTTCTAAAATGACTTTCTTATCTTCCAGCTCAGCCTTATAGCTTAAAAGTTTTTTCCTTTCGATAATTGCATCGTCCTTATCTATCTCCAATCCCTTTTTAGCAACTTTAGTTTCATCCACCTTTTCTCTTATTTTATTTTGTATTTTATAAAGCGATTCAACCTCATTTAAAAATTGAGAAAAATCATCATACACAAGGAGATTTTCAATGAAAGTTGAAGTGTCAGCTTTATTTGTTTGACTAATCATCTCAGCAATGACTTTACTATTTTGATCTATAACATCAACACTTCTATCAATATTTAAAGAAAGTTTATCTATTTCCAATTCTGTCTTTTTAATATTGTTCTGGGTTAGTTTAATGTCCGTAGAATTTTTCTTGATTGTAGTGTCGAGAATTTTTATTGCATTGGCAAGTGAATCTGCCTGACCATTAATAGTTTTCAGTTGAGCTTCATAAGAAGCTATTTCTTTTTCTAATTGTTTTTGACTATCTGTCGCCTGTTCTATTTTGTCTTTTATTTCACCTATTGACTGAGATAAAGATATACTACATAATATAATATAGAAAAATAGGGTAGCAACAATAAAATATTTTGTTTTACTCCCCTTCTTTAACATTTTTTATTTTGAGAGTTTAAATATTATAGATTCTATTCTTCTTAATGAAACCTCCCTACCCAAAAGAAAAACTAAAGTAAATGGATCTGGAGATTTTTCTTTTCCAGAAAGAGAAACTCTGAGTGGCCAAAGCACATTCCCCTTCCCTTTTTCTTCAGCAAGCTTCATAAGTCTGTCTTTTATGATATCCAAATTAAAATCCTCATCTTTTATATCTTTTAAGATTTCAGAAACCAAATTGAGGTTAATTTTTGCTTCTTCAATGGTTCCACCTTTTTTCCAGATAACCATATTCATATCAACTTCTGGTTCAGTAAAGAAATATTGAATTTCACCATCAACAACCATCTTATCTATATCAGACCAAACATTTATCCTTTCTAAGACTACTGACGCTATTTTCTTGATTAAAGAGATGTTTTCATATTCAGATGATTTTGGTAATCTATTTTTTATTTCTTCTTCAACTTTTTCTATGGGGAGTTTTTTAAGGTATTCTTTGTTATACCAGAGGAGTTTTTCTACATTAAAAATAGCTCCAGCTTTTTGAACTTTCATAATATCAAACTTTTTAATAATTTCATCCATAGACATTAACTCTGTTTCATCTCCAGGATTCCAACCACAAAAAGCTAAATAATTTAGCATTGCTTCTGGCAAAAAACCTTTTTTTTTATAATATTTCAATGACACTAATTCTCCTTGCTGTCTTTTAGATAATTTAGACCTGTCGGTATTTAACATAAAAGGCATATGGGCATATATAGGTCTTGTAGCACCAATTGCTTCCTGAATAAGAATTTGTCTCGGTGTGTTATATATACCATCTTCACCACGAATAACATGATTTACACCCATTTCAAAATCATCTACAACAACAGCAAGATGATAAATTGGTTCATTAATACTTTTTGCAATAACAAAATCACCAAGTTCTGTTGTATCGACTTCAATATTTCCTCTTATCATGTCTTCAAAAATAATTTTCTTTCCAGGATTTCTAAGTCTTATAACCTCTGCTCTCTGTCCTTCTTCTTTAACTTCTTCTTTTGAAATATAAGCTTTATCTTCCGCAATCATCTTTTCAATATATTTTCTGTATGTTTCGCCGTGTTCGGATTGTTTATAAGGATGATTATAATCAATATCAATACCAAGCCATTTTAAACCTTCTACAATATCAAGACTATATTCATCTTTTGATCTTTCCTTATCTGTATCCTCAAGTCTAAATTTTAGTTCACCATTATTTTGTTTTACAAAAAAATAATTAAACAAAGCAGTCCTTGCGTTACCAATATGAAACCAGCCTGTTGGGCTTGGTGGAAATCTAGCTATTATCTTTCTTTGGCCAACAGTTTTACTGTTTAGGCTTTCTTTTTCATCTAAAATTGTTGTCATTTTTTTACTTGTCCGACCAAATTATTTACCCGATAAAATTAATATTTTATATAGGGATATTTGGTTTAGGATTATTTCAGTATTAATTATTTCTCATGTTTCAAACCTAAATTAAGAATTTCTTTCGCTATAAGTTTTGCGGCATCTGCTTTTACAAAGTCTTTTGCCCCTTCAGACATTTTCTTTAATAAATCCTCATTGTCTAAAAGTCTATTTATCTCACTCAATAGTATGTTTGGTGAAAGATTAGACTCTTCTATCACTATAGCACCACCGGAAGTTCTTGAGTAATAATAAGCATTTTTTCTTTGATGATCTCCATTTGAATCTGTTATTGGTATAATAATACTAGGTTTTCCCCAGTTTGCTATTTCAAAAATAGCTGAACCAGCTCTTGATACCACCAAATCTGCCGCACCAGAAGCCATACTCATATTTAAACTATCCAAATAATCATATGGTCTGTATCTATCTTTATTTTTATTATCAGTCAATATAACATTCGCAACTCCGACAACTTCTTTTATATTATTTTTACCAACCTGATGAATAATATAATATTTTTCGACTAACTGAGGAAGAATACTTATTATTTGTTCATTTATTATACGGGCACCAAGAGAACCACCCAAAATAAGAATTACAGGTATTTCTTCTTTTAAATTTAAAAATTGTTTAGCATTACCTTTCACTTGTGGAAGCTCAATATTATTTCTTATTGGATTACCCGTAAAAGCCACCTTAGATGAATCGAAAAAGTTTGCCGCCTCTGGATATGAGACTGCAATTCTTTTTGCAAATTTACCAGCCCAAAGATTAGTTCTACCTGGAAAACTATCAGATTCGTGTATAAAAAGAGGAATGTTTAAAAGTTTTGCCGCAACTAAAACAGGGAAACTTGAGTACGCTCCCTTACTGAAGATGACATCTGGATATAAACGAAAAACCTTTATCAAAGCAGACATTATTCCAGAACCTGTTTTAAAAAAATCAAAAACATTCAATATAGAAAAATACCTTCTTGATTTACCCGCAGAAATTTTCATAAATTCAATATTATTTTCCAAAAGCATATTTGAATCATGAGGAGAATCAGACATATAGTAAAGTTGTACAGGAAGTAATCTTTCTTCTTTTACTATTTTATTTATTTCTTCTGCCACTGCTATAAGTGGATAAAAATGTCCACCCGATCCACCACCTGTTAAAAGTATTTTCATCCTATATAAATTAAATTAATCCTAATAATTTTATTGTAAAATTTCTTATTACTTAACATACCGAGAAACATTCAAAACTATCCCCAGCTGAACAAGCATCATAAACATAGAAGTTCCACCTTGGCTAAAAAAAGCAAGTGGAATGCCAGAAATAGGTATTATACCCAGAGCTGAAGCAATATTCACAAAAGACTGGGATGCTATAAGTATAACAATTCCTAGTACCAAAAGTCCACCAAAAAGATCTGGTGACCTTATCGATATTCTAAAACCTCTAAAAATAAAAAATAGGAACAAACAGACAACAAAAACACAACCAATAAAACCCATCTCCTCACCCAAAACAGCAAAAATCGAATCACTTATAGATTCTGGTAAAAATTTAAATTTTTGTATACTTTGTCCAAAACCACGACCGAATATTTGTCCAGAACCTACCGCAATTTGTGATTGTTGTGCTTGATATCCAGAAGTTAGAGAATAATCTGAAGGATTAGCAAACGACATTATTCTTGACATTATATAGGGTCTAGTAAAAGCAAGACCGGCAAGACAAAAAGCTCCTATTACACCAAGTAACATTACATATCTAAATTTACCCCCAGAAACAATATACATTATAATCCCAGTAACACAGATAACCACAAAAGAATCAGTATCAGGCTGACTCAATAAAGATAGTCCAACAATACTAAAAAGGATAATCAGTGGTAAAAACCCATACTTAATAGTTTTAACTTTTTCTTTTATAAAAGAAAGCCACGCTGCCCAGTAAATAATAAAACCGATATTAAGCAATGCTACTGGCTGAAAAGATATTCCCATAATAAAAATCCATCTTTTTGCACCATTTAAAGTTGTTCCAATCCCAGGTATAAAAACTAAAACCATCAAAGCAAGAGAGATTATAAATAAATATAAAGCATATTTTTTATAAATTTTATAATTTATTTTTGATGTAATAAAACAAGCTATTAATCCGAGTAATATTCCAAAAAAAGCTTGTTTAAATGTTATAGAATTAAAAAGTGCGCTGTCTTTAACAAGTATCCCCATAGAAGCAGAAATAAAAACAGAAAAACCAATACCAAGAAGTATTAAAATTGTAAAAAGAAAAATTTTATCAACACCCCTGATATTATTCATTTTTTATATAAGAGCTAAAATTAAACCAAAAATCGCACAGATCAAACTTACAATCCAATATCTCATAGTAACCTTATAAGCAGGCCAACCCTTTGCCTCAAAATGATGGTGTATAGGAGCAACCAAAAATATTTTTTTACCATTTCTTAATTTCTTTGATACAACTTGTATGACAACAGACGCCGTTGTAATAATAAGTGGAAAAGCAATGATTGGTAAGACAGCAATACCCCTACCACCACCCATTGAATCTGTCATAAAAGCAACAATCGCTAGACAAATAGTAAGGGCCATACTCCCTGTTTCTGACATATAAAATCTTGCTGGTGGAATATTAAACCAAAGGAAAGCAAGTATGGAACCAGACACCACTGCACAAAAAGCAGCAATATTAATTTGATTTTGGAAAAAAGCTATACCTGCATACGTAGTAAAAATAGAAGCAAAGACACCACCAGAAAGACCATCTATACCATCAATAACTCCTCCAGAATACATAAGCAATACAACACCAATAAAAATAGGAATAAAAAGTAATCCAAGATTTATTCCTTCCATGAATGGGATATTTATAGTATTAACGTCAAGCTTAAAATAAAACCAAAGAGAAATTGCAAAAGATATAAAACCTACAAGAATAAGTCTTTTTTTTAATGAAAGTCCACCAGCATAATTTCCCCCAAGTCCTTTTATCTCAAGCACATCATCTACCAAACCAACCATTGCACCAAATATTAAAATAAAAAGAGGAATCCAAGTTTGATCTCTACTTAAAAAGTCTAACTTTGAAAAAATCCCCCCAGAAAAAATATGACCAAGTATCCAGAAAGTAATTGTTGTAATAAACACAGAAGCCCAAATAACGATTCCTCCCATTCTTGGAGTACTAACTTCCCCTTCAGCATGTAAACTATTAAAAATTGGTGTTCCTCTGCCATCGATAGCAACAGTTTTCACTTTCTTTTTCCACATTTTATTCTTATATAGATAATTTGTCAGTATCGGAGTAAAACCCATCCCCACAATAAAAGCAATGACTGCTGGTAATATTACTTTGATTAAATTGATTGCCATTTAGTTTAAAATTTAAATTATTATAATAACATCAATTATAGAACTTTTTGGGCTAAAAAACCAATGAAAAATGTATGTCGTTCCTACGGAGGCAGGAATCTATCCTTCGTAGGAATGACAGCTAATTAATCTACTCAGAAAGCTTTTGTAATGTAAGCTTAACTAGTTTTTCAACATCAGTGAACCTTTCGTCTGTTGTTGAACCTAAGACAACAATAGCTATAGGATAAGAAAAACCTGCATCAAATATAATAGCTAGGTTCCCTCCAGCAAGATCTGTAAAACCAGTTTTTGAAGCTATAATATTAGGAATTTTATTAATAGAAACGTTTGTATTAGAAGCAAAATGAGAGATATTATTTTCTGAAATAAATTTTTCAGAATCATTTTTGGTTTGTGATATAAGTATTGGGTTATTTTCTATTATATCTTTCAATAAAATAGAAATATCATATGCTGAGCTATATGCGCCACTCAAATTCAAATCAACATCAAGTCCAGTTTCATTTAAAAATAAAGTATTCTTTAAACCTAAAATCTTAGCCTTCTCATTCATAAGTTTAATAATATCTTTATTATTAATACCTTCATAAGAATTAATAACAGAAGATAAAGCATGTATACCATCATTTGAAGAAGTTATGAGAGTAAAATCAAGTAGATCTTTAAGTTTCCAGTCCTCATCAACAACAAGTCCAGTATCACCTTCTTGAGAAATATCATCTCTACCTATTCTTACAATAGTTGTCTCTGGAAGAACATCAAGTATTACAAGCCCTGACATCAATTTTGTAATAGAAGCTAAAGGGAGCTGTAAATTTTCATCTTTTGCAAAAATAGCTTTATCATTATTAATATCATAAACATAAAAAGATTTTGCTTTTATTTCACCAAGTAAAGCTTCATAATTAACTACTTCTTTTTTTATGATTTGTTCTTTATTTACTATAATAATTTCTTTTGGTTTCTGATTAATAGAATAAAAAAATACTATAAAAAAAATAGAAACAAAAAAAGTTAATATTACAAACTCCTTATTCTCTTTAAAGAATTCTTTTAAATTCATAATCAAAATAATTTATAATTTATTTTCTAGATCATCACTAGTATTAATACTCTCTACGTTTTCATCATCAAAAGTGACTTCTTCAGTATTTATAAAATCATCAATAGCAATATTAGTCTCAATCTTATCTTCAGCGACTACTAATTCTGGATTATTTTTATAGCTCTCTATTTCAGCTTTAGCAGCCAAATACTCTGGCATTTCTTCTATTTTAGACACACCAAGATAAGACAACATTTCAAAAGTTGGCTTATAAAAGAAACTTCTTTGGTCTTTTGGATTTGTGACTTTTTCTACAAGTCCACGAATCATAAGATTTCTAAGAATAAAATTAGATTGAACACCTCTTATATAATCTATTTCTGCGCGAGATATAGGACCTTGATATATAATTATTGAAAGTGTTTCAAGGCCAGCCTTACCAAGATCTTTAATAAGTTCTTCTTTTGTAAGTTTTTCTATAATTTCAGAAACTTCTTTTGAGGTGCCTAAAGTAACTTCGTCTTCTTTAAAAATTAAAGTTATTCCCCTGCCAACTAATTTTTCTTCAAGAATTTTCATAGTGATAGAAATCTCCTCTTCTGTTTTTGAAAAAATCTGTGAAAGTTTTTTAATAGAAACTGGCTCCCCTTTCCAAAAAAGTACCGCTTCAATCTGTTTTTCTAAATTATTTTCTTGCATTTTATTTTAATTTTTAAATACTGGATCCCGTTCTCCAACGGGATGACAATCAGAATTGTCACTTTATTAACTTTAAACTTTCCACTTTTAACTAGTATGTTGGTACTCCAACAGACTTAGTCTCCATATTTATATCCTCAAACTTATCTCTTTGTGAGACTTCTATTATACCTTGTTTTACAAGCTCAAGCATCGCCAAAAAGCTCACTATAACATTTACCTTCTCAACCTTACCCATACCAGAAAAATCCTTAAAACTCATCCTAAGGGAGCTTTTTACCCTCTCTGTAAGGTTTCCTATCATTTCTTCTAAGCTTACTACTTTTGTTACTTTAAGCTGAGGTTTCTTTTCGAATTTTGGAAGATTTTTAATAACTTCAAAAATAGATTTAGCAATATTTTCCTTATTCATATCTTCACTTGGAGAAAATACTGGCTCGGCTTTTCTGGGATTAGCAAAGAATATCATTTCCTTTCCAAAGTTATTTTTTACATTTAAACTTAACTCTTTAATTTTTTTATAAATCTTTAGTTTAAGTTCCAAATCTCTCATATCCGTCTTTTCTTCTTCTGTAATACTAATATTTGGTAAAAGAGACTTTGATTTTATAAGTAAAAGAGTTGAAGCGATAACAAGAAAATCAGAGGTATCTTTTATAGGATATTGTTCTCTATTTTGTAAATGAGAAATAAAATCGTCGGTAACCTTTGCTAAAGATACGTCATTTATAAGAAGTTTCCTTTTTTCTATAAGAGAAAGTAGCAGGTCTAGTGGACCCTCAAATACTTCTGTTTTGATTTTAAATTGATTATCTTGCACTTTTTATTATTCTACTATTTTTTGTCTGTCATTGCGAGGTAATCCGTCGCAATCCAGGTTTAATTAATTTAAAATAAATACCAACCTAGATTACGACGTCGGATTACCTCTTCGTAATGACATGCAGAAATTTTAAAATTATTCCACTTTTTTCACTTTAACCTCAATCCTTAAATCTCTAAGCTGCTCAGCAGAAATTTTTCCTGGAGCTCCCATCATAAGATCTTTACCTTCACCTGTTTTTGCAAAAGCAATAACCTCACGGATATTTGGTTCGTTTTCAAGTAACATAATCATTCTATCAAGTCCCCATGCTATACCACCATGAGGAGGAGTCCCGGCCCCAAGAGCACTAAGCATATGACCATATTCTCTTTCTATTTTCTCATCACTATATTCCATTATTTCAAGTACTTTCCTAAGAGCTTCTGGTTTATGATTTCTAATACTTCCACCACCCATTTCATTACCGTTTAAATCAAGGTCATACTGTGATGCTAATATTTTTTCAATATTTGTCTTATTCATAAGATCATTTAATGATTCTTCCTTACATCCTGAAAATGGATTATGAGTAAATGTCCACTTACCTTCATCTGTCTTTTCAAACATAGGAAAATCCACAATCCAAGCAAACGCTAAAAGATCTGGATCATTTTTATCTGTTCTTATGTCTGGCTTATCTGAACCATATTTAGACATAGCTTCAGCATAAGGAATCTTTGGGAAAGGAATCTGTTGTATTTTCTTATGTGGATAAAGCTTTTTAATTATTTCTATTACAGTTCTTTCGTTTACTGCCATTACATCTTCCTCTTTTACAAAACTCATCTCTAAGTCCATTTGAGTAAACTCTGGTTGTCTGTCTCCTCTAGAATCTTCATCGCGATAACATCTGGCAAACTGAAAATATTTTTCAAAACCAGCGGACATCAAAAGCTGTTTATACTGCTGTGGTGACTGTGGAAGAGCATAAAAAGTTCCTGGTTCGAGTCTTGAAGGCACAATAAAGTCCCTGGATCCCTCTGCAGTGGCTACTGTAAGGTTTGGTGTCTCAATCTCAGTAAAGCCCTCCCCGGACAATAAGTTTCTCGTCATAAGCATAACCTTATGTCTGTTTCTAATATTTTTTTGCATCCTTGGTCTTCTAAGATCCAAAAATCTGTATTTTAACCTTGCATCCTCACCTATATCTATTCCATTACTTCTTACGTCTATCGGTGGTACACTAGCTTCATTCAAAACAGACATTGAAAGGATTTCAATTTCTACAGAGCCATTTACTTCATCTTTATTAACCATTCTTTCTGGTCGAGCATTTACCTTGCCAGTAACCTCTACCACCCATTCTGGTCTTACAGTACTTGCAAGTGCATGTGCTTCTGTATGGTTTGGTAAAACTACCATCTGAACCTTTCCAGACATATCTCGCAAATCTATAAAAATAAGTTTTCCGTGATCTCTTCTTACATCTATCCATCCACAAATTTTTACCTCTTCACCAACCTTACTTGCTAATTCTTTTATATATATTCGTTCCATTTTTCTATTTTATTATTTATAAATTATTTTACTAAACAAAAACGCCCTCGCAAAAACCAAAGAATTTTGATTTTTGCGAGGGCGAACGAGTCGCGGTACCACCTCACTTGCTTGCCCGAAGAAAATTTTACTAAATTTTGATGGGTTACTCATTATAGGGGTTCTAATTGCTTTTTAAAGCTTTCTTCCCCAAGTTTAGCCATTTACCTTTAATAAGGTACTGGCCGACGCCGTGTTTTCCACTATATTTTACAAGTGGCAACGCCATAACTTATATTCATATAATAATACTTAATTAGAAAGTTGCAAGCCTTCAAAAAATACTAAGCATACAAACCAATTTGTAAATCATATAATCTCTTGTACTCTCCATCCTTTATTTTAAGAAGTTCTGAATGTTTTCCTTCCTCTATTATTTTTCCATCTTTAAAAACAAATATTTTATCTGCTTTTCTTACAGTACTAAGTCTATGAGCAACAATGAAAGTTGTTCTACCATTCATTAATTCTTCAAAAGAATCAGTTACAATTTTTTCTGATCCAGCATCTAATGCTGAAGTGGGTTCATCAAGAATTAATATTTTCGGATTTCTCAACATAGCTCTTGCAATAGCAACTTTTTGCTTTTGTCCTACAGAAAGTTTTACACCCCTCTCTCCAACCAGAGTTGACCATTTCTTAGGTAATTTTTCTACAAAACTAACCATTCCAGTCTTATTCGCTACGGAGAATAGTTCATCTTCAGAAACATCAAAATTCCCGTAGGAAACATTATTTCTTATTGTATCATTAAATAAAACTACCTCCTGAGGAACTACAGCAATATTTTGTCTTAAAAAATTTAAATCTATTTTTTCTATAGGGACATCATTAATTGTAATACTTCCAGATTTAGGGAAATGATATCCAGAAATCATATCTATCAAAGTACTTTTACCAACACCAGACTCACCTACTAAAGCAACCACATCACCAGCTTTTACTTCCAACGAAATATCCTTTAATACAGGGGTATTTTCATCATAATAAAAATCAACATTTTTAAAGGAAATATTTCCATCTATTCTTTCTAATTTAACTAAGTCTTTAGGTTCATAATTTTCAGTTGGAGTCATCATTATTTTTTCAGTCTCAGAAATATCTATTATGCCACCAATTAAATCCTGCCAATTATACCCTAACTCTATAAGTGGTCCAAAAACTAAAGCTGTATATGCATTAAATGCCAAAAGATCACCTATTGATATTTGATTTTTAATAACAAGATTTAAAGAAAAACAAAATATAAAAAATTGAGTTAATAATATTATAAACCTCTGATAAAAATTAAGATTTACTTTTATAAATTTTAAATTTATAAAAGAAGGAAGTAACCATTCCTTAAATATCTTATCAAGTCTTTTTTGCTCATATATCTCAGAGTTTGATTGTTTAACTGTTTTTGTATTATCCAAAACACCACTAAAATCACTCCATGCCTCTGTTAATTTATTCCAAAACTCTTGTTGAAAATTTGCTAATGGTTTTACACCAAAACTAACCACAAAAGAAAAAATGATTAACCCTAATAATAAAATCGTAAATAAACTTGGACTAATCAAATAACATACAACAAGAGAAACAAATATGCTTAAAAATTTTGGAGTTAATTTTATTATTGTATCTGAAAATATTTTATCTATATAACTAGCAGATAAATCAAATCTATGAACCAAAGAACTAGAGTTGTTTTCTTTGTGGAAAGAAATTGGAAAAAGAAGTATTTTACCAATACCTCTCGACATATAATCAGTCCAAATCCTTTGACTAATAGAAAAAGAAGATCTGTCTATTTCCCAGTCAACCAATGAAGTAATAATTTGAACGATTAACCATACTACTAGCAAAATAATAAATAAAGGAATTGTAAAATTAAAAAAATAAAAAGTATTATCAGTCTTTATTAAAGAATCAAAAAAATGCCCAATAAGATATGGCACAGTTCCGTTTCCTAAAGCAGATACAATAGCAAGAATAGAGAGTAAAATAGTCTCTTTTTTGTAAACTTTTAAATTATTAAAGATTACTCTAGAAACTATTTTTATTTTTTCTTTTGTAATTTTTTTATCTTTATCTTCTGACATAAATACTATTTTTTAGAAACACTGGATTACGACGTCAGATTACTTCCTCGTAATGACATACGAGAAAATTTAAAATACTAAAAACTTTTTCTTATAAGCATTTATTATACTATATTCTACCCGCCAAATTTTTATAGTAATAAATTTTTTTCGGGCAAGCATTCGCTATTCAATATTCTCCTAGTATACATCCACCCCAACCTTCTTTCTTACATCAGCCATTTTCTTCTCGGCTCTCATAGAAGCTCTTTTGCCTCCTTCTTTTAGAATATCAAGAACAGTATCCATATCTTTTGCAAGCATTTCTCTTTTTTCACGAATAGGTCTTATAAAATCAGTAATATCTTTTATAAGCATCTCCTTAGCTTCCTTATAACCCATTCCACCTTTTTCATATTTTTCTCTAACAACTTTTCTACCTTCTTCGTCTAAAAATAATTTATGTATAGCATAAAGGTTTGATTCGTCTGGATTCTTTGCTTCAGCGACACCTTTTGAATCTGTAGGGATACTCATCACGGCTTTTTTAATTTCTTCATCTGTAGCAAAAAGTGGTATTACATTCCCATAGCTCTTACTCATTTTTCTTCCATCGGTACCCGGAACAGTTTCAACATTAGACAAAATAAATGGTTCTGGAACTTTAAAAGTATCTCCGTAAACATTATTAAATTTTTGAGCTATGTCTCTCGCATATTCTATGTGTTGTTTTTGATCTTGGCCGACAGGAACTATATCTGTATCTTGCATAAGAATATCTGAAGCCATAAGTATTGGATAATCAAAAAGTCCAACATTTATTTCTTTACTTTTTGCTTCGGCATCTTTGAAAGCGTGTGCTCTCATGAGATAAGGTACTGTGGTTATACAATTAAACATCCAAGAAAGTTCTGTAACTTGTGGTACATCTGATTGTTTAAAAAGAGTAACTTTTTTAGGATCAAGGCCAATGGCTAGATAGTCGAGTGCGACATCAATAATCCCTTTAGAAAGTTCTTCTTTATTCTGAACAGTAGTCATGGCATGATAATCGGCAATAAAAATATAGTTTTCATATTTATCTTGCATATCTACAAACTGCTTCATAGCACCAAAATAGTTACCAATATGAACGCTACCCGTTGGCTTAACACCAGATAAAAGTACTTTTTTAGATTCTTTATTCATAATTAGTGTTTATAATATCAGAATTAAGAAATTTTTGGAAGACATGCAAAGAGGGGTTTCGCTTCTGATCTGTACCCTATAAAGTAGACACCGAATCAAAAGGCTACTTGAGCTCTAAAAGATGATTTCTGTATTCTACAGGAGTCATCTTTTTTAGTCCCCATTGTGGTCTATCGTTATTGTAGTATT
>JBAZYH010000002.1:0-106722 GCA_041659365.1 Minisyncoccota bacterium | reverse complement strand
ATTTGTTCTTTTGTAAATATCCTTTTACTCATATATCTTATTAATTAATCTAATAATTCAGTTTACATGAAATACAAAAAGTGGACACTTGCGTGTCCACTTTGTGGGGTACAGATCAAAGCAAAACCCCCTTTTTAATTTACAACTACAACAAGTATGACAAGCCCAACAATTACAACTTTTCTACCTCGTGTCTTTTATCGCCAAACTATATCTAATACCAAAAAGCATAACAAAAGCCAGTGCTAAAAATATATATTGATAATCAAAAAAATATAAAAACATAGTAGCTAAAACAGGTGCCACTATATAAGCAAAAGGTGTCATTATTCTAAATAAACTCATAAGGTTTACATCCTTTTCATTAATATTTTTAAAGAAATATACCTCAGTCATAACTTCAACAGTAGCCGCACCTATTCTTGTTAAAAATAAAAGTATCGCCCATATCCAAAAAGTTTTTACTTCTATATATGTTATAAGCCCAGTAGAAATAGCCATTACAATAAAACCAAAGGTTAATAATTCTTTCTCACCAAGCTTTTTATCTGCAATCTTTCCAAGAGGTATCTGTATAAACACAAAAGGCAAAAGCATGATAGTAAATATTAAACCAATAGTATACCAACTAAAACCAATGTATTCATTCAAATATATTGGAGTATATATAATCATACATGCAAAAAATGACTGCAATAAAAAGTTTGAAACCAATATACATCGAATATCTTTATTCTTCCACACTTCCCTAACAGTCTTAAGAAGATGAAAATGTTGATATTGCGAATCTTTAAAAGATTTTAAATTATAAGAAATGATAAGAAAGATTGGTATCATTACTGCAGTTGCGGTCATATATACCTTCCAATAATCACCTCCATTTACGATTAAACTTGCTAGCCACGGAGACATGAGCCAAGCCAAGTTTATACTCGTAAGATAAAAACTTCTTATTTTTCCCGTATCACCATCGGTCGAATTATGTTCAATAAAAATATCTAAACAAAAAGCAGATATGGTTGTTGCTGAATAGCTTATTATAAAACACAAAATTAGCAAAAAACTGTCCTTAAAAATTGAAAGACCAAATAGTGAGATTATATTCAAAAAAAGAAAAAAGAGAATAGTTCTATAGTTACCTATTTTATTTAATAATTTTGATAAAACAAAAACAAAAATGAATAAGGTCAAAACTGAACATAGTGTATATATTATACCAACCATCTTCTCACTACTTATACCACTCAAAAAACTCGAGTTTATATAAGAAGGTAAAGCAGATCTAAGAGCAAAAATAAAACCTACTACATATAGAACAAACAATGTCGATATTCTTATTTTTCTAATATTCATATGTTTTATATTTTAATTGAATTATTTTTTACTAATTCTATACACATAAAAATCGGAATCTCTTTTCTAGCTCTATCCTCTGCTTTCTTCTTTGGTCCATTTTGGCTACTTTTATGTGAACACCACTCCTCCAAACCCGAAACCAAAAAACTATTTTCTTTAAAAATCTTAAAATAAAACTGCAATGGTCTATGAAAAGAAAATGTATATTTTTTATTTTTAATATCTTTCTCTCCTGGATTCATATCTATCTTCAACATCAGCTCAGAAAAATATTGTTCAATCCTTCGAAATTGTATATCTTTCTTATTGTCATACCCCCAATCACTCTTCTTTGGTATACGAAAGGTTGGATGGTTTAAAACTATATATATTTTACCACCCTGATTAAGCGCCTTGTTACACTCTCTCATTGTTTCTTTTATTTTTTCAATATTTTGCAAAGCAAGAACAATAACAATTTTATCAAAAGTTTTTTCTTCTACAAAAGTAAGTCGGTCAGAAGAAGAAACAAAATATCTAATAGCTTCGGGAGAATTATTTTTTGCTTTCTCTATAAGCTCTTTTGATATATCAACACCAGTAACATTCGCACCTAATTTAAAAAACTCACGCGAGAAAAAACCTTGACCACATGCAATATCAAGTATCTTTTCTCCCTTTTTAATATCCATAATACAAGTAAGATTTGGTAAAATAAGTTCCTTTTGATATGTATCATTTCCTTTTTCAAGTAATTCATCGTACCAAAGAGCTACATTACCCCAAGAAGTATCATTAATGGGTGTTTTTCTGTTGTCTATTTTTTTATTATAATCTTGTTTATTCATCCTGTTTAGAGATATGTCATGGTTTTTTAACCACTTCCTAATCTTTTGTTTTTAATAAGATATCTGCTTCTAATAATACTCAATTTAAAATTTCCAAATGACCATGATCTCCAACAGGATAAATCTTTATTTTAGGATAACCGGAATTAAAATACTTTGATCTAAATCTGGATTATCTGATGGATTATCTTTCATCAAAACTAATAAAACGTTCTTCGTACTCGTCGGTTTAACAAACTCTATTTCTGAACTAAAATCTACAAAGTCCTCAGTCATCCATTCACCGCTTGATGTAGCAATCCCAGAAGCGATAATAGATCCATTCAAATCAACAAGCTGAATAGGAAAAGATCCTTCAAAAAACCAAAAACCTCTTGCTTTACCAGATATTTTTATTGGACTCCCTACTTCTTGTCCCTCTCTTGGATATAAAACAATGATCGGTGAAGCAACCACAGTCGTAGACGTACTCACCTGATCAATAATAGGTGCTACCACATCCCTTCTCCCCCAATCAAAAACTAGAGCAGTAATAATTAATATAACTATTATTAATATAATTAAAAATAATCTTTTCATAAAATATTATTGAGGAAGTACACAACCTGTGGCCTCAGAAAGTTCTTTCATCGTAGTATCCTTATCAAAACCTTCTACTGTCTTTGTGCTTGTACCAATAATCCATGTTGGATAACCCGTAACACCTTTGTCTAAACAAAGTTTTGTATTATCTGGACACTCTACATATTTTATAAATTTAAAAGAATCACTAAAAACAACCTTCTGTTCTTTACAGTGAGAACACCACTCTGCACCATACATTACAGCACCCTTTTCTGTAAGACATTTTGCAAATTCATCATATTTATTTGGTACTGTATTTGTATTTTTTACAAAAGCAAATAAAATAACCGAAAAAATAACCAAGATAGTAACTATTAAAATAATTTTATTTTCCTTATTCATTTTTCTATTCTTTACAACAATCAACCATTTTCCCGACGATATCCTTAAGAGTCCATGGTTTTTCTTCCTGTGCCATTTCATTTATCTGACAAACTTTTATAATTTTTAATCTTAAAGCAAAAAACATCGTAAACATTTTATAAGCCTGCTCAAAAGTTTCTTGGGCCTCCTCCTTTTTACCATCAGCCTGAAACTTTGTTGCAACCTCGAACAGTCTCATGGAAGTAGCTAGAAGATGTTTAGAAATACACCATGTTTCCCCTTCTGTCTTATCTATCATCTTTGCTAAAAGTTTTGTTCTTATAGAACGAACTTCTATTAAAAGATCGAAATATTCTGCCTTGTCTGTTTTTGCTCCAGTAAAGAAAAAATGCTCCTCTAAACTTATAAGATTCATAATGGCTACAGCCATATCTTCCTCTGTAGAGAGATCAAAATTCTTACCCTTTTTCATCTCTTCTATCTTTTTTACAACTTCTTCGTAATTTATGTCCTTTAAATCCATTTTTTTATATTCTTACAAAAACCTAATAACTCGAAAATCAAACCTATCTTATTGTATCATAAAAATCAAAGCCCCCAAAAGGACCATTATAAGAGCCAGCCATATTCTAGCTTGTTTGGTTTCAGCTCTTCTTATTGCATCAACGTTGTTTAAAATCCTCTTATTTGCTGAGATAAGTAAAATAATAAAAAGTGGTGACACAAAAATTAAATTATAAAATAGTAAGTATACTAAACCTTTAAAAAAGTTATTTTGATCGTGTAAAAGCCCGAGTACAAAAAGATACGGCCCGCCGGTACATGGGAATTCAAAAAGACCAACGAGAAAACCTAAACCAAAAGCAGCGGGTAAAGTTGCTTTCTCAATAAAGACAGCGATTTTCCCATAAGCAAAATTGGGTATTTTAAGCTTAATAGGAAAATTCGGTAAAAATTCGTTTATAAGTCCAACAGCACCAAATAAAATTATTGCACTGGCACCAACCCTCGACATAAAATTTGGTATATTGAAAAAACTAAGAACCTTAAGTAATCCTAAACCTATCAAAACATATGTTAAAAAAATACCAAATATATACAAAAAACCAGCTTTTAATATATTTTGTCTGGATTTACCCATTCCAAAAAGAAAAGCTATCGTTAGAAACAACACAGAAAATGCGCAAGGGTTAACGCTATCAACAAGAGCTGCTATGGCTATAAGTACAGGCATCCATCCTTTATATGTCCTTATATCAGGAGCATGAAAATTAAAAACACCTGAATATAGTAAAAAAATAGCACCAATAAGAAGGGTGAAAGTGACAATAGCTATTATTTTATTTTTATTTAACATGGGGATATTATAGCAGGTTTCCATGCTCAAATACAGGTTCCTACCGTATAAATTCAACAACAATACTATTGTTTAATAATCAAATCTTTCCATTTTGGGTTAGATTTTTTAATAAGAGATATTTTATCTTCCCTACTATATTTTTTAAGTTCAAACTCCCGTCTTTTTGCTTCTGTTGATATAGAAAAAGTCTCATAATATTTCAAAGAAACTGGTCTTCTTATTTTTGTATAGTGCGCACCACATTTAGAATTATTATGATTGATTAATCTTTTCTCAAGATTGTTTGTATAACCAATATAAAGAGTTTTATCAGAACATTCGAGAATGTATGTGAAATATTTCATGGGTATTCTAAATCAACTCACTTTAATTCAAGTCGAAATTTACTAATTTCGACTTGAATTTTATACTTAAAAATCAACTGCGGGACTTGGACCATGAGTACATTTTTCGAAGCTTACAGCTTCAGTACAGGTTTCCCATTTTTTCAAATGATTACATTCTCAAAAATATGGGAGAACCTTTTCGAATCCAAGACCTAAACAAAACTGTTTGTTTATTTCCCACAGAAAAAACCTAAAGGGGTTTTTGCTGCGGGACTTGGATTCGAACCAAGATACCTACCTCCAGAGGGTAAGGTCCTACCATTAGACGATCCCGCAATATATTAAAAGTCTGGATTCCCGCTTCCGCGAGAATGACAATAGGCATAATACTAGAAAAATGGCTTTATTTCAAGCAAATAAAAACTCCACGTAGATTATGCGGAGTTTTTATTTGTATTAATCCCTTAGATATTTGTGAACTGCCATGTAGCTAGCAAGCGAACCAAAAATAACACCAGAACCCATAATCACTAGCAAGATTTTCATAAAATTATCTATAAAATAGTTAAACAAATTAAACCCAGAAAAATATGAACCGTAATACCTACTTACCCAAAAAGCAAAAATGGCACTAATAATTAAAATAATAACTGAAGATATTAAACCACAAAGTATTCCACTTACAACAAAAGGACCTTTTACGTACTTACCAGAAGCCCCCACAAGTCGCATAACAGAAATCTCATCTTTTGCCATAAAAATAGTAAGTCTAATTGTATTAAACGTCATTAAAATAGAAATAATAATAAATATTATAGCGAGCCATATACCAAGAGTATTCGCAGATTTTATAATACCAGACAAACGATCTATAATAATTTTATTCTGATAATAATTTACCTTATCTATTATTTTTATACCATCTTTTGAAAGCAAACTACCATTAGTACTATCCAAAAACTTCGCTATACCAGCATACTGAGAAGGCTCCTTTGCTTTTATATTTAAAGAACCACCAAGAGGGTTATCGTCTAGTTCATCTACAGCTTGAAGTGTTAACTCATCATCTTTATGTTTTTCTTTAAAATCTATAAGAGCCTGCTCTCTTGAAATATATTCAATAGAAGAAACTTCAGATAAGGCTTCGAGGGATTTTCTTACTGATAAAATGTCTTCTTCGGAAGTAGTTGTTAAAAAATAAACATTTATATCTACTTTTTCTTTTACTTTATTTAAACTATATTCTAGAAAACCACCCAAAAAGATCATTGATGACATTATAAAAAGAGTAATACTCATAACAAGTACTGATGAAAGTGAAACAAAACCATTTCTAAAAAAGTTTTGTAGTCCGGATCTAAAAACTCTTTTTATATTTAACCAAATCATTTTATTTTATTTATTAATTACAATTACATTGAATATCTGCCTTCTTTGTCATCTCTAACAATTTTACCCTTATCCATACTTATAACCCTTTTACCAAGTAGATCTATAACCCCTTTATTGTGAGTCGTAATTATTACAGTAGTTCCAAGATCATTTATCTTCTTCAAGATTTGTATTATTTCGTGAGTATTTATAGGATCAAGATTACCTGTAGGTTCATCTGCAACGATAATATCTGGTTGATTTACAATAGCTCTTGCAATAGCGACCCTTTGTTTCTCTCCACCAGAAAGCTCATTAGGGAAACTAAAAGCCTTACTAGCAAGATCGACAAGGTCGAGGACATGCGGTACATCTGAATGTATTTCCTCATCACTCCTACCAGAAACTTCCATAGCAAAAGCAACATTTTCATAAACAGTTTTATTGGGTAAAAGCCTAAAATCCTGAAAAACGGTACCTATTTTTCTCCTAAAATGATGTATTTCGTGTTTTGTGAGTTTGTGTATATTTACAGATTCAAAAAAGATACTACCCTTTGTTGGTTTTTCTTCTGCAAGAAGCATTTTTATAAGAGTTGTTTTGCCAGATCCAGAGTGACCAACAATAGAAACAAACTCATTTGGCTCTATAGATAAAGTAACCCCATCAAGAGCTACGGAATCGCCAGGATATACTTTTGTGACTTTATCAAAAAATATCATTACTTTGTAAGTATATCACCAGCAATGATTTTTACAAAACATTTTTACTATAATGCCTTTTCAACTTCTATAAAGTCATCCAAATCACCATCCAAAACTTTATCAATGTTACTCGTTTCAATATTTGTTCTATGATCTTTTATCATCTTATACGGATGAAATACGTAAGAACGAATCTGGTTTCCCCAATCTATAGAGATACTCTTACTCACATAAAGACCCTTCTCTCTCGCCTTCTTTTCCTCCTCATTATGTGCAAAAATCTTACCCTTAAGTATCTGCATTGCCTTATCTTTATTTTGTGTCTGAGACCTTTCACTAGTAGATCTTACAGAAATATTTGTAGGAATGTGTATTATTTTTACTGCCGTTTCTCTTTTATTTACATTTTGCCCACCAGGACCACCAGCTTTTGACATCTCAATTTTTAAATCATTTTCAGATATTTGAATATTTGAATCTTTCTCTATTTGTGGGACAACTTCAACCATAGAAAAAGATGTTTGTCTTAAATTTTTTGCATTAAACGGTGATAAACGAACAAGTCTATGGACACCAGACTCACCCTTCAAATCACCATAAATATTTTTACCAAAAATTTCTATAGTTATATTTCTGTATCCCCCATTATCATTTTCATTTTGATCGATAGTTTGGTAAGTCCAACCTCTTTTATTAAAATATTTTAGATACATTTCAAAAAGTATTCTAGAGAAATCTTCTGCATCATCCCCACCAGCACCAGAAAAAATTGTCATGATGGCATTTCCTTTATCATATTTATTGTTTCCAGCTAGTTTCTCTTTCAATTCTGAAATTTGTTTAATAATATTTTGGGCATTAGTTTTATCACTCCAAAATTCAGGAGACAGCATCTCTTCCTCTAAAATTTTTATTTGTTTTTGAATTTCCTCCATATTTTATAATTTAATAAAATGAGCCAAGGGCGAGGATCGAACTCGCGACCTGCGGTTTACGATACCGCCGCTCTACCAGATGAGCTACCTTGGCATTTTTAACTGAGCCGTTGATCGGGATCGAACCGATGACCTCGTCATTCGTTTACACCTCTCCTTACGGGAGGACTAGACTGTATCTTTTTCCATTTATTATGGAAACCCTTGTCAGTCGTTCGAGCGCTTTTTAAAGCGCTACGGTCTTGTCCTATTTTTAGGATATTAACCGTTATTCGGGATTCATATAAAAGTTACCAATTATATGGGCAGGGGTTTACGACCCACCAATGACGTGCTCTACCAACTGAGCTACAACGGCATGATTTATATTCTACAAACTCTACAATCTCCAGACTTCGTAAGAATAGCCTATTTATCAAACTTTTTCAATCATCTCTAATGACGTAAACTATTAAATTAATATAATGAAGTTTTCTATTTTATTTTCGTCCACCTAAATGGACAGTTGGGTGACGTGATCTTGCAAGATCAAAAAACCGCTCGCAAGTGCGAACGGTTTGCCTATCATCAAATAGTTTTAAACTACCAATTAATTGGTAACAAATTCTGAATACTATTTGAAGTTGGATGCATATATGCAGTTCCAGTAAGAGTATCATTACTTACCGAAAGTACATTTTGCAAGGAACCAAAGAACAAAAGAAGGGTGTTTTCTATCGCATGAAATAATTCAGGCATTAGATAACGAATCATAATTATAGCCAAACCCAAGCCTATTACTCGAAATATTTTCATATTACTGAAAATTAACGAGAAAGGTTTAAAAAGTTTCACTCGACGAAGTAAAACCTCTGGCTAAAACCAGAACACCCCTCCCCCATTAAAACCCATTTTTGAGTCCCAAAGGGAGAAGGATCTTATTTTTGTTCTTTCAAATAACTATTCTCCTACAAATAGATTATAGCATATATGCTATAATTTATGCAATACAAAAAATAACACAAAAACAACCTTTATTTTTCAAATCCCATAAGGAGACAAGCAGTTGCCGATGGGATACTTGGTCACAACTTTTTTCCTCGCCGTCGCTCAGAAAAAGTCGCGACCCCGACTCAACTATTTTTGTTACTACAAAAATAGTTTCCGTCTTTCAAATCCCAACACGAGTGAATACTTTCACTCGCTTCGGCCGCGCAAATAATAAAAACACTGGAATTGTTCCAGTGTTTTTATTATTTGCGCGGCCGATGGGATTTGAACCCACTACCTCTCCCGTGACAGGGGAGCGCTCTAACCAACTGAGCTACGACCGCAAAATATTATTTACTTTTAAAACTACACAACAAACATAACATCTTAAAAACTAACCCCAGCCTGAGGCTGGTCCGCCTCTGGCGGAAACTGAGCTACGACCGCATATACTAACCCACAAAGGATAACAGAAAATGTTTATTTTTTCAATCCCCTTTCTGTGTCGACGGGTGGAATCGAACCACCGACCTTAGCTTTATGAGTGCTATGCTCTAACCATCTGAGCTACGTCGACATTATTAAACAAAGATAATATAACATTTTTTACGATAAAAACAACTTAGAATTTTTCTAAATAATATTTTAATTGTTTATTTATATATTTTCTACCAGACCCACTCTTAAGAAATTTCTCTCTACCTATAGCATCCATTTTATTAAGATATGATTCATAATAAATGAGTTTCCAATCTTTTTTAACCTTTGTTGTTTTTCCACCATTTTCATTTAAATGATCTTTTATTCGTTGTTTTAAATTAGAAAAATAACCTATATATAAACTTTTATCTAAATTACTTTCAATAATATATACATAATACATTTGATTAATTCTAACTTAAATTCAAATAAAACAAAATATACTCAACTTACCCCGTAAAATGTAATTGAATACAATTACATCACGGGGCTCACGTAAAAAGCTTTGCTTACACGTGGTTGCACCACGTGATAAAACACGCACTCATTTAATAATGAGTGCGTGTTTTATTTTACGTGGTTGCGGGGTTTGGATTTGAACCAAAATCTCAAGGTTATGAGCCTTGCGAATTACCGTTACTCTACCCCGCTACCATGTATATTACAAGAAAAAATAGAAAAAAGCAAGACTCTAAAATTAAATTATTTTAAATTCTTTAAAAACATCTGAGTACAAACCAATAACCCTCTTTGCTTCCCTTTGACTTAAAAGAAAATCGGAACCTTGGTGAGCTATAGCATTTCTTATTTTGTGTGCTTCCCAAGCCTGCTCGATAGTATTAAATTCACTTGTCTCAACAGCTTTTAATTTCTCTCCAATACTTTCGCCGGGTAATGATAGCTGATCTAACATTTCAGAAAGAATTATATCAGACTCAAGTATAGCGAGCTTCCATTTGTTCTGATCATCAGAATTTATATGTTCTTCAACAAGTTTCCATTTAGGATTTTCAAATGAAGCATCCTGACCACCCTTTTTATTAGGTTCTATTTTTACCTTAACCTTATCCATTATTTTTTTCCTTATACTATTTTCTTTATTTATATATATGATTATTATAATAACCATACCAATAGAAAAAAAGATAGAAAAAATAGCAAATCTTGCGAAGAAATTAATTAGTAAAAACGGTAATGACTTCAAAAATAATTCTAATTCTGTATAATTTGTCTTTATTAGATTAAAACAAATTATCACAATACCAAAAATAATTATAGTGGTAGCTGTTATTTTAGGAGAGCCTTTTGATGAACTTGGTTTAGATTCTGGTTTACCTGCCATACTTTTATTATATCATCCATTAGAATTGATTCAAGAATAATGTTTAATTAATTTATTCTAAAATCACAAATATCTAAACTAAAATTATTTTTCTCCCAAAAAATCTCTTCCTAAATAAAACAACAAATCTTCTCTTCTATTATTTGCTATAAATTGGATACCTATAGGCAAGCTTTTATCTCCTATTTTTTTAAAACCTGAAGGAATAGAAATAGCAGGGACACCAGCCAAATTTATAGGAACAGTAAATATATCCTCGAGGTACATCTGCAAAGGATTATCTACTTTTTCTCCTATCTTAAAGGCAACATTTGGTGCTGTCGGTGTCACTATAATATTTACCATCTCAAAAGCTTTTTGATAATCATCTTTTATAATATCTCTAACTATATTCGCCTTATTATAATAAGCATCATAATAACCAGATGAAAGCACATAGGTTCCAAGAATTATTCTTCTTTTAACTTCTTTTCCTAAACCCGCTTGTTTTGAAATAAAATAATCTTCTATTCCATCCTTACCAGAAACTCTCTTACCGTATCTCATACCATCATACCTAGCCATGTTTGAAGAAACTTCAGCAGGAACAATGACATAGTAAACAGCCAAAGAATATTTTAAATTTGGTAATTCTATATCTATTATTTCATGACCAAGGGATCTTAATTTATCAAGAGACTCCTCAAAATTAGATAAAACATCTTTATCAATACCTTCCATATTCATAAAATCTCTTGGTACACCAATTTTTAATTTAACTTCTTCTTTAATCACACTATTTTTATTATCTTCCAAAGTAGTACTGTCCATTTTATCGTTACCCTTTATTGCATTAAAAAGTATTTCTGCATCATCCACAGTTTTTCCAAAAGTACCTATTTGATCGAGTGAAGATCCCATAGCCATAACACCATATCTTGATACAGCTCCATACGTAGGTTTTAAACCAACAATTCCACAAAAGCTAGCTGGTTGTCTAATAGAACCTCCAGTATCTGAACCTAAAGCAACCAAAGCCCCATCACTAGCTACAGAAGCTGCAGCACCACCAGATGAACCGCCAGAAACCCTTTCTAAATCATTTGGATTCTTTGTCGGACCATAAGCAGAATTCTCTGTAGAGCCACCCATCGCAAACTCATCCATGTTTGTTCTACCAATAAACACAACCCCTTCACTTTTCAACTTCTCTATAACAGTAGCATCATAAGTTGCAACATAATTCTCAAGTATTTTTGAAGCAGCACTTGCAACTCTATTTTTTATTAAAATATTGTCTTTTACGGAAACAGGAATACCGGTAAGTAAAGTGGATTTGCCAGATTTTATTATCTCATCCGCCTTTTTAGCCTGCTCTAAAACATCAGAATAAACTTCAAGATAGGCATGAATATTTTTGTCTTTATTTTTTATTTCTTCAAGATAAGCTTCGGCAAGAAGAACTGCAGTGTATTCACCACCTACCATAGCATCATGTGCTTTTCTGATTGTTAATTCTTTAAGATTTATCATTTTTTTATTCTTTTATTTAAAATCAATTAACCTGGATTGCCACCACGTAAAAATGGTTACATTCACGTGGCACAGCGTCAGAGTACTCTCTCGCAAAGATGGAAATAAAATTCTTACATTATTTTCTTAACCTTTAGATAATTATTTTGAGATTCTGGCATATTCGCGACAATAACATCCGTATTTAAACCAGATTCACTAGAACCAGAATCCTCCCTTATTATATTTCTATGTTCACCAGCTTTTTTCTCACCACTAACGGTAGAAGAAACCTCTTTTAATTGGGCAACATAACCTAAAATAGGGTCTATTTCTTTTAAAAAACTTTCTTTTTCTTCATCAGTAAGATTAATCCTTGCTAATCTAGCCAACTTTTCTATGTCTTTAATTTCTAACATAATGACAATATAGCATATTTAAACTAAAATTTAAAATACCCCATAATATTACAATGATGAAGAAATCCAATATTTTTTATTTAATCATTTCTAAAAAATCTTTCTCGTTTAAAATCTTAAGACCAAGCTTTTGAGCTTTTTCAAGTTTAGAGCCAGCACTTTCACCAGCTATAAGATAAGACGTCTTTGAAGAAACAGAATCCGAAACTTCTCCTCCAAGCTGACGAATTTTATCTTTTATCTCATCACGTGATATAGAAGATAATGTCCCAGTCACAACAAAAGTTTTCCCTGATAACCTTCCATCATTATCGATATTAAACCCTGAATTTATTTTGACTTGTTTTAATAATCTATCTACTAAATTATTATTTTCTTCATTTAAAAACCATTCATAAACAGACTGTCCCACTATATCTCCAACGCCATTTATTTGTTGGAGTTCTTCAACTTTTGCTTTTCTTATATTCTCTATAGTCTTAAAATGATTTGCTAAATCGTGTGAAGTTTCTTCTCCTACTTGTGGTATAGAAAGTGAAACAATAAACTTTGATAGTGAAATCTCCCTACTCTTATCTATTGAAACAAAAATATTATCTACAGACTTCTCACCAAAACGAGGTAGTGATAATAAATCTCCCTTTTTCAAAGTAAAAATATCATCAAAATTTGTTATAAGATTATTCTCGAGTAAAACATCTATTATCCTTGGTCCACAACCATCTATATTAAATGCCTTCTTTGAAACAAAATGATAAAACTTTCTCTTTTGTTGCTCAAATGAATTTTTATAAACACATCTCCATGCAGACTGACCAGGAATCCTTTCTATACTTCCATCACCACCACAAACATCAACTTTTTGGGGGAAATTATAAATCTTTTCCTTACCTGTTCTTAAATCTTTTAAGACTTCTACGATATCGGGTATTACGTCTCCAGCTTTTTGTAATATTACAGTATCCCCAATTCTTATATCAAGTCTTCTTATTTCATCTTCATTGTGAAGTGTGGCTCGAGAAACTGTAGAACCAGCAACCAAAACTGGTTTCAAACGAGCAACTGGGGTTATGACACCAGTCCTACCAACTTGTAAAACAATATCTTCCACAACAGTAGTAACTTGCTCAGCAGGAAACTTATAGGCAATACCCCATCGTGGAGACTTACCTGTATAACCTAGAGCCTCTTGAATTTTTCTTGAATTTATTTTTATAACAATACCATCAAGTCCATAATCGAGCTTCTCTTTTTCTTTTGACCATTTCTCATAAAATTTATTTACACCATCTAGTGAATCAAAAGTCTCTGTGTGAGTATTTGTTTTAAATTCTAAGTTAGCAAGCAGTTTTAATTCCTCTCTTTGAGTCTCAGGTAAGCACCCTGTTTCTGGATTGCTTCCCGCCAAGATGACCCTGTCGGGCTGGCGTTCTACTCGCAATGACGATGATATTTTATCTATATCATAGATAAACGAACTTAAATTTCTACTTGCTGGAACCTTTGGGTCAAGCTGACGAATAGACCCTGCTGCAGCATTTCTAGTATTTGCAAAAACCTGTTCTCCTTTTTCTATCCTCTCTTTGTTTATTCTTTCTAATTCTTTTTTTGAAAGCCAACATTCTCCAACAACAATAATATCTAAAGATTGAGGCAATACCAAAGGAATACTTTTAATTGTCTTTAAATTCTGAGTTACATCCTCTCCAATATTTCCATCTCCTCTCGTCGCACCTCGTAAAAATTTGCCGTCCTTGTAAGTAAGAATTATTTTCAATCCATCTATTTTAAGTTCGCAACAATACTCTATCTTTTCACCTTTTAAAAAGTTTTCTTTACTTACCATTTTCCTGACCTTTTCATCCCACTTTTTTAAACCATCAAAGCTAAAACAATCATCAAATGACCATTGCCTCACCTCATGTTTAACCTTCTTAAATTCATCGAGGGGTTTATCACCCACTCTCTGTGTCGGAGACTCGGAAGTTCTGAGCCCCGGATACTTCTCTTCCAAATCAAAGATTTCCCTCATGAGAGAATCGTAAGCCTCATCACTTATGGTTGGTTTATCTAACACATGATAAAAATGTCGGTGTTGTTCTACCGTTTTTACAAGTTTTTTATACCTAAACAAGACTTCATCCGAAATATTTTTCATTATATAGTTCTCTGATAATATCTCTCAACCCTCCTTCCACTTATACCAGTATTATAACCAAAAAAATCAGCGACTGTTCTTATAGTACCATCGATTTCTTTAGTAACTTCAATATTAGCTTCCGGCTGAATATCGCTATTAGGATCTGTTGAATATCTAAACTTTTGACTATCATCTGCTATTACAAAAGAATTTATAGGGCCTCTAGTAACATCAAAAGAAATATCGTTGTCATTGCAATTAATAGTAACTAGTTCTAAACAAGAAGCACCAGTACAATAACTAAATACGCTACCTGGACCAACATAATTCCAGTAAAGAAAACATTCAGCAGCACTATCTGCAGCATAATAAGCGGCTTGTGAATCTCTTACAGAACCAGAAATCATTAATTCTTTAATAGAGATATTAAAAATAGAAACACCTACCGTTATCAGCATACTAGATATTAATACAGCAAAAAGCATTGCAAATCCTTTATTATTTTTTAATTTTAAATTAATCATAAGTATTAAACCTCTGGAATTAACTTAGATTCGAAGTTATACATAAAAGTTTTTGTTTCAATATTTTGTATACCATAAGGAGAAGTCCAATAAACACGAACTCTCAGCTCAGCTTCTTGTAAATTACTAGTACTTACTTTTATATTAATTTTTCTTGAAAATTTTGTTAAATTACCAGACGTAACAGTGTGTGTATATTTCTGAAAAAAACCATCATTAAATGAGGCATATATTGGACCAGCCGACTCTAAAAGGTCTTGACTAGAAACATTTAGACCATCTGTTGAATCAACATTACAATATTTTGCATCATCATTAGCCAAATCGCATTCATCTCCTTCTAATTCGTCACATATGCAATCACCAAGGTCAAAAAGCCAATCCCTTTCTGTGTTTGGAGAATAGGTAGTCGATGCATTTTGATTAATAGCAGTGTAGTCTCTTACATTTTTTATAGCTTCTATACCATCTTGTACCAAAAAAGTAGCTACCATCTGGTCCCTAGAAAGAATAGAAGATGACAAACCTTTTTGCGCAAGCATCATAGGGCTTGATATAGCAATCATAAGCAAAGATATAGCCACCAAAGCCTCTATGAGAGTAAACCCTGTTAAAAGTCTTTCTTTTCTATTATTATTTTTTGAAAAAATTTTATACATATTTAAATTAACCATCATTTCTATCCATTTGTGATACTGTTGTCTGCAACATAAAATTTGTATTAGATATTTGACTACTATCTCCAGAAGAACCTTCTACTGTAATTATAACCCTCGGCTGTCTTCTTGTTCTTTCGTAATTTCTAGTCTCTCCCTCAGTACCAGTGCCTAGAACATAAAATTTCATATTTTTAATATCTATATTATTTATAGGACCTGTCAAACTCTGCCAAGAAGAAGTACAATCATTACCACTCTCACTAATATCACAATATCTTCTTTGTATATTTCCTTGATTTTCTCCATTTGGTATAGTCCTTAAATAATCAGAATTTAAAAATACATATTGAACTAATCTGCCATTATTAATATCATAATATTGAAAAACATTTCCACCATCAGAACAACCATTAACACTAAACTCTCCTAAAATAAACTCTGGATTACCATTAGCATTAGTTGATTCTGTACAACGATAATCATTCCCCACCTTAATACTCCTTGAAATACTATCGACAGCAAAAGTGACATTATCGACAACACTTTTCATCGCTTGAGACTTTCTGTTTGCATTAATTATTGAGATAAAAGCACCAACAGCCACAACCATCACAGACATAAAAACAGCAATAGAAACAAGCATTTCTACTAAAGTAAATCCTTTTTGTAATCTTCCATCCATTATTCTTTTATTATTACATATCCTCATCTTGATTTATGATAAACTATTTTTTATTTTTTAACATATATTTGTCCAACTCCCGTTACTACAATAGTACTAGTTGCAGTGCCATCATTTGAAGAAATCGTTATTTCTGAATAATTATAACTATCACCAGAGAGTACGTCCCCATCATTAAAATAATATATTAAGGCATCAGGATTTGGTCTTTGAAAATATATTATCAATTTATCGACTTGAGTACTACTACAAAGATTACTATCAGTCCCTACACAAAGTTTGCTTATAAAAAAATTTTTCTTAATCAAATATTTTTGAATGCATTCAGGATCATCTGATAGACAAGATACTTCTCCACTAAACTTTTTGTCAGGAGTACCATTAGTGTAAGCATCATTATTCTTATACCCTGTATCAGCAAAAAATATAAATTTCTGATTTTCTCCCAAAGAAGAATCGAAATAAATACCATAGGAAGAAAAATCACCAGAAAACTTTGACTCTTTAACATTTACACCATAAATCTGCGCTTGTCTTATCGTAAGTGCAATATCATAAGTTAAATTTTTAAGTAAGATAGTACCGTCAAAATCTTTCTGATTAAACAGAACAACACCAGTAAGAAGCACGAAAATAACAATAGTAATAAGAAGCTCTATAAGAGTAAATCCCGTTAGAAGTCTTCCCTTTCTTATTCTTTTATTATTACTATCTATTTTCATTATATTTATGATAAATTATCTTTTATATATTTTAAACTTCTAACGGGAAAATCCTCTTCTTTTATTTAAAATATTCTTATTTTTTTAAAAAAATCTACCATTTTAACTTAAAAGCAAAATAAAGCTGACAAGTGTCCAGCCTGTAAAATATTGAATAAAAGTAGCAAGAATAATAAAAGGAGCAAAAGGTATCTCACTCTTTATTGTAATCCCCCATTTAAATAAGTTTAATTTTTCTAAAAGGATGATAAAAAGACTAACGACCGCACCTATCCAGAAAGAAAGCATTATAGCAAAGACTCCACCAGCTATACCCAAAAGCCACCCTACCCCAAGCGCAAGTTTCGCATCTCCAAAACCCATCCACCTTCCAGAAGACACGAGCCAGAAAAAAGCAAAAAATGAAGCGAGTATTGGTCCTGCGAGTAAGTCCCAAATATTTGGTAATATTAATCCATTTGAAACATTTTGACTCAAGAAAAGTACAACTAATGACAATACGGAAAAAGCAAAAACCATCCCATCAGGAATTATTTTATGTTTAACATCATATACAGCGATAATAACAAGTATAGAAAATACAACTAGATAAAAAGGAAAAAATATACTTATACCTGTTTTCAAAAACACTAAAGAAAAAACTAAACCTGTAATAAACTCTACTACCGGATATTGATACGAAATCTTGCTACCACAAGACAAACACTTCCCTCCTAAAAATATAAAACTAAAAAGTGGAACGAGCTCATACCAAGAAAGTGTATCACCACAAGAAAAGCATTTTGACCTACCTTTAGCAAAAGAAAGACCAGTATTGTACCTCAAGACGACAACATTTATAAAACTACCGATAATCGTTCCTAGTATAAAAATTATAAAAATATTTAAAAAGTTCATATTTATTTTATGGTGTTACATCATATATTAAATCATCCGATGAAGCATCTATACCGGTGGCGCTTGTATCTCCACCACATTCATACAAACCATCCAGCGAATCAGAGTTAAAACTCTTTTTTGAATCTAAGAATGAACTTTTGTTTTCAAATTTTGTCCAAAGGTGATAAGAAACACATCTATCAGAACCTTGTATTCTTTCTATTGGAAAATAATAATAACCGTATCCATCAGAATTATTTGGTGCTGTCGGAATATTAAAAGTTCCGTCTTCTTGAAGGGTAGATAATTCCTTGGGGTATTCTTTATTTTTATTAAAAAATATTTCTAAAGCAAGCTGTATTGTGCTTATATCTGCAATTCTTTGTTGGTCTCTGCTCTTTGCTTTTGCACCATCAAAAGAAGTGAAAATTATAGTTGAAAGAAGAGCCATAATACCAATAACAACAACGATCTCTACAAGGGTAAATCCTGAGTTCTTTATTTTGAGTATATTAACAACAGAAAATTTCATGGGTTAATTATAACTTTTTTCTGAAATAAAAACAAAACAAAAACCACCCAAAATAAGTAGTCTTTGTTTTTCATACAAGGACAGCCCTTGTATGAAAAAAGTTTAAACATTATCCTTACTAAAAGTCACCCACTCATCAATCATTTCAGAAAAATCTGTAGAAGTTTCAAAATATTCTGGAAAAACTCCTTTGTTTATTATTTTCCCTTCTTGTCTATCCATACCCAAGTAGTCTAAATAACTAGAATATTTATATTTACTCAAAAATTCTTTTGCCTTTTCAAAATCAGTAACCTCTTTTTTCTTCCAACCAGAGTCTATCATCGATATAGGATTTAAATGAATATAAGCAAATTGATATTTTAAATAATTATCATTATCTAAATGTTTTGCATTAAATTTACCTTCAAATAAAGTTCCTTTTCTATGATATTTAGTATTAAAATACATAGAATAAGCAGTCAAAATCTTCTGCATAAATATGCTTATACCACATCTTCCTTTTACCGGAGGTCCGACCTCCGGGTAGATATTTTCTTTTATTAAGATATGAAAATGATTTGTCATCAAACACCAAGATCCAATGGAAACTATATCCTGTCCTTTTTGAATATCATCAATTCCTTTTTCACCGTTATCACCAAAAGTTTCTCTAAACTCAAATTTTTTATCCGAATTTGCTAAATAAAGAAGTTTAACAAAGTGTTCATAGTCATTTTTGTTAAGAAAAATTTTTCTTTTATCTACACCACGACTACAAATATGATAATACTCACCAGAAGAAAAAACAATTTTTCTATTCATAAACATAGTATACAGGAAACGCAGTATAATAAGAAATTTCTAAAATAGACAACAAAAAAAGCCTGCATTTGCAAGCTTCTTTTGTACTGAGGTCCGACCTCCGGGAATTTAACAACCAGTTACAGTAGCAGAAAGAGTATTAGATGTTGTAGCAGCCTTACCTGTACTATCAACACACCATACCTGACTAGCATCGCTTTTCAATGGTGCAGAAGCAGCCCATGCTGTTGAAGTTGAGAAACAAACAGCTGAAGCAGACATTGCTCTTACAGAATTAACCATACTCAACAGACCTGAAGCATCAGTACAAACACCAGTATATGTTTGTCCACCAACACCATCATAAAATATTTCTGCTTGTGCTCTCATATTAGCCAAAGAAGACTTTATTGCAGCATCTGAACCCTTTGATCTTGCTGAGTTCAATGATGCCAAAACGACTGAAGAAAGAATACCGATGATGGCAATAACCACCAAAAGTTCGATCAATGTAAAACCTTTTCTCATAAATTTATTTTTTATCGATAAAAAATTAATTAACTATTAATAAATAGCTTGTCTTGCCCAAGGCAAACCTGCTAAAAGTATTATTATTTTATTTGGCCATCTTCAAACTTGCTCAAGGTAAGAATACTTCCATCAAAAACAACTTAACCTCTCGCGAGATTCAAGCTTACCCTGTAATTATACACCTTTAGGCTTTAAATATGTTGATAGAGGGGGTGTGGATAACTCTTCTACAAAAACCGAGGAGACACCTTTTTGAATTCCCAAGGTCTCACCTCGATTTTTGTAGAAGACCCCGTCAAATTGCGTTTTTATTTGACCGGGGTGAATAGAATAGAATCAACTAAATACAAACCTGGATTGCTTCACTTCCCGCCCGACTGAACGAAATTCAAGTCGTTCGGGTGGGTGTTCGCAAAGACAATACATATACAAATACTGGATTCCCTTCTTCAAGGGAATGATAATGCAATCGCATTTTTATTTGACTGGGGTGGATTTAGTGACTATCCTTTAAATAAACTTTAAGTCTATTCTTCAAAAACATCTTTCCGTAACACTCTTTCAAATACATTTCTCTATGGCGAGCATCAGTGTTATTTCTACAAGCCTCATAATATATAAGTTCTAAGGGTCTCCTGTCTTTAGTCGACTCTACTTCCCCATTTTTATGTTGTTCAATTCTTAATTTTAAATCTTTAGTACATCCAGTATAAAGTAAGCCATCTTTTTTTGATTTTAAAATATAAGTGTAGAAGAACATTGTTAGTTTTAATTTCCAAACCCCGTCAAATAAAAACACAAATTTAATTATCAAATCAATTAAACCCCGGTGAAATAAAAATACAATTTCACGGGGTGATGATTTCTATAGTCACTTCGTTCCTTAAAAATCAATCACATTGCCGAAGAAATATTGTATATCGGTACAAGTACAGAAGCCAAAAGAAATGCAACACCAAGACCAAGAAGAACGATCATGGCTGGCTCAATAAGACCAATAACAGAATCTATCGCATTTGTAACTTCTCTTCTATAAAAAGTAGCCAAAGTTTTTAAAATATTACCAAGCTGTCCGGTCTCTTCACCTATCTTTACCATCTGTACGAAAATACCAGGGATTTGATCATGTTTCTGCATAGAGTCAGATACGGAGCTTCCACCTTTTACATCCTCTACCACATTTTCTAATATCTTTTTATAAACCATATTATCAACAACAGAAGAAGTAAGGTCGAGCCCTCGAACCATAGGAATACCAGAAACAAGCATCGTATTCATATTGTCTGCAATTCTTGAAAGATAAAGTTTGATGTATAAATTCTTTACAAAAGGAGTAGTAATCTTCATCTCATCCCAAGCATATTTACCCGCATCAGTTCTAACGTATTTCCAAATTGCAAATATACCAAAAACCAAAGCAATTAAAATTATAATTCCATAATTAACCAACAAATCTGAAATACCTAAAACGATTTTTGTATATATTGGTATTTCTTGACCAGAGTCTTTTAAAATTCCACTTATCTTTGGAATAACAACCACAAGCATAAGTGTCATAACGGCAATAAAAGTAAAAATAACAAACGCTGGATATATAAGGGCGGTTTTTACTTTAGATGTAACTTCGTAAGTTCTATCTAAGTGGTCGGCTAAGTACATAAAAGTCTCATTTAGCTTACCAGACTCTTCTCCTGCCTTAACCATGTTTATATAAAAAGGTGTAAATACATCTGAGTGTCTCCCCAATGCACCAGATATCGTACTTCCAGACTGAAGGTCATCAACAACCATCTTTAGCTTCTTTCTCAAAGTTATATTTTCAGATTGCATTGCCAAGAGTTGAAAAACCCTAAGAGCAGATACCTGAGCCTCGAAAAGAGTAGCCATCTGTCTCGAAAGAATAACAATGTCTTTATTTGAAACCCTCTCAAATAAAGAAATATTTTTCTCAAGGAAAGAACCACCCTCACCCTCTGGAGTGACTGACAAAACAACTAGACCTCTTTTTTGTAGTCCATTAATGGCAGACTCCATCGTTACGGCGTCTATTGTACCGTCTTTAGTATTACCATTTTGATCTAATGCTTTGTATTTAAATGTCATCTTATTTTAATTATAAAAACTTATCTAAAATTCTTGAATCTGTAGAAAACATTTGTGCATTCTCGACAGTTATCTCTCCTCTTGAAACTAAGTCAGCCAAACATCTATTCATATCTATCATACCTTCTTGAGAACTTGTTTCTACTACAGAGCTGATCTCATGAATTCTGTTTTCTCTAATAAGGTTTGCTACTGCATTATTGTTTATCAAAAGCTCATATGCAGGTATTAAACCTCCAGATATTCTTGGGATAAGTCTTTGAGAAAAGATACCGGTCAAGCTTCCTGCAAGCTGAACTCTTATCTGACTTTGCTGTTCTGCTGGAAATGAATCTATAATTCTACTAATAGTCTGTGCAGCATTGTTTGTATGTAATGTTGAAAATACAGAGTGTCCTGTCTCAGCGGCTGTAACTGCAGTAGAGATAGTTTCATTACCTCTCATCTCACCTATCAAAGCAACATCTACATCTTCTCTAAACATACTCTTGAGTGCTGTAGCAAAGTCTTCTGTATCTATTTTGACTTCTCTTTGATCTATTATTGATTTCTTTGGTTCGTAAATATATTCTATAGGATCTTCAATGGTGATTATGTGCTCTGCCCTACTTTCATTTATACTTTCTATCATAGCTGCGAGAGTTGTTGTTTTACCATGTCCAACAGGACCGACAACCAAAAAGAAACCTTGTGGTTTGTCTACGAAAGTTCTTAGTATCTCTGGAAGATTTAATTCTGTAATACTTCTAATTTTCTTAGGAATTAGTCTGAGAGCAATACTTATCATACCCTGCTGAAAATATGCATTTCCTCTGAATCTTTCTCCATTTTCCATACCATAAGAAAAATCTAATTCTCTTTCTTTCATGAATTTCTCTTTGTTTTCTTTAATGACAAGCTCAGATAAAATACCCATCATACTTTCTTTACTAAGAGCTTCTCTTTTAACAAGAGGAAGTAAAAAACCTGAGACTCTAATAGTAGGTTTTCTGCCTTCAGAAAGATGAAGGTCTGATGCACCCTCTTGGAAAACTGTCTTTATTAAATCACTAAGTTCTTCTTTATAACTCATTGGTATAAAAATTATTTAAATAAAAAAATCGACTTGTAAGAAACTCCCGTATTGATAAAGGAAAATTATTTACCTTTATTTTTGTGATATATCTCGATAACTTCTTCAACAACTTCAGAAGGAATAGTTGTAGCCTTTACTATATATCCATGAACACCAAGCTCTTTTGCTCTGTTTATATCTGATACCAAACCCTGGTTTGTGAGCATCACTGCGAGTGCGCCTGGAGCAAGATTTTCTTTTTTAATAGTTTCATACATTGAAAAACCATCCATAACTGGCATTATCAAATCCATCAATAATATTTCAGGTTTATAACCACCCTTTAGTATTTCTATGGCGTCTACTCCTCCTGAAGCTACTTTTACTTCAAAACCATTTTTCTCAAATTTCATTGAGTACATATTGAGAAGGAATTTATCATCATCTATAATCAATATTTTCTTTTTTTCGTTCATGTTTGTATTATATCACTTATTAAACTTTTAAAAAATAAACTATAACTCGTTAATTGACTCGAAAGAAACAACTTTCTCCATCGCTTTGATTATAGCATCCTCTTTCATAGTGATAAGTCCATTTTTTCTTGCAACCTTATAAACTTCTGACTCTACTGGATTTTTAAGTATTACTTGCTCAATCTCACTATTCATATTAAACATCTCAAAAATAGCGATTCTTCCACTTGTACCACTAGGACACTGTTCTGTTGATTCCTTTTCATACATTTCTGTAAGTGGTGGTATTTCTTTTCTATATTCTTCTGGTAAATCAGCAAACTCTTTGTCTACCATGGCTTTAATACTATCATTTATAGGCAAAGCCTTACCTGTACCAGGACAAAGCTTTCTAAGTAATCTTTGACCCATAGTAAGTATAAGTGTTGGCGGAATAAGATAAGGATCAACACCCATGTCTATAAGTCTCGGTACAACACCACAAGAAGTGTTTGTGTGGATAGTTGAAAGAACTAAGTGACCAGTAAGAGCTGCCTGCACAGCGAGCTGGGCGGTCTCTTTATCTCTAATCTCTCCGACCATTATAACGTCGGGGTCTTGTCTCAACGTAGTTCTAAGACCAGTCGCAAAATCATAACCTATTTCTGGAAATACCTGAGACTGACTAACTCCTTCTATGTTATATTCTATAGGATCTTCCAAACTTAAAACATTTTTTGTATCTTTATCTATTTCATTAAGCATCGCATAAAGAGTGGTTGTTTTACCTGAACCAGTAGGACCAGAAATAAGTATCAAACCGTAAGGTCTTTTCATCGCGTCTCTAACCATTTTTATATATCTTGGAGAAAGACCCATTTCATCGAGAGGCTTAACTCCCCTATCTTGGTCAAGAATTCTCATAACCACTTTCTCACCATAGTATGATGGGAAAGTTGAGACTCTAAAATCTATTTTTCTACCATCTATCTTTGCAGAAAAACGACCATCTTGTGGTTTACGTTTTTCATCAAGCTTCATATTTGAAAGGATTTTAATTCTAGCAACAACAGCCTGGTGTACTTCAGCAGGTAAAATCAAACTAGTATTTAGCTCACCATCAACTCGAAACCTAACCCTTATCTTGTCTCTCATGTGTTCAATATGAACGTCTGAAGCATTACCTTCTGTAGCGTATCTTAATATAGTAGCAACAATTTTTGTAACAGGAGCATCTTCTATTATTTTAGTCTCTATCTTGTATTTATTTTCCTCTCCTTTTGTTAATTCAACTCCGTCCAAATCTGCTGAAAGTTCTGTCTCGAGTTCAGAAAGTGCTTTTGTAACCTCACCAGAAAGACCCCTGTAACTTTCTATAACTTTATCAAAATCAACTTTAGAAATTAAAAAAAGTTTGTAAGGCAAATTTAACTTACCTATTATAAAAGTAAGTGCATCTCTTGCTTCAACATTTTCAGGATCAACAACACCAACATTTAAAGTACCCTCAACAAAACCTACTGGCACGAATCCATAATGTGATGCAGCATCTTCAGATATAAACTTTAAGACAGAAAAAGGAACATCTTTGTTTTTAAGATTTTCTGTTGGCATATTATAGTACTCTCCTTTCACATCAAGAACTGTCTCTGGAGAAACCCCCATACCATTTAATATCTCATCTACAGTCTTACCGGATGAATTGGATTCTTTTTCTATTTTTTCTGCATCTTCTGAATTTACTATTTTTTTATCAACTAAAAGTTCTAAAATATTCATGATTGATTTTATCTTTTTGTTGTAATGTCTTTAACAATAACAGAAGTACCAATCGGAGCAAAAGGGTTATCTCTACCAGTCTCTTGTGGTGCAACTTCAATTGAATTGTCTTTTAAAGATTGAAATATTTGATTAGAAAAAATCGAATCATCGAGTTTAACTTTAGCCATTTTTTGCAACAGATTGTATATTGCCTGTGCATCACCAGAGTTTGTCACTTTTGAATCTGAAACTAACGTCTCATCTGTACTTTTATTTTTAAACAAATAAAAACCGACAAAAGCAAAAATTATGGCGACTACTATCAATATAATAATATTTTTTTTATTCATAATTTTATTTTAACCAATATGTCTTTAAACCAACATTAAAATCATAAAACCCTGTTTCTGTTGAAGAAAAACTTATATCGGTTATATCAAGAATCCTCAAATTATTTTCAAGATCATCTAAAAATAACAAGAAGTTCTCATAAGTCGAATTAACAGAGAACCTGACAACCAAAGTACCGTAAGATGAATAATCCGTATTAACAGAATCAGTGCTTTTTTTAACATCACTACTAACCGAAATATTCTTTGCAAAAAGTCCTCTAGCACTAGCCATATCACTTAATTCTATAATAAGTCTAATATTATCTATACTACTAGGTAAAAATTTATTGAGTCTATTCTTGTCTACAGTTGTGATTTGATTACTCTTTTTAACTAAGTTGTCCCTATCTGTAATAATCTTTTGTGAACTGTTTGATATATCCTCATACTTAATCAACTCTTCTTTAAGAGATAAAATACCGTAGGAAGAATAATCCGAAGTACTAGTAGCGTAAGTATTAACTACAGAAGGAGTAGCACTTCCCTTATAGTTTGGATCAACATATCCAAAAAATATCCCGATAGAAGAAAGTATTAAAAATATTGGTAATATTAAATTCATAGTTTATTTTTTAATTTTGTAGGTTACGAAATTTGGATTCAAGAATGTAGATAGAGAAAACATAACACTTCCATCAGAAGACAAACTTAAATTTGAAATCTTTGGTTCAACTATTATTGTCTTCCATTCTGGCTTACTAATTTCATCAGCTTGTGCGGCCATCGTCCTCCAGTCGAGAGCTTTACCAGACACATCTACTTTTATTTTATTCGCACCAGTTGCATCTGAACCAGCTGCAGAGAAAACAAAGCTATTAAATCTTACATTCTTAAGAATACGCTCACCTAAAAAGCCAAACAAAGGAGCAACTGAAATGTGTTTAGAGAGAAGTGTTTTTGATGTTTCAATCCTTGTATTTAATTGAACAAAATTTTCTATAGAGACAGAATCTTTATTCAAACTGTCTTTATTTTTATTTATAATATTTTTCTGTTCGTTAATATTACCTATTAATCTATTTTTCTCTAAATAAACCCAACCCGCTATACCAGATGATATAAGAAAAATAACTATAGATATAAGAAGAAACAAACCAACACCTGTTGTTGTATTACTTTCTTGCGTTATAGGTTTCTTGGGTATAAAAGATGTTTGAAATTTTGTTTCCATCCAAGTTATAAAATTAAAAAACGATTAATATTTCATTAGTTATTATAATACTATTTTGAATTATCCCAAAGCAACCTAGTATTTATTTTATGGAATCTGCAACATATCTGCAAAAGCAGACGGGACAACAATTTACTACTTAATATTATACATCAAACAACAAAACAAAACCAACAAACAAAACTGTGGATTACCTAATAATAAATTATAACTTAAAAAAATTCTTGTTTAAGGTATCGATACTACATTTCTTGAAGTTTTCTAATAGCTAGACCAACAGCAACTGAAAATTCTGGACCAGCAGTCTTTAAAACTTCTGTCAAAAATGCAGGATATTCTAATTTTGAAAAAGGATCAGCAACTTCAACTTGAATCTCAAGAGCTTCCTGTGCTTTTTCTTTGAACCCTTTGAGCATTACTCCCCCACCAGCAAGGACAATTTTGCTTATTTTTTTACCAGTTTTTTTATAATAACTCATTGTCATACGGGAAATCTCAGCTAATATGTAATCTATAGTAACAAAAGATACTTCAGAGACATTGTTATCCCCAGCTTGCCCGACAATACCATTTTCTCTCTTTATTTTCTCAGCTTCTTCAAAAGAAATACCCATGGATTTTGATATAGATAAAGTAATATCCTGTGATCCCTTACTAATAGTATGAGAGACTCTTAACACACCTCTCTCAACAATAAAAACTTTTGTACTACTAGCACCGAAATCTACTATCATTTGTGGGCTAGTACTTGGTTCTAAAACAGAGCGTATATTACTAAAAATTTCAATCTCTGAAAATGTCGTATCTAAACCAGTAATTTTTTGTATTTCTTTATTTTTACTTAAAGCATCGTTATGAATAACAACGAGCAATACTTCTGTACTCTTTTCTTCTTCTACTTTTTGACCATTTTGAAATTCTGAAAAAGTGCTTTCATCTTTAGGGATTGGCCACCAATCTAGAGTCACCTCAGATATTGGAACGGGGATATATTTTCTTGCTTCAATAGGAACCATTTCAACAAGTTTTCTCTCATCTAAGGTAGGCATCTTAATAAATGATATAAGACTTGAACTTACAGGAATAGACATACCACTTTTTATAGTAGTAGCATTTGATTCTTTTAATAAATCTTTTATAGCCCCAGATACTTTATCCGCAGTAAGGACGGTCGCTCTACCAACATCCGTATTATTGTATTGACCAGTGGAAATCTCACCATAGGTTTCAAGTACTGCTCTACCACCCTTCTTTTTTAATTGGATGATTTTAATACAAGATGAACCTATATCTATACCAAGTACACTTGTATCTTTTGTAGGAAATAAAGAATTAAATAAATTTGAGAAAGGGTTATTCATTGTTAATCAATATTTTTATAATATTAAAAGTATGATCAATCCCAAAAGCACCACACACTTTTTCTATGTTACTATTGTAGCATATTTTATAATAAAAGTTCAAAACATATTTTATCAACAATACAAATACATGCACATAAATAATGCTAAAAATAAATATGTACAATAAAATATTAAAATTATTTGAAAGTCTATTTTCACTCATATTACCCAAAGAAGAACTAGCTGTTTTTATAGAAAATATGTCTGAGGAGGATATTTTCAAAGAGATTCCTCAAGCAAACGATACCTCTGATAAAAATTTTAAGGCTTTATTCCAATATAAAAATAAAATATGTAGAAAAGCAATTTGGGAAATAAAATACTGTTCTAATAAAAAAATCACACAGAGATTCTCAAACTTACTTTATGAATTTATACTAAATGAAATTTCAGATGAAATAAGTTTTTCAAACTTTAATAATCCCCTGTTAATACCAGTACCTATAAGTAAAAATAATTTAAAAGAAAGGGGTTTTAATCAATGTGAACTCATGGTCAAAGAAATACAAAAGATAGATGTAGATAATTTTTTTGAATTCTCATTTAACTCAGTCTTTAAAACCAAAGACACACTACATCAATCTAAACTGAAAAATAGGACAAAAAGGTTAAAAAATTTAAACGGTTGTTTCAGTGTAAATGGAAACACAATAAAAGGTAGAAACATCATAATAGTGGATGATGTGATAACTACCGGTGCAACGATGTCTGAAATCTCAAAAACATTAAAAGATGCTGGAGTCAAAAAAGTTATTGGGTTTGCATTGGGACATTAAATTAAAAAATAAAAAAAGGATTTTGCTTCACAAAATCCTTTTTTTATTAAAATGACTCTATTTTGTTATTAATCAATAGCATTTAGTTCAACCAAACTAACAGTTCCATCAGAGTTAATTATCACTCTTAAATCATAACCACCTAAACAACGAACACCATCTTTATTAAACCAGTTTGGTTGATCGGTACTGTTTATATTTTCCTCACACCCAGGAATAAAAAACCAACTTACTATAATTTTATCATTCAAATAATCATAAGGTGAAGGATAAGTATTAGGTGCATTATATTCTGATGTTAGCTTTTGGGATACTACCCACTCAGGACTTACTTTTACAAAATCTATTCCTAATTTACTACTTTCCCAATTAACAAATTCTTCTCTGTTTAAATACAATTGAGGTTTCTTTAAAATATAAGATTTAGCAATCTCAATAGATTTAGAATCATCTAAGTTACTAATTTTCTCAACCTGATTTTCTTTCTTTGCTATTGTTATCTTATCCTCTTTATTTTCCTTATAATAAAAAACTCCTATTAAAATAAATGCAATAATAAAAAATAACCAAACAATCTTTTTTTTCATTTCTTTAAAATATTATATATCAGATTAATCTTGAATATATTATATAGTTTTTAAAAATAACAAACAACTTAAAAATTACTAATATTTTGTATCCAAGCTATTGAACCATTACGTGTTATCTTAAAAAACTAGAATTATACAATAAAATATGTTAACCTATTTTAGTTGGCTAAATTGATTTTTTTAGTATAAAATTTGTTTTAAGGAGACGTGTCAGAGTGGTCTAATGTACCTCTTTGCTAAAGAGGCAGGGTTTAAAAGCCCTCGCGAGTTCGAATCTCGCCGTCTCCGCATTTAAAAATCCACTGAAACAGTGTGATTTTTTTATGCGGAGACGAGCAAGCAAAAGTATTTGCTTGCGTGCGAGATTCGAAGCCCCATTGAACCGAACTTAGAGTGTAATCACGAATAAGTGAGCCAATGGGGGGTACTGAAACTGTAAGTTTCGAAACTCTCGCCGTCATTTTATTTATTTATATTAAAACAGTTTGGGAACCTGTTTTTAAATATAGCTAGATGGTTAAATCTTGGCTATGTAATAGCCGAACCTCGCCGTCTCCTCTTTTATTAACATAAAAACAGTTTGGGAACCTGTTTTTATGTTAATAAAAGAGATCATTTTTTTCTGAGTCTCAACGAAGAAAAAACCTTAACTGAATTTCCCCCTCGTTCGGTATTCAAAAATAGTCTGGGTAGACTATTTTTAAATACGTACATTGTTTTTTATCAAATCACCTCCCTCATCTTCATTTTACTTATAAAACTAACCGTGTTAACATTTTATCAGATTAGACAAAAAAGGAGGTCATCAAAAATGGATCAACCAAAAGTTATTGGTGAGGAACGATTCCGTAAAATCTTAAAGGAAATGCCCGAACGATACCTTAACCGTGCTGTTAACGTATTGAACAACTTCGGACCATTGCTTTCCTTCGATGTTGCCAACGTGATGCTTCATGCCACCAATAGGGATAGAGAAGATGAAGTGCTCATTATTCTGGAAAAACACTGGGAAGAGCACCTCAAATTACAACACCCCGATATTCGTGGCACCGTTGAAAGCGCACCGGGTGTCAATAAGACAAAGTTAATGTTTTTACAGATCTGTCGGGACACTCTCGTTATTACACCGATACAATCCATGGCCATTTAAAAGCAACGCTGTCCCGAGTTAAAATCTCGGAACAGCGTTTTCTTTTATCCGTCAAATAATTTACTTAAACTTAATATCTCTTAACATGCCCATCCTCATCCTTCTCACTCTTATAAGAAAATCTCTTTAACATATTCTCTATAAACCACATAACAGTGAAAACAAGCATTACAAAAATAGTAGCAATTATAGCAACTCCATAAAAACCAAAACCTGAAGCCATACCCACACCTGCAGCTACCCAAAGTCCTGCTGCTGTAGTAAGTCCTGTGATTTTATGATCTTGAAAAATTACGAGACCGGCACCAATAAAACCTATACCGGCAATAACTTGAGCCGCCATTCTAAGTGGATCAAAAGACGATATATCACCCGAGTTTAATGCAACCATTTGAGAAATAATGACGAAAAGACCGGAACCTAAAGAAACCATAGCATAAGTACGAAGACCAGCAGTCTTCCCTGCCAAAGTTCTCTCAAGTCCGAGCAATGCTCCTAAGCCAACAGCTACCGCAAGACGGATAATAATTTCTGTTGTTGTTAATATAATCATCTTAATTTTAAAATTAAATTACTAATACTTATATTATTATAATACTTTTTATTTTTTTTACACTTCATTGACAAAATCTCTTTAATATATAAAATTAAAATAGACGTCAACAACTACAAAAAGGAGACTGTATGGATAGACTCACCGCTGAAAGTCGTTTTCAAGATATGACTATCTTTTCAAAAATGATTGAAACCCTTAAAAAGTCGATCACTTTAACAAGTAAGCTTTTCCCTGGTTTCAGTTTTATTATCTTGAAAATTGATGGGGTTAGACTCAGGGTTCAAGAAGATTCACTCATTGGGGACTTGAAAGAACAATTAGACGAGAGGATTGCTCTTCTTGCCGATGGTCATGAACGGGTTCTTAATGAACACTATAAGAGAGAAGGAATCTGGTGACAGCCTTCCTCTACAAAGGCGGTTCGCTTCACGACCCGCCTTTTCTATTATCCATATTTTTCTGCTAGAATGTCATTATGAATCTTGATTCACTTATTGAAAAAGAATTCCGTCTAATTGAACCACAAAAAATAGCTCTAAAAAAACTTGGTCTTAAAACCGTAGAAGATTTACTTTTTCACTTCCCTGTCCGTTATGGAGATACCTCACAAAAGAAAAATATTGGTAACTTAATTGGAGGAGATAAAGCAGTAATCTTTGGAAAAATTTCTGGCCTAAAAACAAGTAAGGGTTTCAAAAGTAAAATACCAATGTCCGAAGCTTGGATAGAAGATGAATCTGGAAAAATAAAAGCTGTATGGTTCCACCAACCATATATAGCCAAAATGATTTCTGAAGGAATGTTTGTACGTGTTGATGGAAAAGTTTCAGATAGAAAAGGAGAACTATATATGAGTAACCCGAAAATCGAAACAGTGGCTAAACTTCCAATAGGTGTTGGTGATTCTTTGTTTGGAGAAGGAGGAGAAGTCCATTCTCTCTATCCAATCTATCCTGAAAGTAAAGGGATCACTTCAAACTGGTTTTATCATTCTATTAAAAAAATATTCGCCTCTGGAATTTTAGACTCGATATTAAATACTATACCTGAATATATTTTAACTACATATAACTTACCACCTCTAAAATCTGCTTTGATTTGGATACATGAACCACAAAAACAAGACCACGCCTTAATGGCTAGAAAACGTTTTGCTTTTGAAGAAGTTTTCTTCATTCAAATTGAAAGAATAAAAACACGTATTGAATGGCAAAAAGAACCCGCCTTCACTATTAAAACAGAGCAAGATAAGATAGACGGCTTCGTAAAAAGGTTTCCATTTACGGCCACAGAGGGCCAAACAAAGGCCATCAGAGAGATCTTCCAGGACTTCACTAGAGGCCACCCGATGTCTCGCTTACTAGAGGGAGATGTAGGGTCAGGTAAGACAGCGGTCGCCGCCGCAGCCGCATTTGGTGTAGTTACTACACGTCCAGGCGGGCAAGATTTCGGCACATTACAAGTGGCTTATATGGCACCCACAGAAATACTTGCAAAACAACATTTTGAATCTTTTATAAAATATTTTACCTACTTAGGAATAAATGTTGGTTTGATAACAGGCTCTGGATGTAAGAAATTTCCCTCAAAAGTTAATCCTTCTGGATGGACAGATATTTCTCGAACGCAACTTTTAAAATGGGTAGAAAATGGAGAGATTCCAATACTTATCGGTACACATTCTCTTATACAAAAAACTGTTAAATTTAAACATTTGGCATTCGTCGTAATCGACGAACAGCATAGGTTCGGAATGGCACAAAGACAGAAGCTTGTTAGAAAAGAAAAAATATCTCCGCACTTACTTTCGATGACGGCAACGCCAATACCAAGAACACTTGCACTTACAATATATGGAGATCTTGACCTAACACTTCTTGATCAAATGCCAACTGGAAGAAAACCAATTATCACCGAAATAGTTTTACCTGGAAAAAGAGAAAGTATTTATGAAAAAATTCGTGAACAAATGAAAGAAGGAAGACAACTTTATATTATTTGTCCTAGAATAGATGAGCCAGATCCAAATAAAGAAGCTTCTGTTCAAGCAAAATCTGTAAAAGAAGAGGCCAAAAGAATAAAAGAAAAAGTCTTTTCAGAATATGAAATAGACATACTTCATAGTAAAATGACTCCTAAAGAAAAAGAAGCTGTCATGGCGGATTTTTCCTCTGGAAAAATCCGCATCCTAGTCGCCACCTCCGTGGTTGAAGTTGGGGTAAATGTTCCTAATGCAACTTTGATTATTATTGAGGGAGCAGAAAGATTTGGTCTTGCTCAACTTCACCAACTTCGTGGACGTGTAGTAAGAAGTAATCACCAAGCGTATTGTTATGTATTTGCAGAAACAAAATCAGAAAAAACTATAGATAGACTTCGCGCACTTACACAGGCTAAAAATGGTTTTGAACTTGCAGAATACGACCTTAAACTAAGGGGCGCAGGTGGACTCTCTGAAGGTAAACAATGGGGTATCTCTGATATAGGAATGGAAGCAATTAAAAATTTAAAAATGGTAGAAGCAGCTCGTGCTGAAGCTGGATATTTATTAGAACAAGATGAAACACTTTCTAAATTCCCTCTTATAGTAGACAAACTATGTAACAGAAAGAAGTGTGAGATACATTTTGAGTGATAAAAAATAATACAAAATCAACCACTAAATAGCGGTTGATTAACAAACTACTTTTACTCCTAGGTCTGACCTTCCAAAATCAAAGTTAATTTTTTATAACATTGTCTCAAAAACTGATTCCGGAATTTCAATTTTTTCTATATTACCAGAAAGATCTGTAGAAAATTCTACTCCAATCGATCTAGCGTATGCTTCAGCATCAGCAAATTTGCCTTTTTTCATTATTTTTCTAATACGAAATTTTATTAAGTTCTCAACCACCTCTCTACCTTGTTTATAAAAAAATTTATCATCCTCTGTTTTGTCTATTTCTGACTCAATTGTTGGTTCTCCTTGCTCTACTTTCTCCACAACAGCTGGATTGTCTCCGATTTTTGTAAAATCCGTTACCTCCTTTTCACCACCCAAACCAAGAATTTTTTCTAACATATTTTATAATTAAATTATTAATACCTTAATTTTACCCCCCCCTGAAATTTTTGCAAGGATATACTGTGCCATTCCTGCGAAAGCAGGAATGACAATTACATACAAAATATTGCTAAAAAACATTTTTTACGATAATATCTAGAAAGTATGCGCGTGTAGCTCAGTTGGTAGAGCGGTCGTCTTATACACGACTGGCCGTAGGTTCGAGTCCTACCACGCGCACCATAATAAAAAATCCCGAGGACAGTCCTCGGGATTTTTTATTATGGTGCGCGTGAGAAAGTGCTGGGTAGCACTTTCGTGTAGGACTCGAAGCCCGATTGAGCAGATTTTGTGAGTATTAACGAAACAAAATCTCCAATCGGGGTACTGAAGCTGTAAGCTTCGAGAAATGTACTCATGGTCCTGTCGTCGTATTTCAAACTTTGGGATGGGCCCCAAAGTTTGAAATTTTATTTTTTAGAGCTTGGGGTGGGACCCAAGGAAGAAAAAATTTGATAACTACTAAAAAACGAGGAGACACCTTTTTGAAGATTTAAGGTCTCACCTCGTTTTTTAATTAATTTCTTTTATTTTATTATCCCTGGTGCTCTATATCCTCCTTCTTCTTTGGCATTATTCCATTCGCTACAAGTATCTTTTCAAACTCTTCCCTTTCAATAGTTTCTGTTTCTATAAGTCTCTTTGCTATCGCATCAAGTGCGCCTTTATGTTCAGTAATTATTTTCTCTGCGCGTCTCATATTACTATTCATAATTTCTGAAACTTCTTCATCAATCTGTGCATTTATTTTATCTGAATATTCTTTGTCCCCAACTCCTTTTCCAAACAAAGCTCTTCCACCCTCTCCTTCAAGAGCAACAGGTCCCATCTTTTCTGACATTCCATATTTTGTAACCATATCTCTTGCAAGTGCAGTTGAAACCTGAAGATCATTTGAAGGACCAGTAGTAAGATCTTTAAAAATCATTTTCTCAACAACATATCCTCCAAGAGCCATAGCTATATCATCTAAGAACTCTTTCTTCGATTGCATTTTTCTATCCTCAAAGGGCAAATGTAAAGTATAACCCGCAGCTCTTCCACGAGAAATAATAGAAATCTTATGTACTGGATCTGCATACGGAAGTATAGAAGACACAAGCGCATGGCCTGCTTCGTGATAAGCTGTAATCTCTTTTTCTTTTACAGAAAGTAAATGACTTTTTCTCTCAGGACCCATCATAACTTTTTCTATTGAACGAATAAGATCAAACTGAGAAACTTTTTGTCTTGTCTCACGAGCTGCAAGTATAGCTGCCTCATTCATAAGTGAATAAAGGTCAGCACCAGAGAAACCTGGGGTTCTCTCTGCAATAGTTCTCAAATTTACATCCTCAGCAAAAGGTTTAGATTTTGAATGAACTTTTAAAATTGCCTCTCTATCATTTCTATCTGGTAAATCTATAACAACTCTTCTATCAAATCTTCCTGGTCTAAGTAATGCAGAGTCTAGAACATCAGGTCTGTTTGTAGCTGCCATAACTATAACTTTTTCATTCTGTTCGAAACCATCCATCTCTACAAGTATCTGGTTTAAGGTTTGTTCTCTCTCATCGTTTCCCCCACCCATTCCTGAACCTCTTACTCTGCCCACTGCATCTATTTCATCTATAAATATAATAGCCGGAGCAGCTCTCTTTGCCATTTGGAAAAGGTCACGGACACGAGAAGCTCCTACTCCCACAAACATCTCAACAAACTCTGAACCAGAGATTGAAAAGAATGCAACACCTGCTTCTCCGGCAACAGCTCTTGCGAGTAATGTTTTTCCTGTACCAGGAGCACCCATAAGAAGAAGCCCTTTTGGAATCTTCGCTCCTATGTCTAAGAATTTTTTAGGATTTTTCAAAAAATCTACAACTTCAGAAAGTTCTTCTTTTGCTTCTTTAGCTCCTGCAACATCTGCAAAAGTTACTCTTTGTTTCTTATCACTTGGTAAAATAATTCTAGCTTTTGATTGACCGAAAGAAAGAGCTTGAACCCCAGCACCTTTCATTTGTTTTGTGAGTATCCAAATAAATATACCTATAAAAATAAGTGGTATAAGAAATGGTGCAAGGCTCATAAACCAATATTTAAAACCTGTATCACTCAAAATTTCTATATTTACTTTCGCAAGCTTATCTTGAGGAACCTGATAATTTGATAAAGTTTGAGTAAGAGCAACCCCCTCCTCTTTCTTTGATTCCTTTATAAGCGGAGTTGTGCTCGCTTCTGTGCTTGTAGAAAAATAAGTAATGGAAAGATCGTCCCCCATTACCTCTACTTTATCTACAATACCGAGAGTTATATCTTGAGAAAGCTGCGAAAGAGAAATCTGTTCTTTTTTCTCACCACCTGTAAAAATCATTGACCACAAAGTAGAAATTATTAAAATAATTAAAATTGCATTCAATATCTTACTAAACACAGACATCGGCCCACCACCAAAACCAGGTATTTTCTTATTACCGTTTGTAGGTTTTTTATTTAAATTTTGTTTATTTTTTAACATATCCATAATGTGTCTAATATAGCACCAATTGATAATTTTATAAATATTAAAAATCCCCCACCTTAGCTTTCGCTAAAGTGGGGGACGTACTCGCAACAAACAGTTCCATCCGAAGGAATTAGGCGATTTTCTTAACCTCCATATTCTCACCCATTTCAAGAGTTTGAAACGAATCGGGATGATTGAGATTGAACTCGTTGACGTGCCGACGTTTGGTACCACTGAACCCAGTTTCCCTTATTTCGGCGACCGTCATCGCAAACTCTGTCGTAAGTTTAACCTTAGTGGACAGAGCATGCCTCGGCAAAGGTATGTCATGAACAATACGTGATCCTGCCTGCTTTTCCAAAGGCAAGTCTGACCTCCAGTACTGTGACAAAATAATAACTCGTGTACCGAGAAAGACTGCCTCCTCGATATCATGAGTCACAAACACCACCGTAATACCATACTTCTCCCATAGCTCCAGAATGAAAATCTGCATCTCTTCCCGTGTCGCCGGGTCAAGTGCACCGTACGGCTCATCCATACAGAGAATCTTCGGCATTCCAAAAAGGTCGATAGTGATCAGCGTTTGGGCAATCGATACCCTCTGACGCATTCCACCAGACAACTCATTCGGATACCGGTCCGCCGCATCAGACAAACGTACTTTCTCAAGATACTCGAGGACTTTCTTCTTCGCCTCACTCCTCCACTTCGGAGAAATGAGATTACGGAAGCTTGCCTGATATTTGAGACCAAGCAAAACATTCTCGAGCACAGTAAGGTGTGGTACCAAACTATAATTCTGAAATACCACACCCCGACGATAATCCGGCAATCCAACTTTCTGTCCCAAGACGTCAAAACGTCTGGCTTTCTGAATCCGTTCTTGTCCGGTAATCAGACGAAGCAAGGTCGACTTTCCGCAACCTGAAGGTCCAACAAGGCAGAGAAACTCTCCGCTCTTAACCTGCAGATCGACATTTCCAAGAACAACCTTTGGTCCGTAGCCATGATAAGCACTATCGATACAGATAGCCTTCCCATTAGGTTCTAGTTTTCCATTCATCATTAAACTCCTTAGTTACCAGGCGAATACCATTTGAACCGACGCAACTTCAGTACTGCCTTTAATATCCAGTCGCTACTAAAAGCAACTATGGTTATGAAGATAACAATCGGTATGATCAGGGACATATTCATGTATCTCTGCTGGAGAAACACTCGATATCCTAAACCCGAAGTTGAAGCAATCGCTTCTGCAGCAATCACGAAGATCCACGCTGCACCCAAAGACATCCGAACAAGATCAATCAAACGCGGAAGCATCTGAGGCATTATCAACCGGTAGATTATACCGAGCTGTGATGCCCCGAGTGTTTCTTGTTTGACAATCAGTTCTTGTGGAATCTTTTCAACTGCCTCCTCAATACTTCGAGTAAGCGGTATCCCGATCCCAAAGACAATGAGAAAGATTTTTGATAGTTCTCCTATTCCAAGTGCCACGAGGATGATTACAAGCATCATAAGTGGGTTAATGTTTGAGAGTGTTGTGATAATGGTGTTAAATAGTGACCGAAATCCAGGGTATAACCCCATAAGAATTCCGAGCACATAACCAAACACCGCCGAAATGGAAACACCGAGACCAAGCCTTGTCAGACTTGCCTTTGTGTCCTCAATAAACAGAACCTTGCCAGAACGTTTATCCGGCACAGTGACATAATTCACCACCTCATGATACATCTGACTAATCGACGGCATAAGTTTGTCGTCGGGGTTAGTCTCGTGACGATCATGAGAAAAGTGAAAATACGTCACAAGCAAGAGTACGATCGGGATAAGACCAAAGATCCTCCCCCAAAACTCTCCAGGACTCGCATGGATACCCCAAAAAATGGGTATCCTGCAATTGATTTTCTTCATTCTGAATTCCTTCTCTTTTTTTGTTTGTTACAAAGTTTTCAAAAAACAGGATCGAAGACCCTGCCCTTAACAATTTCCTATTATCAAGTATACATGAAATAATAGAAATGTCAATATGTAAAGAGTCTTAAAAGTATTACAAAATATATTCATGTATTTATGTGTTTTTAACATATTTTGAACATGAAAAAACCTCTCCAGAATCCCTAAGGACTCCGAAGAGGTTTGTTGTTTTGCATCAGTCAGCGAGACTCTTCTCAGAGTCCGCCGGCCGCTGCCTGCTTCATGTAATCACTCCGGTAAAGGAGTTTGACGTTCTTGGGATTGCCATAGACAGTACCATCCGGGAACTGAACCCCGACATCGGTTGCCGCCCTAACATTTTGTCCCATGAGTCCGTGATCAAAACTGAACTCCGCCACCTCTTTGATGATCCGCTTGACTTCCGGATCTTCGACGAACTTAACTCCATCCGCCGGTTTGTTGTAAACATATGTGGTCCTGAGCTGTGCCTTGAACTCCGCAACAGTACCACCGGCAGACTTTGCCATGATTTCGATTGCCTCATCCGTTTGCTTACCCTGACCAAACATGATCGTCATTGCTTCATACCACGCACCGACGAGTGCCTTCTTGACATTATCCGGTGCGTCGCTACGTACAACCATGAGATCCTGGATTTCACCAGGTATCTTGGAGGAATCGAACACCATCGTGGCGTTCGGTAGATTTCGCACCTGCATCAAGATCGGATTCCACGTCACGCAGGCTCCTTTTGAACCAGAGCTTGCAAACGCAGCACCGATGTTAGCATCCGAAGTGTTGACTTCGACGACTTCGCTGTCCTTATGTCCAATGAGTTTGACCCCTCTGGATTGTAAGTAAGATGACACCGAGCCTTGGACAATCAAACTGTTTCGTCCGATTAAATCCTTCAGGCTTTTGCCATTCATCAGCACGATGCCGTCATTGCCGTTTGAATAATCGCCAACAACCAGAATGTCCGACTTGACGCCGCCTGCTGCGGGCATGTTAAGTGCGTCCATTTCCGTCATTGCACAACCAACCACCTCGCCTGCGGTGTACTGGTTGATGGACTGGACGTAGTCATTGATCAAAACGATCTCGACTTTCACGCCGTACTTGTCGGCCCACTTCTTCATGATGCCGGAGTCCGCGATATACTGCCAGGGCTCCCACAAAACGTAGTGAGACCAGACGTAACGATAGACTTTGTCCAACACCGATTTCTCGGCGCCAAACGACTGCATCGGCAAACAAATGGCCAACGCGGCCAAAAACATAAACACGATCTTCTTCATTGAACGCTCTCTCTTTCTTGTTTCTTTTTGGTGATAATCTCCCCAAGGGCACTGTGCCCCTGGGGAGTTCATGAATCTTGAACGCCGGATTAGGCAGCTGCATCGGTCGGCTCGAGATCAAACTCGATACTCGGCCTTGCGGTATTGCCATCTTCCATGCGCTTGATTTTCTTCTCAGCCCCTTTCGCCATCTCACTCATCGCAGCCATACGCTGTGCCATTTCGGGCAAAGCTTTCTGCTTGAATGTAGCCATCTCTTCGAAGGCCGAATCGAGGTCGGCATAAACCTTCTTCAAGGTATCCATGCTGATCGACTGACTAGCAGACTGTTTAAAAATCTGCGTCCCTTGAGTCTTGAGCTGAGCTGCATTCTGCAACATGAGTTGCGAGGTAGTCTCGTCGACGGCCTGAATCGAACGCAACACCATCCGTTGATTTGCCAAGGCCATAGCCAAGACAGTAGCAACTTCAAGTGCACGAACGGTAATGTTCTCACAGCGCTTGGCGCCACGAATGAGCTCACGGTTCGTCCGAATAACAAACTCGTAGGCCATGACACCCTGCTGGTTGACCGCCAGGCTTTCCTGGAGGTCACCGATCCTCTGGCGCAAACTGAAAAGAATTTCTTCCTCCAGGAACCGCCGTTGATCACTCCCGATCTCCATCGCATCGACTTTGATCGTCAGTTTTTCATTGACCAACATCAGGATCTGAATGACCTTTTGCAGACGGAGAATCTCCGTGCGCATGTCGACCTGATCGTTCCGAAGAATTCCGATATCACGCTGTAACCCACCCGAGCCTTCACGGATCTGCATGACGATCGAATCAATCACGCTACCCGCACTTTGCCACTGAGTGAAGTACTTGTTCATCGTGGTACCAACTCCGGGAATCCAAGTAAATGCACGCCCAAAACCTCCGGGCGCGAGTAACTTGAAATTATTCGGGTTGATTTTATCAACCTGAACCTTGAGGTCAATCAGCGACTTCGCCACCGGATTACCCTCAGCCTGGGAAGCGAGCGTGCGAATCTGTCCCTTCAGCAAACCACTCTTACGAGCCATTGTCTGCTGGACTTTTTCACCCGCACCTTCCACTGCACCACGAATCTCCTCCTGCATCGCAGGGCTCGACAAATCGCGGGACAGGATTTTCTCCAACCAATCATCGGCAGTTTTCGAAACTACCGGATCAACAGACAACGTCTGCTGAACCTCCTCACCGAAACCAAGATCACTTCTGATCTGATCGTCTTGAGGAACCTGAAGCGGTTTCACTTGTTCTTGTACCTGTTGAGACATACTCTTTTTCCCTTTCTTGAGAATGAGTTTTTTTGTTTACAATTCAAGCGTGCCAACATTGGCACGCTGTGTGATCCTACCTATTAGACTTAACAAATCAGCCATAGCCATACTCAGATCATCTGATGTACCACAAACTTTTATCCTTCCAATAGCACCGGCTGTTTTATCGAGAGTAGTTAAAGCTTCCTCGTTAGAAACGAGAAGTTCTTCAACCTCTTTCATTCCATCATCATAAAGCTTCGCTCTTTCAAGCAAAGTATTCATGTGGCGGGTTTCAGACCCACTTTTTTCTTTGATGGACTTAAGTCCAGTAATCCTTTCTTCCAAATCCACACGATCGATCTCTTCGATACTAGTGAGGATTGTGACGACTCGGACGAGAGTTTCTATTCCACTCGTGTAAACAGTTTCTGCAGCACCGAGGTAACGCCCAAAAGCTAGCTCGCCTTCGGACAAAACCATTTTTAAGACATCAACGAGATTTCCAAACTTCGCCTCAAACTCTGAGACTTGCTCACGTCCTTGGCTACATTTCAAACTCTTGAGATCTTTTTCCAGTGATACGACTTTTTCTTCTTTGAGTCTCTCAAATTGTTCGTGAAGTTTCGCGTAGTATTTTTGAATATACGCATCCTTTCCACCAAAAAATCTGACAGCCCAATTCGTCGCTCCACCCAGGACACAGACCGAACCAATAGTAATCGCCACAGGCATAGACACCATTCCTAAAACGGTAAGTCCAATACCTGCAGCTATCCCAAAAGCTGGGGGCCATATTGTCATGGGGTGCTGAATTGTTTCAGACAGAGCAACCTTTGAGGCGGCCTCTTCGCTGTTAACCAGCGTTTTCTGACCTTTCTCTTTGGTGATACTCATCAAAAATCCCTTTCTCTTTTTTCCTTAGTTTTTACATGAAGTTTTCAAAGGACTTCATCTGTATAGTACTATACACGAATTAAAGATTTTGTCAAGAGCATAAATTAGATAATTAATATTAAAAAATGTCTATAAGTAAAAAAGGAAAATAAAAGAAAATCGCACCCGCCCTTTCGGAACGGATGCGACTTATTTCAGAGCACAGATATCTTACACCTGCGCTTGTTTGAGCTTCTGAATCCCGACGACATCCTTGAAGTTTTTTGCAAAATCCCTCAAAGCTTCCTCGTGATCAGAAGCGAAACTCCTTTTAAACTTTTGTTGAACAGCAAAGATAACATCTTCCTCTCTGATACCTTCAGAAGGTTCATACTTTTGAAGTTCCCTCTTGAGTGCGAACTTCTGAGCTGCTTCGACGATTGCTGGTATCATTGCACCACTGACAATGTTTGCCAGGGTAAACTTTACCGACTCGCCACCAGCCCTTACGATATCAAAGATAACCAACTCCGGAGAGAACAACTTCTCTGCACAAAGATCTGCCAATCTCTCAAGACTTGTGGTCTCAGAAATCGGCACAGCTTTCATGTTATTCAGAAAGATTGCTCGGACAACTTCCTTCGTCGGACGCTTTACTTCAATCCAATCGTTAATACGCCCATCACGGATTGCTGCACTATCCAAGACTTCTGGTTTGTTGGTCAGCAGAAGAACAATCGCTCCCGACTCCCTCACTCCCTGCATTTGTGCGATGAAGGCAGGGACAATCGTCCGAAGCACATCACTGCTGATACCCGAATCTCTCTTTGCGAGAATTGCTTCACACTCATCAATCACAATCGTCGCCTTAAACCCTGTCCTCTTGTAGAAGATTAGGGCTTTGGCAAAAAGATGACGAATGAGTGCTTCCGGAACTCCGACAAACTTGTCGAGAATTTCCGGACCACTGACAAGAAGGAAACCTCCCGAAGGATTTTCAATCCCTTTCTCTTTGCAGGTTTCCATAACCGAGGTATAGACTGCTTTAGCAAGCATTGTCTTACTACACCCAGGAGGACCATACAAGAGAAAACCGGCAGAAGGTTTCAAACCAAGATACTTGTAATGTTCAGGCTTCCTTTGGGGAAGCTCAATAGACATTTTAAGATCTCCAATCGCCTCTTCTTGACCCTTGATGTCATTCCAAGAAACATGTGTCGCACCATCGAGCTTGAATGAATCATCATCAAGACCAAAGTTTTCAATAATTACACTTCCACTTTGATCAAGAACGACCCGTCCATTTGTCTCTAGTTTGCCCGCAAATTTACCTATGAAAACTGTTCTGCGTCCACCGGTATAATCAACTTCTGCCACAGTATCACTGATGATACGTGAGACAAAAGCAATACCACCAGACGGAGTCGTTTTTTCAAACGCTACCACTTTCATGGTACTTTTTTCGAGCTTGAGAGTATCTCCAGGTTCAACACCTAGGAAAGGCACGAAGACTTCGACAAGCTGACCAGCCAAGTTGATCAAGGCATAACACCTTTGTTCTTGTTCAGCCGGCTCTAGGTCACAAGCGCCATTATCGAGTGAGATTTCCCCACCTGTACGAAAACGGCCCTTGTATTCTTTTCCACCGTCAAGCAGAAAAGAAACAACTGTCCATCCAGGACCATCCTTTTCATTAACACCCAGTATAGATCCAACAGTCTTAGGTGACACATCATAAAACTTACTGTCAGTCCTTACCTTAACCAAGTTTGCCACCGAGGTGAAAAAGCTTGGGTCAATTTCTGGCTTACGAAAAATCATTCGCAGCACAGTACAACAAAGCAAAACGGGAAAAGATCTCCCATTTATTTCTGTTTCCATTATCTGTTCTCCTTTTTCTGTTTATTCAACGTTTTTACAAAGATACTTCTGCATGATTGATATCATATTTAAAGTTTTTGTCAAGGGTGACATAAACTATTAAATACAACTCATAATAAGGATACTGTCTATTAGTTTTCGTCGCACTTCAATGGACGATTGCGCGACATACTTTCGCTAAAGTAAAAGTGGCCCGTTTCCTCGAAAGGAAACGGGCCACAGCACACAACCACCACTATTAATCAAAACGTCTCAGCAAAAAGGCAAAGCTCAACCCTCGGCAGACGATACCCGTAAGCGCGATCTGATTCATCAGGCAATTTTGAAAGTGGCCTACTGCCACCAAACCCAACAGACCTAATGCGATTTTGATCAACACTGTAAGTAATCATGAGATACCGAGCGACAGAGTCAGCCCTTGCTTGTGACAATTCTACGTTCGCCTCAGGATCACCCGAAGACGAAGTATGCCCACTAACCTTAATCCGGAATGTTGGATAATGCTTGAGACGGCTTACCGCCAAATCAAGCTTCTCCTTCTCCGAAATCGTCAAGTCAGCAAGACCACTTTGAAACATAATCGGGTCAACGCGGATACTACCTACTGACCGAAGCCTATCCCACTGCGCGTCCGTCAACTGTTTGAAAGGACGGTCCAAACCAATACCCACAACCGCACCAGTAGCCCCTGTCTCCAAACTTGCAAAACCGGTTTTGACACCGTCCTTGTAGATTGAGGAAACAAAACTACTGTTAATAATACGATAAGGATCTTTATCTGGGAGAGGGTTTTCTTTAAAATCACCACTCTCAATAAGAATTGAAACCGTAGACTCGATCGTATCCACCAGTCCCTGTTCAGACGTCTGACCAGGACCACCTACTCCGAACCATTCCTGACAGTTTTCCGTTAGATTTACCCAACGTACACCGTCAAGCATTTGTGGGATTGAATCCACAGGAATCTTGAGCTCAGAGTGAATGTCCTTCTTCAAATCTTCCGGGTTATCAGCATAAAACTTCAACACCCGAAAATACGTCCGAAGGAAAAGGTTCACTTTTTCAGGATACTTCAATGCAAACTCACGGTTAACCATGAGCACATCGACGATACCTCGACTGATACTTTCAGACCCAATGATCTTCCCTACACCAGGTAGCTTGAGTGCCCTTGAAACGTTCGGTTCCCAAAGCACAGCAACCTGAACTTTTTTTTCACGGAATAATTTGAATGCTTCGTCTGAGTCTTTCGTCTCAACCTTATGAGCGCCATCCAACTTCTTCAAACCTGGCACACTAAAGTGCGAGGCAACAATCTTCACCAAATGGTGACTCGGAGAACCAGCAGTGAATCCAATCTTCACTTGAAGATTCTCCTTAAATGAATCGAGACTTGAGACAACATTGGTGTATGCCACCATAGCGTCTGCACCTTTTGATTCATCGATTACCATCATAATGGTGCCCGGAAAATCGAGTGGCGCAGAATTCAAAATATCCGAATCAACAGTAGCCACGACAAAGTCGTACTTCCTGTCCTTAAGATTTTTCATACGACTCGCATAGTCCGCGCCGTCATCTGTAACCTTAAGGCCATATCCTTCACTTCTCAGATACTTCTTCATCCGAGAAGAACTGACGGGAAAATACCCGATCCAGTTATCGATCGCCAAAGAGATTTCCCCCTTGAGATCTTTCGAATCACTCGTCTGTTTCTGTTGCTTGTTTTTCAAGTGAGGAAGAATCCCTTTGTAAGAAAACACTCCCACCAAAACAATAATCATAAACAGTACCGGTAATACCGTACCTTTTTTCATCCTTTTTCTCCTTGCTTTTCGTTTTGATATCAAATAACAACAACCCTAAATATACATGAAATAACTATTTTGTCAATAGCAGACAAAAAGAAAGCCCCCTACCAGATATACTGGAGGGGGCTCGCACTATTTGTTCACATTTAACCGACTAGAATTTCTCCGACTCGGCAGCAATCTCCGCCAACCCATCTTCCAGATCTTTCGGATTTTGTGCATCCTTATAGATCGTTCTTCCAGGCTGATTGAGACTGTGTCCGCTCCCAATATTAATCCCAATGGCATGAATCACCACCGGTGATGTTTTCAGGATTTTGTCGACGATTTTCCCAGGGTCACAACCAGGATTTGCTTCACCGTCGGTCATAACCACAAGGTGGTATTCGCCATAACCAAGCTGTTTTAAGGCTTGCTCACGGAGTTTCTCATAACCCATTTCCACTGCCTTACTTAGTGGCGTGGAACCATTTGCCGCTGGGCGGTTGACCGCTGTGATCAACTCCTTACGGTTTCCTATTCCCAATGGGATTTTTTCCTGAACATCCGAAAACTCGAACGTAAGGAATCCGAGGTTCGTATCCTCCGGAATCAGACTGACGAAACGATTGATCGCCTCCTTGGCTGCATTAATCTTCGTCTTCCCACCACCGCATGACTCGGCCATACTGCTTGAGCAGTCAAGCACCAGGTAGATATTCTTCCGAAGAAGGTTCTCATCCAAGGCACTGCTCTTCGAAGCACTCTGATCGAGCCATGTGTATTTCACAGCGGACTTAACCGATAGAGAAACACCAGCCTGCCCAGTCTGTTGACTGGACACATTACCCCCATCACCACAGGCCGAAACAAGGCACATGGCGACGAAGCAACAGACAAGCGGAAAACTTTTCTTCATTTTCCACCTCCTGCCGGCGTAAACACCTGGGACTCCACTTCACCAACAGGAATTAACTCGAACACGACTCGCATGTTCGATGCCCACTCCTGCTGATCTTTCGGACGAACAGGCTCACCATTCTTGAGGCCGGTTTTCGGTTTCTCAAAGCCGTGACCAACTACGGCAAACTGCGACGGGTCCATAATGACCATCTTCAGTTTGCCATAATTGAGAAGACTCTCGCGTAGAGCGATTGCTCGCGTCAACGAAAGATTCTTTGCCGACTGACGAAGACGTGAAAGCACCAGCTCGGGTGCATTCGCCGCTTTCTTGTCGATATATTGCATCGGATCAGCATGTCCTTCGATTGTGAGAATCGCTCCACCGTATGTGGCTGCGAGTTCGATTGCACGATCGAAATCTGCCTTATACAACTCAGAGTTAAATGTATTCTGATTTGGGCTGAACAGGATTTCGAAGCTGAAAATGGAGCCACTGTCTCCCTGTTTCGACTTCTGATCAATAACCTTCGCGACTTCGGCCGCCTGGAATTTCGGAGCCACCACAGCAACTGTCTTGATCAAGCCCTTCTTCAGAGCTTCATAATCAAAACCTGCTTTCGCAAGCTCCGCCTTACCAGACAACAACCCAAGACCGATAAACGCTTCCTGGATTTCAGACGACAAGGTTTCGAGGCGACGAACTTCCGTCGGTGTAGCAAGGAACTTGATGTTCCCCACGTAGCCAACATATTCGCAATCACCATACAAACCAATGATATCACCTGTCGCCTGTTCACTGTCGAGAATAATCTTTCCAGCCGCCGCCAGTGTTTTGTCGTACTCCGCCTTTCGCGTACTCGAATTTCCCATGAGCAAGGACAGATTCTCTTCTGCCATAAGCAAAGCATGGACGAACTTCGCAACGTTATCAGGGTGTGAGGCCAGATAATCGGCGCGTACAGCATAAACGTCATAAATCACGTTACTTGCTGTCTTTGTTGAAAAGAGAATTCGAGCACCCTTTGCAGAGCCCTCGGATCCATCTCCCACTTTGCCACCGCTCGTTAAAGCATTGGCATCAGGTGAGATAGCAAAACACGCATCGACAGTCGGATCACTGAGAAATGCTTGGCCCGGAGTTTCCTTCGAACCAGTCAAATCTTTTGTCCACACAATCTTCACATCGGTCATCATCAGCCCGGCACTATCGAGCACCGTTCCGAGGAATTCCACATGAGGGCTGTATGCATTGACTGCAATAGTCTTTCCCTTCAAGTCTTTGATCGTATTGATCCCCTGTTTTACAGCAAGGCAATCTCCTCCAACTGACCTGGTGAGAGTGTAAACAACAACCGGCTTGGTTCGAGGATCCTTCGACAGGAGCTCGAGGGCCATGTTGATCTGACCAACGGTTCCCCGCAAATACGGGGTCTTCCCACTGATGTAGCCTTCCAACTGTTTCGGAAAGACGTCCTCACGGACAATCTTAAACTTCAACCCCTCCTTGTCGAAGAGGCTGCCGACCGCCGTGTTGACCTGATTACCGTTCGCAACGATGGTAGCGATATCGCCACCCCAGGTGATGATGGGCAGTTCCTGCACAGCACCATCCTGAACCAAACCAACCCGAGTCCCGACCACCTCCGAGAGAGGTGCCGACTTCACATAGGACACTGCCTGTGTCTGGAGGGCAAAAACGCCAACCAGTAAGGTCACGAACAACTTGGACAACTTCTTCATTCTGATTCTCCTTTTGAGATTTGAACTTGAAACGTTTTTGATACCTTCAACAAACATCGACAAACACCAAACTAGTGACTTATCCTTTCGGTTAAGCCTCCTTTCGTTTAAAATTTGAAACTAATAGGTTAAATGTGAACGTCAACGAACACAATAATCTGCATAACATAATACATGTTTTAAAATATTTGTCAAGCTGTTCTAAAAGCTTAAGTAATGTTCTAAAAAATACTATTGACTTTTATTATTTAATAGTTTAATATTTTTTTTGGATAGGAAACAAAACAAAAAGAAGGAGGAGATAAAATGGCGAAGTTAAATCGCAAAATTATCGAAAAGCAGGTCAAAGTAAGTGCTGACCGTTTGTTAGCTAAAGCGAAACAGATCATCGAAAAAGGAGGGGCCCACGAACTCGTGATCAGTAATCCGAGTGGCAAAATCGAACTGCAATTACCCCTTATCAAGGGAGCAGCAATCGGTACAGTAGCCGCGATCGTCGCCCCCTTCCTTACTGCAGTTGCTGGTATTGCCGCACTGGCAACACACCACACGATCGAAGTCCGGAGGAAGACAGACACTAAGAAAAAAAAGTAAAACGTCTTCCACCACCCCGCTCGCCTAGTTCATCTAGGCGAGCGGTTTTTTATTTCTCAATTCCCTATTATTTTGTTACTATACAAATACAACTTATGGCAAATTTTGCAGAAAACAGAAAAGCATATTTTAATTATGAAATCCTTGAAAAAATCACGGCTGGTATTGAGCTACTCGGTTTTGAAGTTAAAGCAATAAAAGCTGGGCGAATAACACTTGATGGGGCTTATGCGACAATTCGAGGAAATGAAGCCTTTCTTATAGGAGCTGGTATTACTCCCCTTCAACCTAAAAACACACCTCAAGATTACGATCCACGAAGAAATAGAAAACTCTTGCTTACCAAAAAGGAGCTTAAAAGGCTTGCCGGCACAGAAAATCAAAATGGTTTGACAATAGTAGCATTATCGGTGTATAATATGGGGCATAAGCTAAAAGTAGAGCTTGGCTTAGCTCGAGGTAAGAAGAATAAAGATAAACGCGAATCTATCAAGAAACGCGAATCTGACCGAGAGATAAGAAGAACATTGAAAAACGAATAGAATCATGCCTTATTTTGTCTATATATTATTTAGCGAAAAAGACAAAAAACTTTATGTTGGTTGTACATCTAATATAGAAGAAAGATTAGAGAGACATAATAAAGGAGATGTTAAATCAACATCAAAAAGAATACCTTTTGTTCTTATGCATAAAGAAACTTTCAAAAACAAAGCAGATGCTTTTAATAGAGAAAGATTTTTAAAAAGTTTATGGGGATCAAGAGAAAAAAAGAAATTTCTTGATGAATATATAAACAAAATAAGGTATGATTCAAAATAGTGGCTAAATCAATTTTTATTAATACAAAAATTGATCGCCCGAACATTTTTAGTAAAAAATGTTTTAGGGGGATGATCGGCCTAGACATTTGGTCCCGTTCTCTCTTGCGCAAAGTAGAGCAACCTTGTGAACTCTTAAATCTATCAAGGAACTTCAAATGCAAATAGCATTTCTTCAAAAGTAGCTGGCATTGTGTCACCATTTTTTGGTACCAAGGACCTTACTTTCGCTTACGCTTTAGCCTAAGCGACACACTAGCAGCCTATTTCTGATAAGCTGTTGGGGCTAAATCAATTTTTGTTAATACAAAAATTGATCGCCCGAACATTTTGTTTACAAAATGTTTTAGGGTGATATATTTTCAGGATATATTGTGTACCTTCTCGATACACAAAGAAAATTAGAGAATCGAATTATAGATGTTTTGTTTATTTATAGTCTATAATTTTAAATTCGCTTTCGGGCGAAACTAAACAAACTATACTTTGTAGAAGCATTGGGAACAATCATTTGCACGCGCGTTCGATTCGCGCCATCTCCACCTGTAAAAACATTAGCACCTCGTAAGAGGTGCTTTTTGTTTTTTAGGTGGAGATGAGAAAGTGCTGGGTAGCACTTTCATGTGAGAATCGAAAGACGGAGCCAAAGATTTTTAGCAAAAAATCTTGCGAGTCGGGGTCGCAAACACTTTGTATTTTAGAATTTAATAATTCTAAAATACTTAGTGATTTGAGACCGATTCCGCCCATCTCTTTTTTATAATAACAAAAATTTATTCCTGACCGAAAGTGTACTCACGATTCTCGCCCAATATACTCTTGACTTTTTATAACAGATATGCTAGTATACTAACTGGAACAGTGCTTATGGATAAATCTTCCATTAATCACAATCATAACTAACCGCTTAAAAAGGAGTTTACAATGAGTAGTTATCTTGTTTTGGGCATGGCTTTTCAAGCCCTAATAGCAGGATCTTTGGCAAAAATGGGGTTAATCACATTGACTCCGACACAACAACTGACCGCTGGGATTTTTTTCGGAGGTACCTTCCTCATCTTGAGGTTTCTGTCGGAAAAATAAAAAACTTCAAGAAAGTGAGAACTGGTGAAATACTTAAGACCCCTAGTAACGAAATGTGAACGGGGTTTTTCTATTTATTTATATTACTTATATTTTGAGTCCAAGTTATTGAACCATTACACTCCACCATTGACACACTTATTTTACTTTGATATTATATTAAGTAGTTCAAGTTCTCTCTCAAGAAAGGAAAAGAAAAGTGAAAACTTATGCTGATTGCGTCAAAAAAGCAAAAAAGATTGGTATTCCTGCGAAAAAAATTGCTAGGGCTTTTGGAATTATAACGGGAGATGATCTTCCGTTGAAAATGCGTCTCGAAGCTGCAACCACCCAAAATAAGCGGTGGTCAGTATATAACGATAGTCCTGTTACAGGCGGAATTCGAGAGGAAGCACTGAAGATAATACTCGATAATGCCACCTCCCAAGAAGAGCGATATAAAGTATACAACAATGCTCCGAGTGGAAGTGAGGTCGAGAGAATAGCAATGCTGGTAATCCTGGATAACGCTACCACACAAGAAGAACGACGTAGAATGTACGCCCATACTGCCGATGGAAGTGATCTCGAAAAAGCAGCAATCCGTGCTCTCTGCTCGTGAACAACACAAAGCCCCTAGTAACGAAATGTGAACGGGGTTTTTCTATTTTTAATTTCTAATTTTTTACCACCCCCACCCATTGACACCATCCAAATCCCTTGCTACTATATAAACAGAAAGTTATCTACAAAAATCACAAACACTCTTTTGAAAGGAGTTTACAGATGGATATCAAAAAAATGGCGGACGAGTATCGTGACCGTGTCATGAGTTCGGTTCGCAGTTTAAAAACGATGATTTTGGACGAAAAGTCCGAACCACCTCATTTACACTATAGGGGACGCCTCAGCATACCCCGCATGTGTGTAAAAAGAAGTCACCGTTTCCTTCGTCAGTCTTTTGGTTCTGAAAAGGATATCAAAGAACTTCAGAAGGTATGGGAATGTCTCGTGAGAATCAATAATCTTTCTGAGGAAGACCCAGAAAAACTTAACCCTCAATGCCAGTTGATTTTTGACGAAGCAGTGACGCATCTCGACAAACTTCTCAAGAAGCTCCCCCGCCTCATCGAGAAGTCCCTCACCCGCGCGGTGCGTGAATCTGGGATTCGTCTCAGGTAGTCACCCACCAAAGAAAAACCCACCATTTTTCTTTGGTGGGTTTTTCTTTTATCTTTACTTTTAAAAACACCTCTCCACTCAATACCATTGACAACCATTTTTTCAAGCATACAGTATAAATAGTGTACTCCCAATAATATGGAGTGTTCTTTTATAATTAAATCTTACTTTTAAAGTAATAGTCATAGCCAAAAAATATTAAAAATATTGATATATTTTGGCTATGACTATTCTGTCATGCTCTAGTCTTCGGATTAGATGTCAAAAAAAACAAAACGGGGCATTTGCCCAAGGACAAAAAAATGAAAGCTATCAAAGCTATCATTGCTCTATGTGTGTGTGCGTTCGTTATGATCGCCACTATCGGTAAAGCAGAAGATCACTGGATCGTCTTTACTGACGGGAATGCTCTCTACAGAGCAGACTCTTACAACCCCGGTACAAAAATTGTGTTAGCTACTCAGCTGGCAAGCCAAAAGATCAACTTTGGCCATCCGTTCGTAAATGGAAAATACCTGTGGTACGACAAAACGGAGACAAGCGGGTCTCACGGCCAAAGGTTATTCTATAGCAAATGGATGGGCGGATACACAACACAACAAACAACGCGGGATCCTTATGGTTCCTCCAATGACGAAATGCCGATAGTATCTGCCTTTCACACGGGTACATTCTATCAGTCAAATCGTACTGGAAGTTCTCGACTAAGCTATTCTTCAAGTGGACGAGTTGGGCCAGGTTATGGTCTTGCTCTATCAGCCGATGGATATGCTTGTTGGGGTTTAACAAAGGAAAATAAGGATATCGGATATTCGGCAATCAACGGATATAACGGTATTCATATCTACATCCGAACCCCTCAAAATCACGGTGTTGTGCCTAGTCCAGTTCCATATTCGGCCGATAAATCATTGTATATATCTGCCAATCGGCTTTCAATGAGCTATGATAGTCGCTTCGTCGTTTCGAGTTACAGCGGAGCGTATTATCTAGTTCCTGGTCAAGAAGCAAAACTTCTCAGCCAGCTGGGTGACGCGAAAGAAGCTTTCGTAAACCCGGAAGGAACAAAGATTTTGTACACCACTTACGAGTATACCGGATCGTATTACGACGGTACTTATCAGGTGATGTACCGGATCTTTTCTGCCGATATAAACGAAAACGGAGAAGTTCTGGGTATTCAAGAAGTAGTCAACGGGGTGTCTTCAAACCCCTACTTCTCTTGTTGGCCAACATGGTGTCCCGAATCGATGTTCTTTGAACTTACAAGTACTTCCGTTAAGCTGAACTTCGCCAAGACAAACAGCGACTATATCAGCTTCTCCGGATCGGTACTTGTTCCAAAGGATATTAAGTTCACTTCGGCACGTGTGTTTCTCGATGGGGTTACAGATATCTCATCTTTGAATACAAACAACAGCAGTGTTTTTAAAATATCTGAGAGAGCGGCTGGTTCAGCAAAACTAGGGAAATGGTCAATAACCTATCCTAAATGTGTATTTGCTGAAGCCTTAGCCAACTATGGATTAACAAACCCCATGGTCAAGACAAAACTCTCAATCAATATGACTTTTGTTTTTTCAAGTGACACAGTTGATCCGTCTACTGGCGAAATCCCTCCGGCAGATTGTTTCAACAGGACAGTCAACCTTTCATATACCTACTACAAAAACAAAACAGGGACGGCAATACTGACGAAGTAAGAAGATAACAATAAAAAATAAACGACGTGTCACGAATTTTGTGACACGCCGTATTTTTTTTCTTGTCTTCTACCCCTTCAGGTGCTATTGTATTTTACAGAAAGGAATCCGCAATGAAAAAGCCGAAGTTATCACCATTAAGAAAAGAAACAATGGCGGCAATAAAAAGTTATCAGGAAAGCAAGAAGCTTCCTGACGAACCTTTTCCCAGATCTTCACGTAGACGTCCTGTGACTAACAGACGTAACAAGAATGTTTATTAACCCACTAAGTAAGAAAAACCTACCGTTTTTGTTGGTGGGTTTTTTTATTTTAATACTATTTTTAATATCTTTTGATACTATTTTTACAGAAAGGAGTTCTTAAATGGAAAAGAAAATGTCTCCACTGAAAAAACGCATACTTCAGGCAATACAAAGTTTTTTGGAAAGCAAAAAAAACTTTGGTCGGCTACAACCCAAAAAGCCACGTGAACGTCATGTTGGACCAATACATCATGGAAACTATTATCCTTAACCCACCAACAGAAAAACCTGCTCTAGTGGGTTTTTCTTTATAATCTATATTAGATTTATGTTAAAATACCTCCATGTCTCTCAAAAATAAAAAACTAATTTTAATTATCTGTCTAATATTTTTTGTCTTATTAATATTTAGTGTAACAATAAACTACAAACCACTATTATCTTTTGATAAAAGTGCACAAACTTTCTCGAGTACACTCCACTCTCCTCTTCTAGACCAAACAATGCTCTCAGTCACTAAAATAGGAAATACTTATGAATCTCTCTTAATTTTTATAGTTTTTGCATTCTTTATAATATCAAAAAGAAGAAAATATCCTTTTTATTTCTTTACAATAGTCACCGCTCTAGGAACATTACTACCAGAATTACTCAAAAATCTCATAGAAAGAGCACGCCCTATAAGCAACATACTAATAGAGACTGGTTATAGCTTCCCTAGCGGTCACGCCACTATATCGACGGTTTTCTTCTTTTCTTCGATTTTTATAATATCACCACATATAAAGAATAATTTTTCTAAAATAACTTTTATTACCTGCACTTCTATAATATTTCCACTAGTTGCAATAAGTAGAGTTTATCTTTCTGTCCATTGGATTTCAGATGTCTTAGGTGGTATCTTACTTGGCTCAATATGTTACATATTGACATCAATCTTTTGTTGCCATAAAAAAGAAAATATGCTATAAATAAGACTCATAAATCATTATTTAAACACCTTGAATATTAGAGTAAGAATAAATCATCAAATAAGAGTCGCCGAGCTTAGAGTCATCACAGATGATGGCCAAAACTTGGGAGTAATGTCCACAAGCGACGCTTTGAAGAAAGCACAAGAGATGGGTTTGGATTTGATAGAAATATCACCAAACGCTATTCCACCAGTTGCAAAAATAATGGATTATGGTAAATTTCAATACACTGAAAAGAAGAAATTGAAAGACTCCAAATCGAAGATACAAAACATCGAAGTAAAGAGTATTCAAGTCAAAATAGGTACAGATGACCACGATTTAGAACTCAAAGCAAAGAAAGCTTCCGAGTGGTTAAAAGAAGGTCATAGAGTTAAACTTAACCTTTTCCTTACTGGTAGAGCAAAATATCTAAATAACAACTTTCTACAAGAAAGATTAGAAAGAATGTTTAAACTAGTAACCGAGGAATATAAAATTGCGGAAGCACCACAAAGGGGTCCAAAAGGTTTAACCACAGTTATAGAGAGATTGAATAAAAAAGCATAATTAATTTATTAATAAAATGAAAACAAATAAATCATTTACAAAAAGATTGAAAGTAACCAAAAACGGTAAAATCATCGGTAGAAAAGCTGGTCAAAACCACTTCAATGCAAAAGAAAGCGGTAGTCAAAAGCAAAACAAAAAGAGATCCATGGCATTCCACTTTAGTAACAAAGTAAAAGCAAGATTCCTTCCAGGAATGTTTTAAATACAGAATAATTTATAAATAAGTAAAATAATACAATGACAAGAGTTAAAAGAGGTACAACCAAAAATAAAACAAGAAAAAATGTTTTAAAGATGACCAAAGGTTATCGTTTAAACAGAAAGAGCAAGGAAGCTGAAGCAATCACTGCAATAATGCATGCTGGTGCAAGCGCTTTTGCTCACAGAAGAGATAAAAAGGGAGATGCAAGAAGATTATGGAATGTAAGAATAAACGCTTCCCTAAGAGATAACGGCACTACATTCAGCAAATTCATGGGTAGCCTAAAGAAACAAAATATAGAAATCGACAGAAAAATACTTTCTATACTAGCAAATGACAATCCAGAAGTTTTCAAGAAAATCGTAGAAAAAGCTAAATAATAAAAAAACCGCTCTAAGCGGTTTTTTTATTATTTGTTATTTATTAATTTATATTTTTTGTCATTGCGAGAAGGTAATCCGACGCTGTGCCACGTGAATGTAATCATTTTTACGTGGTCGCAATCCAGGTTTGTATCTATTTTAAATTAATTAACATGGATTGCCACAGGTGATTACACATTCACAAAGACAATACCCATACAAATCCTGGATTCCCGCTTACGCGGGAATGACAATACAAATTTAACCTGGATTGCGACGGATTACCTCGCAATGACATACCTGGAATAATACAAAAGGATTTTCACTTCGTGAAAATCCTTTTTAGTTTATTGTATTTACATTTACAACAAATAAAACAACTATAACATCTATGACAACTCAATTGAGCTCCCATACTCTGGATACTCTGCTTTAACATCCAATTCATCCCTGAGTCTTTGTACAAGAAATAGAGAAGCTTTGGGTTCACCCATAACAGTAAATATTTTTTTAATATTACTTGTCTCAGTAGCCTTTTCTATAAAAGAAACTAAGTTATCAGAATCTTTGTGTGAAGAATATCCACTTATTTTTGAAATCTTGGCTTTTACAGGTATCTCTTCACCATATATTCTTACTGTTTTTGCACCCTCCTCAAGTTGCCTTCCAAGTGTACCAATAGCCTGATACCCAACAAGGAGTATTGTTGCCCTATTATCTGAGACATGTGCTTTTTCATGGTGAATTATTCTACCACCATTAGACATTCCTGAACCTGCTATAACTATTTTGGGATTCGGCATCATTGAAATCTTCTCAGACTCTTCAGCCAAAACAGTAAATTTAAGTCTAGGAAAAGAAAATACATCGTCCCCTGCCTTTATTTCTTCCTGAACAGAATCCTTCAAATAAGATGTGTATTTTTTATAAATACCGGTAATTTTTGAAGCAAGCGGTGAATCAAGAAAAACAGGTATTTGTTGTAGACCTTCTTTCTCAAATAAATCATTCATCTCATAAATAATCATCTGACTTCTCTCAAGGGAGAAAGCTGGAATAATCAAAATCTTTTTATTTTTTATTGTATCTAAAATAGCCTCTTTGAGTTGTAGTCTTCTTTTCTCTTTTGGTTCATGATTTCTGTCACCATAAACACTCTCCATTATTATATAATCAGCTCCTTCTATAAACTCTGTATCCCTCAAAAGTAAGGAGGGTGAATTACCAAGATCTCCTGTAAAAGCAACTTTTTTATCACCATACTTCATTTCTATAATAGAAGCACCAAGTATGTGTCCAGAGTCTTTCAAAAAAATACTTATATCATCAAAAATAGAAAAATCTTTATGATATTCTAATGTTTCCCATAAAGTAAAAGTTTTTAGAACATCTTCCTTTTCAAAGATTGGTAATACACCATTCTTTCTAGATTCACTATCAAGTATTTTTAAAGTGTCCTCAAGAAGATACTCCGCAATATCCTTAGTTGGTGGAGTACTGATTATTCGTCCCTTGAAACCATCTTTGACTAACTTGGGGATTCTACCAATATGATCTATGTGGGCATGGGTAACAATTAAAAAATCTACTTCTTCTGGATTATATGGGAAAGGATCTCTATTGAAACTATCTGCTATTTTTGTACCCTGCATAAGACCACAGTCTATAAGTATCTTTATATTTTTACCTTCCCTACTTGTATGTTCAAGTAAAAAGTTTGCTCCAGTAACAGAACCCGTCCCTCCATAAAAAGTAAGTTTCATATTATTTTATTTGATTATTATTAACAGTCTCACAAGACAAAACACTCTCACATTTTCGATTCTTAATAAAGAAGAAGTAACCAACCAAACCGCCGATAGAATCATTCATAATATCGCTTATGGTATCTATCCAATAGCTAGTACCATCATGTAAAGATGTTATTCCACCTAAGAGTTCAAATAGTTCCCACGATACCCCTATAGAGAGGACGGCAAAAGCAACGATACCTAAAACGTTCATACGATAATTTAATATGGAAAGCTTTTTATAAAAAAAAGCATATAAGGACAAAGAAAAAAGCGAGATCCATAATCCCCCAAGCATATGCATTGGTATATCAAACCATTTGTAAGTCCAGTACCAATAAAATTTACCTCCAAAATAATTTAAACTAGCTACAATAATTAAAGTCACAAAAGAAGCAATGAAAATTTTCTGTTTAAACATATTTATCCGAGAAAATTTTTACTGATAAAAATGTGTTGGTGTTAAATAGTCACAAAACTTGCTATCAAGATATATCTAAAAAAATGTATACCTATTTGTTTCTCATTTTCAACACATCAGCAAAAACTTTAACGGATTAATTATATCATTTCAAAACCAATCACGGAAACTTTACAAAATAGAAAATCCGCCTTGAAAGGCGGATGTTCTATAAGGATTACTGGATAAGTATTACCCTAGATAAATCTAGGTGGGTGACCTCGATGATACACCAAGGTGTAACAAGAGTTAGTCTCCCTGAAAAAATATTAATCGGATAATACTTTCTAATAACCCTACTTTAATTATACTACTTTAAAACAAGTCAACAAGGAAAAATCCAAGAATGTTGAATATAATTTTATACAACATAAAAGCCAATTTTACTAAGTAAAATTGGCTTTTATTAATTTTTAACTTATGAACCTTCTAACAATCCCAGTAACAATTTTACCTATTTTATACATATAAAACACTTAGTAAAAAGAGGTATTGGCTATTCGCCAACGTGTTTTATCTTTTCAAAAAATACTTCTATATTGTTTTAAACTTTATTATAAAAATATCTGTAAATTATTACGGGATAAGCTTCATTTTAAGAAAATAAAAAAACCACCTAGATTACTGGTGGTTTTTTTATTTTATGAAGCTTATCTATCTGAGATATCCCCTTTCATCTTCTCTATATATCTAGCTGCTGCATCTTGACCACCAAGACCAAATGCTAAACCAAGAGCAAGTGAAACTGCGATTATTACACCTGTGAAAAGTGTATTAATAAATGTAACTGCGATACCAAGTTGCATTATTGCAGCAAGTATTGCAAAAATCCATATTGACCACTTTGTAACTGTACCAGCAAAGTTTGCTGACTTCATGTTTGCAGCCTTTGCTGTACCAACAACAAGCTTCTGCATTGCTTCTGCAACAATTGCAGCAACAAGAACAATAAGAACTGCTACTATAACTTGTGGTAGGTATCCAAGAACAACATCTTTAAGAAAAGCTGTAACTTGTTTTAAACCTAATACATCGAGAGATGCTACTAGAAATACGATTATGAAAAACCATTTTACTAAAGCACCAAGAAACACACCAGCATCAAGTTTAAAGCCTGCTTTTTCAACAAACTTTTCTACCCCTGCTGATCTAAGAGCACTGTCAACTTTCGCAAGTTTAACCAATTGTGATATAAGTCTAAAAAATATTGCTCCAACAATCCATCCTACTATTGCAATAACAACAGCAGCTAAAAATGTTGGAATAAAATCAGCAACACCTAACCATATATTTTTAAAAGAAGCAGATAAGACATCACCCCATGTAGCTATCATATTATTTAATTTATTAATTAATAACCCTAATAAAAGCTGAGCCCCTTTCGAGAGCATCAACGACCTGTTTACCCTACCATTATATCATTTTAAATATTATTTAAAAACAAACCAAAAAAATGACTGTGGATAATTTCAACTAAACCAAAAGATGACTGGCTATCTTATTCAATAAAAGCTGATGAGGATAGTCCATAATGTCTCTTATTAACTTATCATACATACCCATTCTGTATTCAAAATCTGGAGTTTCAAAAAAAGCATAAACGAGTTCCTTCCCGAGTTCTGCTTCTATTGTCTTTACTACTTTACTTAAAGTTGTTTTATTTAAATTATTGCCAACAACAAGCATATCTACCCTGCTGTCATTATCTTGTGTAAAGACACCAGAAACTAAAACGAGCTTTAGCTTTCCAACTTTAGAAAGCCTTTTTAAGATTTCACTACCTTCAAAAGTCTTTGTGCTTATAAGAAGTTGCCTAAGAGAGACCATGTATGGAAAATCTTGATTTAAATAATAACCATGTGCCTTAACTTTTACTTCCTCCATTTTACCTCTGACTTTTTTCTGAACATTTTTAGAAAAATCTTTTCCTTTTATTAATTCGGCTTTTTCTAAAATAGAAAATTCTTTCTTAACTGTCTTAATGTCAACCTTAGATTTATCACAAACCATATCAATATCAAAAATTACTTCTGGATTAAACAGAAATAATCTCATCATTCTAACTCTTGCTTCACCTCCAAATAATATACTTAAAACATCCATACAAGTATTATACACAATTAAAAATACAATAAAAGAGGGGTTCGCCTTAGGCGAACCACTCTTATATTGTATTTTTACAAAAAAATTATAACAAGTTCAACTTTTTGAACATATATAACTTATTTTGTATTATTTAAGTGTAACCTTACCACCTGCTACCTCAACAGCTTTCTTCAAAGCCTCAGCTTCTTCCTTCTTCATATCTTCCTTAAGAATTGAAGGTACTCCATCTACAAGATCTTTTGCTTCCTTAAGACCAAGACCTAGAGCTTCTTTTACTGCTTTAATAACAGCAATCTTTTGTGTTCCAGCTTCTGTAAGTTCAACCTTGAATGATGATTTTTCATCTTCTGTTGAAGCTGCTGCAGCAGCGGGACCAGCAACAGCAACAGCCGCTGCTGATACTCCGAATCTTGCTTCAAGAGTTTTTACAAGCTCATGAAGATCTATAACTGACATTTTTTCTATTTCCGCAATAATTTTTTCAAATTCTGCAGGAATAACTACTTTTGTTTCTTCCATTTTAATTATTTGATTAATTTTTAATAAATTCCTAACAACCTATACTGTCTTTGTTTTAGCGATTTCACTAAGAACAACTGCAAATCTTTGAATTGGTGACCCCAGTACCATAACTTTTCTAAAGGGAAAAGTTAGCTACGGGGCGAGAATCTATAACTCTAGACTGTCTCTTTTTTTAGAGCGATCTGGTTAAGCACAATCGCGAATCTAGAAATTGGAGAATTAATAAGGTTAACGAACTGAGCATAAAGAGTCTTTTGTGAAGGAATAGCAGCTATTGCTACCATTTCTTCTAAACTCATGTATTTCCCTTCAAATATACCTCCAACAATTTTTACATTGTCTTTATATTTTTTCTGGAAAGAATACAATTCTCTTGCTGGAGCTGTAAGATCATCACCATAGACCATCGCAAGCTCTCCTACTATTTCAGGCATATCACCTACGACACCAGCTTCTTTAAAAGCAATCTTAGCAAGTGTCTTTCTTACAACTAAGTATCCGACACCTTCTTTTCTAAGAGCTTTTCTCATAGCCATATCATCTGCAACAATCAAATGTCTGAAGTTTACAAAGACGACAGATTTTGAACCTTTAATAGCTTCTACTATTTTTTCAACTAACTCTTTCTTTTTACCTTTTGTAATTGGCATGAATAATTTTAATTTTAAAAATAAAAAATCGACCTTATATAAAAGGCCTCTAACTAATAGAGTTGACCTCGGCTAGCTTGACCAAAACAATATAACTATCATTTTAAATCATTTATAATCCTTTCGGATAACTGGCTGTCTTTGGCCTTTACTTATTAATAATAGCAGATTTATAGAAAAAGTAAAGCTTAAACAAAACAAAAATCCCTTTCGGGATTTTTGTTTTGTTTAAGTATTTTTTACTATTTACCACTCTTCGCTTTTCCAACCTTTCTTCTTGAGACGATAAGATGATTTGAATACTTCTTAGGAGTTCTTGATTTTTGTCCTTTTCCAACGTGTCTACCTGTAGCTGTCTTAGCAAATCTCAAACCTCTACCTTGTCTTCCTTCACCTCCACCGTATGGATGGTCTACTGGGTTCATAGCAGAAGCTCTAACAGTTGGTCTTATACCAAGCCATCTTGATCTTCCTGCCTTACCAATATTTACAAGCCATTGTTCATCATTTGAAACATTTCCAATACATGCCCATGCATTTTCAGGAATTTTTCTAATTTCTGTAGATGGAAGTTTAACGTGAACATATCCAGAATCATTTGCAACTATTTGTCCAAAGTTACCTGCTGATCTACAAAGTTTTGCACCTCCTCCAATCTTTACTTCAACATTGTAAACAAAAGTACCAACTGGTATTTTTTTCAAAGGAACTCTGTTTCCAACCTTAAGTTCTGCTCCTTCAGAAACCAAGAACTTATCACCTACTTTCATAGTTTTTGGTAATAAAACATATTTTTTATCACCATCTGCATAAAAAGCTAAGCCGATAAAACCTGTTCTATATGGATCATATTCAACAGTCTTTATAACTGCTGGTATATCTTTTTTAGCATAAACGAAGTCTACATCTCTAAAAAGTTTTTTGTTTCCACCTCCTTGATGTTTTGCTGTAATTCTTCCCCTATTGTTTCTTCCTCCTTTTGCCTTATATCCTTTTGTAAGAGATTTTTCTGGCGTATTTGTTGTAATAACACCCCTGTATGTAACAGTGGACATGTTTCTTACTGCTGCTGATGTTGGTTTATAGAATTTCATATTATTATATAAATGCTATTTTATCTCCTTTTTTAAGATATACGACCGCCTTTTTTACAGACTGTTTAACCCCCCTCTTACCTCTTGAGGTAATATTCTTTGCAGGAAGATTAACAATATTAATCTTAACTGGTGTAACTTTATAAAGATCTTTTATCGCTTCTTTAATAGTTGTCTTTGTTGCTGCTTTTATCACTTCAAAAGTGTAAATATTTTGTGATTCAGCCTTAATACCAGATTTTTCTGTTATTCTTGGATTCTTTATGACTGACAAAGTATTCTTTTTTTCTATTGAGTTTTTCATAAAATTATTTGGCATTTGCCATCTTATTTTCAATAAATTTTATCGACTCTTCTGGATTTTCAATCACAATATACTTTGTATTTAACAAATCTATAGGATTAATATTTCTAACTTCATCAACCTCAACATTTCCAATATTAGAAAAACTCTTTTCAAAAGCAGATTTTTTACCTGAAATAGCAATTATTGCACTATTCTTTCTCTTAGTAAAAATATTTGAACAAGCATCAATTTTACTCAATGATTTCAATATAGAAATAGCATCAGTAGTTTTTGGTTTTGCAATTTCAAACTTATCAATAAAGATAACTTCTCCATCCTTAAACTTTTTTGAAAGAATAGTATAAAGAGCTTTTATCTTCATCTTTTTGTTTATCTTTCTGTCATAATTCTTTAAAGTATTTGGACCATGAGCAACACCTCCACCAACCCAGATTGGTGATCTTGAGGAACCGTGTCTTGCTCTTCCTAAACCTTTTTGTTTCCAAGGTTTTTTACCTCCTCCACTAACCTGTGATCTATCTTTTGTGTGAGCGTAAGTAACTCTTGAAGCAGAAAGCATCGATGCAACAACTTGTTGCACTAAGTCAGCATTCCATGAAAGACCAAATACATTTCCAGGTAATTTAACTTCTCCAACTTCTTTTCCTTCCTGACTGTAAACTTTTGCAGGAGATACTTCAGAAATTTTCGCTTTCTTTTCTATTTTTTTTGTTTTCTTTTCCATAATAGTATTTTAGAAAATTAACCGCGAACTTCGACGAGGGTACCTCTTCTTCCAGGTATTGCGCCGCTTATCACGAGCTGATTATTATCCTTGTCGACACCAAGAACTTTCAAATTCTTAACTGTTATTCTGTCTGCACCCATTCTTCCAGCCATTCTCATACCTTTTGGAACTCTGTTTCTTAGTCCACCTCCAATAGATCCTGGTGCATTTTCACAGTGCTTCTGTCCATGACTTCTTGGTTGACCCTTGAAACCATGCCTCTTAATAACGCTCTGATATCCTTTTCCTTTTGAAATTGCAGATACCTCAATAACATCCCCTGCTGAAAAACCAGAAAGGTCTATGCTATCACCAACTTTAAAGCTTGAAAGGTCTTCAACACAAAATTCTTTTAAAAATCTTGCATTTGTTCCATTTAAGTGACCCTTAAGAGGTTTGTTTATATTTTTATCATTTCTACTTCCAAATCCAACCTGAACAGCATTGTAACCATCAGTCTCTTTGTTTTTTATTTGAGTCACGGTTAAAGGTCCTGCTACTAAAATAGTAGCAGGATGTACCTTTCCCTTCTCATCAAAGATCTGGGTCATATTCTGTTTTGTACCGAGTATAAATTTCATACAGTTTTTATTATAGATAGTGGATTTTACAAACCGAGTTCCTTAAAGAAACTCGGTTTGTAAGATCATATCCGCCAATATATTTTAGACCATTTTCACATCAATATTCACACCTGATGGCAAACTCATGTTTGTCAGAGCTTCTACAACTTTAGCTGATGGATTTATAATATCTATCAACCTTCTGTGTATTCTCATCTCAAATTGTTCTCGCGCATTTTTGTAGACGAAAGATGCTCTGTTCACAGTGTACTTTTTGATTTCTGTAGGTAGTGGAACAGGTCCAACAACCTTGACATCAAATCTTGAGGCTGTTTCAATAATTTGTTTAACTGAAGCATCAAGAATTTTACTATCATAAGCTCTTACTCTTATCCTCAACATAGAAGAAGCTTCTCCTTTTTCAGATAATTTCGTTGCTTTTGCGCCTGTATTCTTTTTTGTTGTTTTTGTTGCCATTGATTTTTAATGAACAGAACGAATTACAAGTAGAAAATACTTGTCCCGTAGCCAACTTTACCTTTCAGTAAAGTTGTGGTACTGGGATATTCGCTACGCTCGTTATTTTCTTACGCTATAACTTTTGTTATAACTCCTGAACCGACTGTTTTTCCCCCCTCTCTGATAGCAAATCTCATCTTGTCTTCAATAGCAACTGGGGCAACAAGTTTAACTTTAAAAGTAACTGTATCTCCTGGCATAACCATTTCAACACCTTCTGCTAGAGTAACATCTCCTGTAACGTCTGTAGTTCTCATATAGAATTGTGGTTTGTAACCTGAGAAGAATGGAGTGTGTCTTCCACCTTCTTCCTTCTTCAAAACGTAAACTTCAGCTTCAAAGTCTGTGTGAGGAGTAACTGAACCAATTTTTGCTAAAACTTGACCTCTTGTAACATCCTCTTTCTTTGTACCTCTTAGAAGAAGACCAGCATTATCACCAGCCATACCAGATTGAAGTTGTTTATTAAACATTTCAATACCAGTAACGATAGTTTTTGCAGTTGCTCTAATACCAACGATTTCTACTTCTTCACCAACTTTAATTTGTCCTCTCTCAATTCTTCCAGTAACAACAGTTCCTCTACCTTCAATTGAGAAGATATCTTCAATAGGCATAAGAAAAGGCTTATCGATATCTCTTTCTGGCATAGGAATGTATGTATCAAGAGCAGTCAAAAGATCTGCAATACATTTTGCACCTGGTTCATCTGGACTCTTACATGCAAGAGCACCAGTAGCAGAACCCCTAACAATAGGAGCATTGTCTCCATCAAAACCATATTTTGTCAAAAGTTCTCTAACTTCAACTTCGACAAGATCCAAAAGATCTGCATCGTCGACTAGGTCAACTTTGTTTAAGAATACTACTATCTTTGGCACACCAACTTGTTTTGCCAAAAGTATGTGTTCTCTTGTTTGTGGCATAGGGCCATCAACTGCAGAAACAACGAGTATAGCACCGTCCATTTGGGCAGCACCAGTAATCATGTTCTTAACATAGTCAGCGTGACCAGGACAGTCAACGTGAGCATAGTGTCTTGCATCTGATGAATATTCAACGTGAGAAATTGCGATAGTAATGATTTTTGTGGAATCTCTTCTACCAGCACTTTCAGAAGCCTTAGCAACTTGATCGTAAGCGATGTGATTTGCTAAACCTTTCAATGACTGTATATAAGTAATAGCTGCAGTCAATGTTGTCTTCCCGTGGTCAATGTGACCAATTGTACCAACGTTTACGTGTGGTTTGTCTCTTAAAAATTCTGCCATATTTATTTTTTGCTGATTCTATAAACAGAACGCGCGAGAACGCTCTCTCTGCCCATAAAACCAGCTAATTTGATTAACTCCCATCATTCACCTACAGGCGAACTGGGAAACTTATAAAATTACGACTTGCAACTCGTGTTTTTTAGTCTTTTTTTTAAATTAATAATAAACTAAAAAGCGCACAAAATGCGTATCTCGAATAATAGCAAAAGAAGCACAAAAGGTCAACATCAGAAAGTTGATTTCCAAATATAAAAATAGGGCTACCAAAGGTAGCCCTATTTTTATATCTTTCCTTTACTTTAAAAGTTTTAAAAGCTCAATAACTTCATCTATTTAAATGCTTCTAAAACACTAGCCATTATTTTTGAAACTAAAGATTGACTCACACCAAGGGTCTTAACTTTTGATTTTAAGATTTTCAAATCTTTTATATCAACTTTTCCATCACTGTTTAGATCAAAGTAAGCATAGTTGTTTTTTTGATCAATAGCCTCAGAAATATCATCAACATCTTCAACATCAGTCTTACCGTCTCTGTTGAAATCAAACTGTGAGACACCCGCTTTGGCCCTAAGAATTTTTAAATCTTTTATATCAACCTTTCCATCACTGTTTAGATCAAAGTAAGCATAGTTGTTTTTTTGATCAATAGCCTCAGAAATATCATCAACATCTTTAATATCAACTTTACCGTCTCTGTTGAAATCAAACTGTGAGACACCCGCTTTGGCCCTAAGAATTTTTAAATCTTTTATATCAACTTTTCCATCACTGTTTAGATCAAAGTAAGCATAGTTGTTTTTTTGATCAATAGCCTCAGAAATATCCTGAACATCTTTAATATCAACTCTACCGTCTCTGTTGAAATCGAACTGTGAGGCACCTGCTTTAGCTCTGAGAATTTTCAAATCTTTTATATCAACCTTATTATCACTATTTAGATCAAAGTCAGCAGAGTTGTCTTTTTGATCAATGACCTCAGAAATATCCTGAACATCTCTTATGTCAATCTTACCATCTTTATTAAAGTCATATTTTGTATTAGCCCCAGATACTAATGCATAAGAACTATTTACTCCAACAAAAAATACTGAAGCAAATGTAAGGAGACAAAACAAACCTAGAAAATATTTTTTCATTATTAATTAATATTAGCTTGTAAATTACACCAAGTAATTATACCCCTCAATATTTATTAAGCAATACAAACACAAAAAAAGCGCGCCCCATTGGGGCGTACTTTTTTTGTGTTTGTATTTTATTATCCTATATTCTACATTCACTATTCAATATTCTTTTTATTTCACTGGAGCTGTACCACGTGCTTCAATAATCTCTTTAGCGACATTTGGTGGAACAACTTCGTAGCTTCCAAATTCCATAGTAGATGAAGCTCTTCCCTCAGAAAGTGATCTAAGTGTTGTAACATAACCAAACATTTCAGAAAGAGGAACATTTGCTTTAATAACTTTGTTCATTCCTCTATCAAACATTTCAATTATTTGACCTCTTCTTGAGTTAATACTTCCAGAAACGTCTCCCATGAACTTCTCTGGTGTAACAACCTCAACCTTCATGACAGGCTCAAGAATAACAGGTCTTGCTCTCTTTGCTGCATCTTGAAAAGCCATAGAAGCTGCAACTTTGTAAGCAATTTCTGATGAGTCAACATCATGGTAAGAACCGAATGTAAGCTCACAAGAAACATTCACAACTTTATAACCAGCAAGAATACCTCTTTCCATACTTTCCTTTACTCCTTTTTCAACCGCAGGAATAAATTCGTTTGGAATAACACCTCCTTTAATAGAGTTAATAAATTCAAAGTCATCATATCTGCTAACATTCTTAGGAATCTTTGCACCCTCTTCAAGAGGTTGCATAGGTCTGATTTTAATAAGAACGTGACCATATTGACCCTTACCTCCAGACTGCTTAATGTATTTCTCTTCTTTTTCAGCTTCTCCAGTAATAGTTTCTTTATAAGCAACCTGTGGTTTACCAACGTTTGCCTCAACTCCGAATTCTCTCTTCATTCTATCTACGAGAATTTCAAGGTGGAGCTCTCCCATACCAGCCATAACAGTTTCGCCTGTCTCTGGATCAGATTTTATTTTAAATGTTGGATCTTCATCTGAAAGTTTCTTCAAAGCAAATCCCATTTTCTCTTGGTCTGCTTTTGTCTTTGGTTCAACTCTCAAAGTAATAACTGGCTCTGGGAATACGATTTGATCAAGAAGTATTGGGTTGCTTTCATCACAAAGTGTGTGACTTGTCTTTACTCCTTTAAGACCTACAGCAGCTGCGATTTCTCCAGCAAAAACTGTTTCAACATCTTCCCTATCATTTGCATGCATACGAACAATTCTTCCTAGTCTTTCTTTTTCACCAGTTGTAGAATTGTAAATATATGTACCAGAAGAAATACTACCAGAATAAACTCTAAAATATGTAAGCTGACCTACGAATGGATCGTTCTGAAGTTTAAAAGCGAGAGCACAAAAAGGTTCTTCGTCTGAAGCATGTCTCAAAACTTCTTCTCCATTTCTTGGATCTATACCTTTTACAGCAGGAATATCAAGTGGAGATGGAAGATAGTCAACAACACCATCAAGCACTAATTGAATTCCTTTATTTTTCAAAGCAGAACCTATAAACACAGGAACAATTGTATTATCAATTGTTGCTTTTCTCAAAACTTTCTTAAGGTCAGGAATTCCGATTTCTTTTCCTTCAAGATAATCATTCATAAGGACCTCATCTTGCTCAGCAATTTTTTCTACAAGCTCCATTCTATATTTCTTTGCTTCTTCCAAAAGATCTGCTGGAATTTCTTCTTCTCTTATATGATCTCCCATTTCACCATCAAAATAGTAAGCTCTCATTTCCATAAGACTTATTATTCCGTTGAAATCTGATTCAGCTCCAATAGGAAGTTGCATTCTTACAGCAGCTTTTGTAAGTCTTTCTAAAATTGATTGGTATGATCTTTCAAAACTTCCTCCAGTTCTATCTAGTTTGTTTATAAGACAAAGTCTTGGAACTTTTCCTTCATCAGCATATCTCCAGTTTGTTTCTGATTGTGGTTCAACACCAGCAACTCCGTCAAATACAACAACAGCTCCATCAAGCACTCTGAGAGAACGCTTAACTTCTGCAGTAAAGTCGATGTGGCCGGGGGTATCAATAATATTGAATCTTATTTTAAGATCTGTATTTTTTTTATCAACTACATGTGTAGGTGTCCAAAAACAAGTAATAGCAGCTGAACATATAGTAATACCTCTTTCTCTTTCTTGTTCCATCCAGTCAGTTGTAGTTTCACCTTCGTGAACTTCACCGATCTTATGGTTTTTACCAGTGTAGTAGAGAATTCTTTCTGAAGTTGTAGTTTTACCCGCATCAATGTGCGCAATAATTCCAAAATTTCTTACTTTTTCTAATGGATAATCTCTTTTCATTTATAATAACAATTAAATTAATAAATTCTAAAATAGTTTATACTCTTCAACTTCACTCTAATGAATTTCTTTATAATTTAAATGAATTACGAGGCGGTGGTAAAATTTTTGAGCAAGCTGTACTTAAATGTACTGCACGTGAAAAAATTTTACCAACCAACGAAGTAAGTCGTTAAATTATAATGAAATACTACCAGGCGAAGTGAGCAAAGGCCTTGTTAGCCTCAGCCATCTTATGAGTATTTTCTCTCTTCTTTACTGCTTCACCTTCATTCTTTGAAGCTGCTAGTATTTCATTAGCAAGTTTTTCTGATATTGGAGCACCTTTCTTTGATCTTGCTGCATCTATAATCCATTTCATTGAAAGAGCAGCTCTTCTTGTTGGTCTAACTTCTACAGGAACTTGGTAGTTTGCACCCCCAACTCTTCTTGATCTGATTTCCATGTTTGGAGCTGTATTAGAAAGAGCAAGTTCGAGTATTTCTATGGGATTTTTTACCTTTCCCTTCTCTTTTATAATATCAAGCATATCGTGGATTATTCTCTCTGCAACGCTTTTCTTACCGTCATACATAATATAATTTATAAGTTTTGCAACTTTTTCAGATTTATATTCGTAGTCTAATCTTAACGGTTTATTAGGTTTAATTTTTCTTCTCATGATTTTAGGATGATTTATGATTTAAGATTCATGATTTATGAAATAATTTCTTATTCTTAAATCCTGAATCATGAATCCTTAATCTATTTAAATTTACTTTGCTTTAACAGCGCCTGCCTTTGGCTTCTTTGCACCGTATTGGCTACGACCCTTTCTTCTTCCTTCTACTCCTCCTGCGTCTAGAACTCCTCTTACAACCTGATATCTAAGACCTACGTCTTTAACTCTTCCACCTCTTAGAAGAACAACAGAGTGTTCTTGTAAGTTATGTCCCATACCTGGGATATAAGCTGTAACTTCCATACCATTAGAAAGTCTTACCCTAGCGATCTTTCTGATAGCTGAGTTAGGTTTCTTAGGTGTCTTTGTAGTAACCTTTATACAAACTCCTCTCTTAAATGGAGAACAGAGTTTTGTTGGTCTGTTTTCCAATGTGTTAAAACTTCTCATCAAAGCCACTGACTTTGGCTTTCTAGGAGCAGTTTTTCTATTGTGTTTAATTAACTGATTTATTGTCGGCATGATTGATTTTTACAGAGCGAAGCGACAATAAAAATCATCACCCCGTGAAATAGAGCTACTGCTCTGATCTGCGTCTAGCAGATATTTCACTGGGGTAAAAAATAATATTATCCCTTCACTCCTTAAACTTCTAATAATAAAAACAAAAATAAACAAGGTTATAAAATTTATAATCTTTTGCCTAATTTATTTTTCTAACTTGGCAATTGTGAATTCTTCACCGAGATCAGTTTGAGATGCTTTTTTAAAAGCTACTGAAATCGATTACTCACTTTTGCCTGAAAACGACATATCTCACGACCGAGATAATGTGTTGAGATAATAACATAAAAGTTCTAAAATGCAAATTGTATTGCGTCATTATGAGGAGGTAACCCGACGTAATAATCTAGGTTAATTAATTGAATCATGGATTGCGACGTCAGAATACTTCCTCGCAATGACGAAAAAGAAAAATACAAAAGAAAAGGCACGGTTTGCTTCGCAAACCGTGCCTATAAAAAGAAAAACACCCTCACCTAGCCGAAGCTAAATAAGGGCATTGAGTATGGACCGAGGTCCGAGTTAATTACTTGCAAATACCTGCAAACCACCAGTTTTTAGACCAAAAACGAACATAGTTACGGCCAACATACACACGACGCTCGTGACCCCAACTATTGAATCTGACAACACACCACTTATCATTCTTATCCTTCCAGTGAGTGGCAATAGAGTGTTCGCTTGCAAAAGTATTGTTATCCTGAACAACCTTCGCCAACGAATATGGATCAGCTGGTATAAAACCATGCTGTTTATATTCCTTATCCAACTCGTCATCATTGATACTACGCCCAACCCTAAAGAAGAAAATTTCTGTCTTTTCACCATCACCCTTCGGCATCATCTCTGCGTCAGCGTCATTGAAATTCAGAACACAACCGGTTGCCTTGAGGGCATCAACTGGTTCCTGTTTACGATCCACTACTACGTGAAAAATAATCAGACCGCTGACCGTTTTGACACACCGACGAAAAGCCTGAAACATCTTGTCAAAAAACCCAGACTGTTCAAGAGCGAGTCGCACCGCTTCCGAAGTAAATTCGGTTGAGTGCTTCGTGAGAAGCACTCTTAAATCAGAAACGACCTCTTCGATTTGGTCTTCTGTCATAGACTTCTGTTCTACAGATGAAGTCTTGTTTTGCATAACGTCACCCTTTTTCGTTTTGCTCATTTTTAAGTGAGCGAGTTAAAATTCAACTACCACCGTAGTAGTCATAGCCAAAAACCTTTGATATTTCAAGAGCTTTTGGCTATGACTAACTGTTTTTCGCTATTTTCGAACTTATATACAAGTAATTTATAAAAGAACTATCTTATATATAATAATACACCTTTTATATTATTTGTCAATAGTAAAAACACCTCAAAACAATAGAATATCCTTAATTTAACCCAGTTATCAACCTAAACAACCAAAAGATTATAGGAGAAATAATACTAGATATGAACGTAAGTAAAAGAATTATTATAAAAATACCATATTTTGCCCAAGCTTCAGAAAAGGCGAATCGATTTGGAAACATTGAAAAAAGTATCTTTGAACCATCAAGTGGTGGTATAGGGACTAGGTTAAAAATAGCCAAACTAATGTTTATTATGACAACATAGCTAAAAACAGTAACTAAACTAACCAAACTAGGGTTTAATACCAATACAAAGCGAATTATTAACCCGAATATTACAGCCACCATTATATTTGATAATGGCCCAGCAAAAGAGACTAGAGGCTCAGCTATTTTAGGATTTCTAAGATTATAAGGGTTGTAAGGCACTGGTTTTGCCCAACCGATCATAAAACCAGCATGACTAATAAAAAGTAAAAATGGCAATATAATAGAACCGAAAATGTCTATGTGTTTTATTGGATTTAAAGTAAGCCTCCCCTCGTATTGAGCGGTCCTGTCTCCAAAAGCCAAAGCCATAGCACCATGAGAAACTTCATGTATTATGACAGAGAAAATTAAAATGATTATTTGAAAAATTATGTTTGAATCCATTTTTTTATTATATATCTTGCAAAGCTAACTTTTATATGATAGCATGTTGAGACTTAATTTAAAAATAAACCAATGGCAAAAATCTGTCCAATAACAAAAAGAGGTTCAATAATGGGTGGTGGCTACAGTAACGCTACTCGTGCTACTCAATATAACCCTACTGGAAAAGTTAGAAAACATATAAACTTACAGAAAAAGAGAATCTACGTTCCTGAATTAAAAAAGACTTTTATCCTAAAGATTTCTACAAGAGCACTTAAGACAATACAAAAGAACGGTGCATTTGTAACTTTGAAGAAAGCGGGACTCATTAAATAAGTTAAAAGTTCATAAAGTTTGTAAAGTAAAAAGAAATACAAAAAAAATAATCCACGAAAGTGGGTTATTTTTTTAGTTTGACAATCATACTAGTAAGAATACAATTTACATATGGAAAGAATATTTATAGGACAAGAAAGTGGACCTTCTGAAGTAAAGCCGGTAACAAAAGAAGAACGTGCTGAAAAAATAATGGAAGCAAAGACAGAGAATGACCCTTTTTTAAGGGCAAAATTAGAACTAAAAGATGCTATAAATGAACATAATGCAAATATAAAAAATCCCCCCAAAAGAACAAAAAGTTTTAAGAGGAATGATTAAAAAAATAATCCACGAAAGTGGGTTATTTTTTTAATATAAACTTATTCCCGTCCGAAACAAAAGTTATATCCCCCATTTCATAAGTCCTCAAAATATTTGTACCAATATTATTTAAAGCATCTATTATTTCTTTGTGAGGATGTCCAAAACTATTATCTTTAGAAGCAGAAATTATTGAATACTCAGGAGAAACCGCGGAGAAGAATTCTTCTGAAAGAGAATTCCTAGAACCATGGTGTGCAACTTTCAAAATATCACTTTTCAATTCTTTCCCCTCAGTCATGGCTAAATATTTTTCTACATCAGTTGGTATATCTCCAGTAAGTAAAATATTCGAATCACCATAAATAAGTTTCGTTACTACAGAATTTTTATTTGTATCACTACCTTCTAGTTCTATACTTGGATAAAATATTTTTAAAAATACCCCATCTCCTAAATCTAGGATTTCATTTTTTATCAATCGTTCCTCATTAATTTTTTCATCTACAAGTTTATAAGAGATTTCTTTGAAAGTTGCTGTCTCACCTACAAGTCCATCATCAAAATATCTACCAACTTTATATCTTTTTAAAATCTCTGGAAAACCACCAATATGGTCTTGATCTGGATGAGTAGCAATTAGTACATCGATGGATCTATCATAAAAAGGCATTACTCTAGATAAAACATTTGAAATATTTTTGTTTGCTCCACTATCTATAAGTATTTGATTTCCATCTGGTGATTCTATAAAAACAGAATCACCTTGCCCAACATCTAAAAAAGTAACTTTTAATAATCCTTTGTGGTCACCAAAAGATACAGCATAAAAAATAATTATATTAATAATTATAAGAAAAAGTAAGGAATATAATTTTATGTTTTTATTTAGTTTCATCACATTAGAAAATTTAATCTCATTATAACCTGGATTGCGACGTCAGAGTACTTCCTCGCAATGACGTGCAATTAATTTGTATTGTCATTACGAGCGATAGCGTAGTAATCTAGGTTCTACAATTCAGAAGATAAATCTTTCCACTCTGAATTATTCTCTTCAATCAATAATATTTTCTTTTCTCTTGAATAATTTTTAATTTGTTTCTCTCTTTCTATCGCACCTTCCATAGAATCTCCTGTCTCATAATAAACTAGATTGTGAATTTTATATCTTTTTGTAAAACCATCCACTAAATTATTTTTATGTTCAAAAATCCTTCTTTTTAAATTACTAGTTACACCAATATAAGTAGTTCCGTTTCTTTTGTTTGCAAGTATATATACACAAGGTATTTTTTCCATTAATTTTATTATAACCTGGATTGCGATGGATTACCTCGCAATGACAAAAATAAATTAATTTTATTTTTCTTTTTTATTAATTTTATTTTGTTCATACAAAATCCAAAAAATAATAATCACATATGAAACGACCAAAAACACCACTGGGAAAAAATTAATTTCTGTATGTGAAAAAGGTAGCCCAGCAAAAAATTCTGAAACTTCTATAATATAACTAAGTAAAAACCAAGTTACCCAAGCAAACGGAATAGATAAAATAATCCATACATAACCAAAAAGCCCCGTAAGAAAACCAAGAAGCATTATTGTGGGTATAAAAGTTAAAACTAAAACGTTTACAGGTAATGAAACTATAGAAACTAAACCCATCTTATATATTATTAATGGAAGAACTAAAATCTGTGCAGATATAGTAGATGAAACAGTTTCTCTCAATTTAAACCTCTCTGTAACAAAGTGAAATTTTTCTTTTAGAATCGGTGAAACATAAATAATGGCAACAGTAGCCAAAAAGGAAAGTTGAAAAGATATATCAAATACAAGAATCTTTGGATTTATAATTATCATTAAAAGTGCGGCAAATATTAAAGCTCTAGTAACCTGATATTTTCTTCGTGTAACATTTGCAAGTATAACAACAAGCGACATTATACCTGCTCGAACGGCTGTAGAAGAAGACCCGGACATCAAGACAAAAAGTATCACTCCAAGTACACCACCAGATAGTCCAAAGTTTCTCGGAAGAAAAGAAAACATTTTCATAATAGCTTCTGAAACTATAGTTATATTATATCCGGAGAGTGCAATCAAATGTGAAAGTCCCGCAATACGAAATGTTTCAGAAGTTTTTTCATCTATCGAGTTTCTTGATCCGAGCAAAATACCAGAAAGAAGTGAGGATTGTGGTTCGGATATTACACGATTAATATTTCCAATAAAACTATTTTTAATTTTAAATAAAAATGATTTTATAAAATTACCATGGCCCGAAGAAACAAACTCTGCTTTTGCAAAATCTATTTTATAAAAAATATTATCTTTACCAAGATAAGAAACATAATCAAAGAATCTTTCTGAACTTGTAGAAGAATAATTTTCTGGCTTCTCAAGTTTACCTGTAACCTTTACTAAGTCACCATATTTAAATTCTGGATAAGTATCTGTTTTTATAATTCCTCTTCCGGAGACAGCTGCACTTGAACTCGCAAGTATTATATTTTTAAAATCAACTATTAAAGTCGCCCCATCATCTTTCACAACAGGCTCATCAAAAATTATTCCTTCGACTGTAAGTTTCTTATTTAAATTATTTTCTAAGTTAGAATCTAATATATAAGAATCTTTTATTTCATATCTGAGTATTCCTAGTGCAAAAGAAAATATAAAAAGTGATATTATTAAAATATTTTTTTTATCAAATTCATCATTACAAATAAATTTTTGATAAATAAAAAATACAATTGAAATTAAAATTAAAAACAAGAAAAAAGAAAAACCAATTTTTAAAAAAGAAGAAATAAAAATCGCCAAAACAAATCCAAAAATAGAAATCAATAGTTCAAAATCTTTTATCACCAAAGTAGTTTAACATAAAAAAATTTTATTCTTTTGCGTTGTGTCATTACGAGAAGGTAATCCGACGTAGTAATCCAGGTTTTTTTAATTAATTAACCTGGATTGCGACGGATTCTCTTACAGAGACTGTCCACTCATTGGACCTTTTGATTACAAAAGCTCTCAATGAGTCTTGCATGTTGGGTCCCCATCCCAACACTCACCTCGCAATGACACAAAACAAAACAGAAACTCACCATGATGAGCTTCTGTTTTTCTAAAACCTAACACCTAAAAACTATAACCTATTATTTTATTCCCCCTAAAACATTTTTTACTAAAAATGTTCGGGCTAGCCCGGGTGTACCCATCGCCCTAGGGCGATCAATCTACTTTGAGGTAGATTGATTTAGCCACTCCCTCATTATTTCCTTCTCATCCTCCTCACTTACCGATTTTTTAAATTTAACATTTCCTTTTACTCCTTTAACCCTCTTTTCACATTCTGGCCAAGTTTTATGTTTTTGTAATTTACCTTCTACTAAACTTAAATATGAATATGCAGTAGCACCACTTTTCTTTTTTGTTTTTTTCTTCTCTCCATCACCCGCCGTGTTTAACAGATCAACTTCATAATCAGTTTTTTTACCATGAAATAATTCTATCCTTTTACCATCGGCAAACATTGTAGCTATTTCATCACATCTTTCGTTACCAGGTATTCCAACATGTCCACCAACATAATTCCACTTAATATCTTTATCTTTTGAAACTTCTATAAGTTTTTCCCACAAATCTCTATTTACAACATCTTCTTTCATAGAGTTTTTCCATCCATTTTTCTGCCAACCATAAACCCATTTTGTAATTCCATTTATTACATAAGAAGAGTCGGTATTTAAAATTATACTGTCATTATTATCTAAAATAGAAAGAGCAGAAATTGCCCCCATAAGCTCCATTCTATTATTTGTTGTATGTTTTTCTCCACCACCAAGTTCTTTTACTTTTCCGTCAGATGTAGCCACGATAGCTCCCCATCCGCCAGGACCAGGATTTCCCCTTGAAGATCCATCTGTAAAAATAATTGTTTTATTATTCATAAGAGAAATTATAACATATTGTTAATTCTTGATATAATTACTTTATGGAAAATATTACAATAAGAAAAGCAAATCTGGCTGATCTAAAATCAATTCAAAATTTTAATTACGAACTTTGTCTGAAAGAAAACAAAGAATATGATCAAACAATAAACACAGACTACCCTTTTACAAAAGAAGGTGAGAATTATTTTAAATCAAGAATAGAATCTGACAATTCTTTAGTTCTTATCGCAAAAAAGGACGAAAAAGTTGCTGGCTATTTTATAGGTTCAATCATCACAAATGAAGATTACAGAACAATAACTTCAATAGCGGAAGCAGAAAATATGTATATTGATGAAAATTCTAGAAAACAAGGTATCGGTAGCAAATTAATTCAACAATTTGAATCTTGGTGCAATGATAAAAAAATACAAACAATTCGTTTCGTCGCTTCTGCCAAAAATATAGAAGCAATAGAGTTCTATAAAAAACGTGGAGCTGAGGAAATAAATATCACTCTAGAAAAGACTTTGATTAAATAAAATTAACCTGGATTGCGACGTCAGAGTACTTCCTCGCAAAGACACTCAATAAATACTTAAACACACAAGACGAATTTTGCGAAGCAAAATTCGTCTTGTGTGTTTACTTAAACCTAGAAACTATAACCTTAAAACTCTTCTGTCTTCACCACTCCCTGCCTCAACACTTCAATCTTATCTCCATCTATTTTTACTAAAGTTGATGGTTCAGAAACTAACTCACCAATATCATAATAAAAATCTACTTTTTCACCAAAATATTTTTTAGCCTCTTCTATATTTTTTGCAGGTAGTAAACCTTGAGTATTTGCACTTGAAGTAGCGAGTGGCCCAGTTTTCTCAAGAAAAACTTTTATTTTAGGATCATTAACAAGTCTTATTGCCAATCCTCTCCCCTTATCTAAATAACTATATTCTGCAGAAATCTGAAATATAATACTAACTTTCCCTGGCCAGTATTTATCTATAAATTTTTTTACTTTATCTATAAGTTTAATTCCAAAAATATCTAATTCTTTAATATCACTTATTATTACCACTGGAGGTTTATTCTCATCCCTTCCTTTTATTTCAAAAATTCTATCTAATGCGTCTTTATTAAAAACAGAACATGCAATACCATAAATAGTATCTGTTGGAATAACCCCTACCCCATTATTTTTAAGTATATCTATATATTTTTGATCCATAAAGAAAGATTACACAAAAAACACACAAAAGAAAAGCGAAGCTCACCATGGTGAGCTTCGCTTTTCTTTTGTTTTTTTATAAATGATCTTCTGTATCAGCCTCCGCTTCAGCCTTTGTCGCATGAACTACTCCATCCTTATGATGTGGTGGCATATAAATAGTATAAAGCTTAAGAGATTTATCAGATGAAGTATTTACTACATTGTGTTGTGATCCTGCTGGTACAACCACAGCAAATCCATCTGATATTATTGACTCTTCACCATCAATTATTACTTTACCTTCTCCACTATCAACTCGGAAAAATTGATCTGTGTCTTCATGTACTTCCATATCAATATCTTCATTTGGCAAAAGTGACATAACAACAACTTGCCCATAAGTTGAGGTATAAAGAACTTTTCTAAAATTATTATTTTCCAAAGTTTCTTTTTCAATATTTTTTACAAATCCTTTCATTTTTTTATTTGATTATTCTATTAACAATATAATTATAGCATTTTCTTATACTTTACAAACCTTATGAACTTTTTACTTTTTACTACTGATGATGATACGGCTCGTTTTTAATAACCGTTATAGCCCTATAAATAGTCTCAGAAAGAATAAGTCTTACAATTTGATGAGGAAATACAAGTTTAGATAAAGACCATTTAAAATTTGCCCTCTGTAAAACTTCTTCATCTACCCCATAAGCTCCACCTATTACAAAGACAATTCTCTTATCACTAGCTATCATTCTTTTTTCTATAAAATCAGCTAGCTCAATTGTACTAAGTTCTTTTCCCCTTTCATCTAGAACTATCAAATAATCATCAGATTCTATACCCTTCAAAATATTCTCGCTCTCCTTTTTAATATCCGATGACGGAATTATCTTCCATTCAGTTTTAAAATAATTATTTATGCGTTTTGTATAGTCAGTTACGGCTTCTGATAAACTAGAATCATTTTGTTTTCCGACTGTAATAAAAAGTATTTTCATAACTTGATATTATATTAATTTCTACAAAAATCCAGTAACTAAACCTGGATTGCCACGTCACTTCTTTCCTCGCAATGACGGAGGAGGAGATTTTGCAAAGCAAAACCTCCTCCTCCGTCATTGCGAGAGTGTAATCACTCGTAGCAATCCAGGTTAATTAAAATAATAATATATGTTATGATTTCCCCATGTTAACAAAGAACCAACAAAAACTCATAAAATCTCTACACGAAAAGAAAAACCGCACAGAACTTGGTCTTTTCCTAGTTGAAGGAACAAAAAGTGTATCAGAACTATTAAAATCAGATTTTGAAATAGAAATACTACTTACCACCACAGAATTCTTTGATAAATATGGTGAACAAATAAGAGATAAATCAAAAATCTACGAAATAGTAAGTCAATTTGAAATAGAAAAGGTTAGTGCCTTCGAAACAAATGACTCAGTGCTTGCGGTCGCAAAACAAAAGATAAACAGTGAATTTGATACAAAAGATAATGAGATTGTAATAGCACTCGATGAAATAAAAGATCCAGGAAACTTGGGTACAATAATCCGTATTGCAGACTGGTATGGAGTAAATAAAATTGTCGCATCAAAAGAAACTGCGGACTTTTATAATCCAAAGGTTATTTCTGCATCTATGGGATCATTTACTAGAGTAAATATTTTCTATACTGACTTAAAAGATTTCTTATCAAGAACAAAATTCCCTGTACTTGGTGCATTCCTCAACGGCGAAAATGTACACAAAAAAGATTTTCCTAAAAATGGAATACTCGTCATGGGAAATGAATCAAAAGGTATAAGTAAAGAAATAGAAGATATTATTAAAGAAAAAGTTACGATCCCCTCTTTTGGAGAAACCGAATCGCTCAATGTAGCCATCGCTACTGCAGTAATAATGGATAATTGGAAAAGACAATCTAGTACAAAATAGATTGTCCGCCCTAGGGCGACGGGTACACTCGGGCTAGCCCGAACTTTTTTAGTAAAAAATGTTTTAGGGAAAAGAAATATCTCATAAATTAATTAACCTGGATTACTACGCTTTGCTCGTAATGACAATACAAAAAAATAAACAAAAGGGTGAATTTGCTTCGCAAATTCACCCTTTTGTTTATTACTTTACAAACTTTCAACTTTAAACTTTTTACTATTTATTATTCCTGTATCCTCGTTGCACAGAACGCACACCTCTTTGCCTCGAGTGGAATCTCACTTAAACACTCAGAACACTTTTTAGTAGTTGGTTCGGCTTGTTTTTCTTCTCTCTTTGTTTTTGCTATTAAAGTATTAACTGGTAATATGACACAAAAATAAACAGTTGCTGCAATAATCACAAAAGAAATAAAAACATTTAAAAAATCTCCATAAAGAAACTGGCTTTCATTTATAGTAAATTTCAAACTAGAGAAATCTGGAACTTTTGCAATCGCACCAATGAAAGGAGTTAATAAATCTTTTACGATAGCGTTTACAAAACCAGTAAAAGCCGCGCCTATTACAACACCTACTGCCAGGTCAACTACATTACCCCTAAGAATAAATTGCTTGAAACCATTTATTATTTTCATACCTATATTATATCAAATAAATAAATTACTTCCTTAGTACTAAATCAACATTCGAACCGTTAACTACCTTACCTATAACTGGTAACAGTTTTTTCTGATAATCTTCAAATAGTTTTTTATCCCTTTCAGAGATTATTCCATTGTCTTTCTGTAATTCTACTTCAAATATATTTCCTATATCTTTTATAACATCAAGATAAAAAACTGTATTGTCTTTTCTCCATACCTCTCTCTTTTTTTCTACAACAACCTTTATACCCAAAGACCTTTCTAAAACTGACAATATTTGTTTATCAAAAGTCTGAAACAATGACACATCTGAAGTAGACCCTTTACCTTTTTTAAAATTTGGTCTTTCGTAGTAGATCAATTCTACTTTCTTACTGTCTTCTATCCTCAATTTTAATCTTGGATTATTTTCTTTTTTTATATTCGGTAGATTAAAAAAATAATCTAATTGTTCTTTAACAACCTCTTTTTTAGCTCCAATATCTTTTAAAACTTTTCTAACCTTACCAAAATCATCACAAAAATGTTTCATTTCTAAATTAACTTTCTTCATGTTTTTAAAATTATATAAAATATTGGATAATTAAACCAACAAAAACACTTATACCAAAAAGCAAACTAATTATCTTAAATACCTCCTTTTTATTCTTTTCTTCCCTGAAAAGTATCAGTATTCCAAGTCCTCCACTAGCACAAAGACCAGAGATAAGTGAACCGTAAGTTATAACCCCCTTTAGATATAGTTCTGTAAGAGCCACAGAAGATGCACAATTTGGTATCAATCCTATGAGTCCGGTTATAAAAGGCTGTAAAAATACAAAACTATTTAAAAAATTACCTATAACAACATCTCCGATTTTTAAAAAAAGAAAATTGATAAAAAGAGTAATTATAAAAATAAAAATAAATATTTTTATTGTATGCTTGAGTGGGTGAAAAAATATTTCTCTTATACTAAAAGTTTTTGATGATTGACTAAGGTTATGTCCGCAACAAGCATGCTCATCTACTACTACTTCATGGTGGTGTTCTTCTTCATCTTCTCCGTGACTATAAGCATCGATATGTTTCAAAGTAGAGAGATTACTTTTTCTAAAAATTAAATCTATAGAATATCCGGCAATGATCGCAATAAATACTTTTGTAAGTATTAAAGGAAATATTAAACCAGCGGTTTCTGGATGAGAAAGTATTACAGGTATAGCTTCATCTGAAGTTGAAAGATAAACAGCAAGAAGTGTCCCAATAGTAACAAGTCTCTGGGAATACAAAGCCGTAGTAACAACAGAAAAACCACACTGTGGAAATATTCCAGCTAATGATCCAAAAAATGGACCGCTCTTTCCCGCCTTTTCTACTCCACTCCTTATTTTGTCACTAAATTTATATTCTATAAGTTCTATAGCTATATAAATAAAAAGCAAAAAAGGAACGAGTTTTAAAGAATCTAATAATGCATCAAAAAATATTCCTGACATAGAAATTATATTAGCACATTAAAATAAATTTGTTCAGAATAATATAAAACCTTATAAAATATAGCTTTAAAGAAGTATGTGACTCTACTTGCTATTTTTACAGATTAGTACATAATTAAGATAGATTTATTAGGGGAAGAGATTGTTTCGTAAGATTCGGTTTCGTTTAGTTTCGTAAGATATTAATGTACCCTTTTAGATCTACAGATTATCCATCGCAAGATGGATTTTTTGTTGGTCAAATTATTTAATATCTTATAAATAAATTAAATTTCTATCTTTGAGAATTGCCATGCACCGATAACAGTTATTATTACTACAAGAACGACCAAAACAGCCAGATCAAGTCCGACTCCAAAACTAGACACCCCAGACAAAACTCCATGGAGAGCATCGACACCGTAAGATAATGGGTCAATCCTTGTAATAACATTTAATGTTTTTGGTAAATCTGTTATCGGAAAAAGAGCCCCCGATAAGAAAAATAAAGGCATCACCAAAAAGTTCATGATTAGTTGAAAACCCTGCATATCTTCAAGACGTGAAGCAATTGCTGTACCAAGAGCAGTAAAAAGAATCGCAATAAGGAACATGACTACAATAGAGATAATTACACCCAAAAAAGATACTGGTCTAAATCCAATAAATAAAGTTATAATAAAAACAATGAGCCCTTGAATAGTTGCCACTGTCGCTCCACCAAGAGTTCTACCAATCATTATTTTTATTCGACTAACTGGCGCAACAAGAGTTTCCTTTAAGAAACCGAATTGTTTATCCCAAATGACTTCAATACCAGCAAAGATAGCAGAAAAAAGAATACTCATAGCAATGATTCCTGGCGCTAAAAATTGAATATAATTACCTCCCCCAGCTTTCGCATAAATAGGACCAAAACCAAAACCTAAGGCAACCAAAAAAAGTACAGGTTGACCCAAAGAACCAATTATCCTAGATTTTGAACGGATATATCTCTTAATTTGTCTTAACCATAAAATGTAAATTATCATATTTTTAATAGATTATCTTTTTCCATGCCACATTTTCATCATTTCAGATCCATCACCACCCGAAGAATCACGAATCGTATCACCAGTAAGTACGAGAAAAGCATCTTCAAGTGTCTTTGTATTTGTTTGCAATTTAAGCTCATCTGATTTTCCTTGAGCGACGATAACTCCATGATCTATTATAGCTATCCTATCGGCATTTTTGTCTGCTTCTTCCATATAATGTGTAGTAAAAAAAACAGTTAAACCTTCTTTCTCTCTTAGCCCTTTAATATAATTCCACATATGATTTCTTGTCTGTGGGTCTAGACCGAGAGTTGGCTCGTCTAAAAAAAGCACTTTTGGATGATGAAGCAAGCCGCGTGCTATTTCAAGTCTTCTTTTCATTCCACCAGAGAAATTCTTGACCAAGTCATCTCTTCTTTCCCAAAGATCAACAAGCTTCATTAAATCTTCTATACGTTTTAAATAGACAGACTTGGAAAGACCGTACAAAACGGCGTGTATATACATATTTTCATAAGCAGTAAGCTCCGTATCCAAACTTGGATCTTGAAAAACAATACCAAAAGAGTGACGTGCTTCGTTTGGTTTTTCATGAACGTTAAAACCATTTAAAACAACAGACCCCGATGTTGGATCAAGAAGTGTTGTAAGTATTCTGATAGTAGTCGTTTTACCAGCGCCATTCGGGCCCAAAAAAGCAAAACTCTCACCTTTTAACACTGAGAAAGTAATACCTTTTACAGCTTCAATTTTTTTAAAATTTTTAACTAAATCTTTTACCTCTATAATTAATGACGAAAAATTTTCTTGCATACTTATTATTTTAACATAAAAATATAAAATTAAGATTAATTGAAGGTTAAAATACATTTTAATCTTAAATTAATCTTAATTTGTTAGTATTACAGTGTTATAAATTTATTAGTTATTTTAATCAAAAAAAATATGTTAACTACAATTGCTATCATTTTAATAATACTTTGGGTTTTAGGTTTAGTTACATCTTATACGTTAGGCGGTTTTATTCATATTCTCCTTATTATAGCGGTAGTAATGATTTTAATAAGACTTATTAAGGGAGAGAAAATATTGTAAAAGCAGTGTATTTAATTACAATAATACTAAAACAAAAAACAAACACTCGGATGTTTGTTTTTTGTTTTAGTTGTATAAATAAGAATGTAAGAAAAGTTTTTGAGGGGAGAAATGATACAACGATTTATATTCCGATATTTTACCCTACCTCTGAATACACTATTTCTTAATACTACCTTCAATAACATCTTTATTCTTTTGATATTCATCCCAAGATTTTCTCAAGAAATCAGCAAAAGAAATTTTTCCTTCTTCATGTTCTTTATAAAAACCATCAAAATATTCATCTAGTTTTTTACCATCAACCCTAATAGACTGCCATCTTTTATAGACTTCAAACTTTTCATTTTTCACAATACCTTGAATAATCTTATTATTATTCATAATTGTGTGAACCAAAATCTCGCTCAATATCCATTCAGAATTCATACCATTAAAATTTTTACGATCAGAGTCGGGAAAAACTTCTGACCACTTTTTAAAATATACAAAATGTATTATTTCATGAATAGAAACCCCCTACTATTGAACTATCAGAAAATTTATAATATAAATTAAACATCCATCTATCTATAAATCTAGGACACATAGGGTTAATAGAAACATTTGCTTTAATTTCTTTTATTTCTTCGGGCAAATCAGTCTCAAAATCTTCTAAAAGATTTTTTAAGAGGTCTTCACCAATCTGATTCCAAATTTTCTGAAAATGTTTTTTAGATTTCTCTAGTGCTTCTTTATTTTTATCAATATAATCTAAAACGTATTTTTCACATTGTTCATGAAACTGTTTTTCATCAGTTATTCCATCAACCATCTTTCTGAGTTCTGGATGTACATTATAAACAACTTTACTAAAATCTAAACTTGGATTTTTATGCATACAAAAACTAAATATCATCTCTATTTCATCTTTAATACCCAACACCTCAAACTGAACCTCTGGTATAGGTGTTTTTTCCATTTTTCCTTCTGGTTTTGGTTGTTCTTCCATTTTAAAAGTATATCAAAGTAGAACTAAAAAGTCCTCAACAATTAAAGATTAAATATCTAAAAAAATACATTGGGTGGCTATCGGGGAGTTTTTCCTTACAGGAACAGTATCCCTATTGGATATTTTATTTCATTAACATTCATAAAATATGCTCAATGAGGCTTCAACCCCCGAACGTAAGTGCTTACTAGCACTTACTTAGCCACCCAAGAAAAAAGTCTGCTACTGCAGACTCTTCTTTCTTGGGTGCCTAGAGAGAATCGGCTATTACATAGCCAGGTATTTTTCCACCTCATCATATTCGGTAAGGAAAAATCTTTCGATTCTCTCACGCAAACAAAGCAGTTTGTTTGCTTAGGCACCCAATTTAAAAAGACGGCAATAAGCCGCTTTTAAAATTGGGTGCCGTGGTCGAGGATGTAAGAACTATTTTCGAGAGAAAAAATGATGCAACAATATATATACCAGCATTCTCCCCTAAAACACAATTAACTATTTAATTAAACGACTAACCAACAGTGAAAATGGCTTTATTGCCAATAAAAAGATAAAAGCACAAACAACATTAAAAATTAAATGAATATTTGCTACTTGATGAACTATATCTCCATCTAACCATTTAACAACTTTATAAAAATACTCCATAAAAGGAAGTAGAATAATCACTCCTAGAAAATTGAACAAAAAGTGTGATAGAGCAACTTTTTTAGCTTCTTTACCCATCGCGAGAGAAGCAATAATAACTGTAGAGGTTGTGCCTATATTGGCACCTAAGATCAAACCAACAGACTGAGCTAAATCGATATGACCAACACCAGCGAGAACTAAAACAATACCAGACACAACACTACTAGATTGAAATATTAAGGTAGCAACTACCCCAACTAGAATAGCGATTATTGGATTAGAAGTAATAGAAAGATATGATCCTAATAGTTCTTGATCAATATAAGAAACAAAAATTGAAATTAAATAAATAGAAAAAAACAATAAACCAAAATATATAATCGAACTAGCATATTTTTTAAAACTATTTCCCCACCAATAGATAATCAATCCAAGAAGTATTATAAAAGGAGATATAGCCATTGCATTAAAAGCTATCAATTGAGAAGTGATTGTTGTCCCTATATTTACACCAAATATTATTCCTAAGGTATTATAAAAAGAAATCAAACCAGCATCTGCTAAGCTAGCTACCAAAACAGAGGTGGCGGTACTAGATTGAAGAATAGCAGTAGATACAGTACCAAAAATAACACCTTTAAAAGGGTTAGAAGTTAAAGAAGACAACAAGGTTTTTATTTTGGGACCAGCAGTATTTTTAATGATTTTACCAAAAGAAATAACACTATACAAAAATAAGGAAACGGAACCAATTATACCTAAAATAATAATAAAAAGATTCATTGATTAAAATTATATCAGAATTACAATTAACTTGAAGCGGTAATGACCTTTTTATACAAAGCAATCAACTCTTTTGTGATTTTTTCACTTGAAAACTGCTTGGAGGTCTTTATTGCTTCGTCTGACATACTTTCTCTAAGTTTTTTATTATTCATAATTTCATTGACCTTTTCTGCAGCTTCAGATACAGAAGAGACAATAAAACCATTCTTACCATTATGTATGATTTCTGGCACTACCCCAACCGAATATGCGATAGGTATTAAACCTTGTGACATACCTTCAATCAAACTAAGAGAAAAACCCTCATACCGAGAAGATATAAAAAGTATACTACCACGAAGCGACAATAATTTTTCTGGTAAATTATCTTTTTTAATATTAACTTCAAGTGTTAATTTTGAAATATTTGATTTTAAATATTCTATTAAAGTTTTATTCGTAGTAATAGCCAAACAAACTTTTTCTATCATTGGAAATTTTTGCCATAAATAGATTAAACGATCTAAACCTTTAAGTTTTAAAGTAAAAGAATCATTTCCTAAACGACCGAGAAAAACAATCTTTGGTGTTGGTAAATCTTTGTTTATTGTCGTTTCAAACCAATAATCTTCAATTGCATTATGAATAAGATAAACATTTTCAGTTTTAGTACCCATCAAAAGCAACTCCCTGCGAACATTTTCAGAAGTAGCAATTACAGCACTAGCCTTAGAAGCAACATATTCTTCAACATCAGCTATATCTCTCATCGGCTTTCTGGTCTTTATATTAAGTTCAGATATAGCACCGTCTTTTTTAAGCTTATACCAAATTTTACGACAACCATTTTCCATCTGACTAGCTCTGGGTGTAGAATCCAAAAAACCTCTAGTAGTAGAACCAAAATGAGCGACTACGGGGATAGAATAAGCGAGAAATGGTAAAGATGTATAAGTAGTTCCCTGTATAAGATCATATTTTAATATTTCCTTTCTTTTTTCTAACAAAGAATAAAAAAATAAAATATTTTTTATTCCACTTAGATGAACAGGTGTTTCAATCAGTGAAGTTTTGGGATAAAAGTTTTTTGTATCAATCTTAGAACTAGTCAACTTTTGACTCATTAAATCGTTTATATAATGTGCGCCTGTTCCAATTTTCTTTTCATTGTGAATAAATGCTATTTTCATTAAAGTTAATATAGCACAAATTATTTACAGTAACTACAAAAAACTAGTTATTTTTATAACAAAAACTAATTAGGTTAGAACTAAAAAACTAAAGTAAAATAAAGATATATTGTCTAAAATAAACGCTGGGTGCCTAGAGAGAATCGAACTCTCGACACAGGTTCCACAAACCCGAGTTTTACCACTAAACTATAGGCACCATTATACTAGAATCCCTTATTGTATCTAACAAGAAATTTCTGCTTTTGTAAGCTATCATAATGTATCATGGAGTGACAATTATGGCAAAGCCATACTAAATTTTGAATAATGTTATTTCCATGATTTTCATCAACATGGTGAGTCACTAATACCCTAACATCTTTTTCTCCACAAGAATAACAGGCTTGTAAAACACCATTCCTTTTCAAAATACTCTGATATGACTTTCCCCCATCTTTAAAATTTGCGTGTTTAGAACCAACAAACTCTGTATTTCTCCACTTAGTCTGACAGGATTTACTACAAAAATATTTCTTACTTTTTGAATTTACCAAACGGGTTGGTGTTAAGTAAACTTTTTTATCACAAATAAAGCACTTTTTAATAATACCCGTTTTAAACGACTTGTACTGGCACTTTGATGAACAATATCTTCCCCAACCTCTTATAATACTTGAAGGTTTCGCATAAAACTCATTATTACAAATAACACAATTTGTTTTAGGCATATTTAAGCATTTTATCTGACTCCTCTTTATAATGGTGGACCAAAAAATGACAATTATAACAAAGCCAAATTAAATTTTTTAGATCATTATTTCTTCTATTTTTATCTAAATGATGAACAACCAAAACCAACGGATTCTCTTTTTTACACAAAACACATTTTTTCTCCACATCTTGCTTGTTCATATATTCTTTATACGAGAATTCACCATCCTTCCAATTTGGATGATTTTCTCTAGAATACATTTGGCCAATAACTTTATTACTACATTTTTTACTACAAAAAAACTTTTTATTTTTTGATAACAAAACATCTTTTAGTTTTTTATAAACCAAATTATTACAATTGGCACATTTTGTGTAAATACCCAACCTTCTAGCTTCATAATGACACGTTTTAGAACAATAGTGATTAATTGAGTAATTAATTTGAGATAATTTTCTTTTAAACTTCTTCTTACAAATATCACAAACTATTTCTTTCATATAAGAATGATATCAAAACGGTGTCTTGATGTAAACACAAAATACTGTGGACTTTTAATAAGTTGGAGATTCTTCGACACCAGACTCAGTAGCAAAATACCTCGCCAAAGCGTACAAAAGACTCGATAATCTATTCATATATGAAAGAGTGAATGAATCTACCTTTGTGATACTTTCTTCGCTTACAGCCACTACCCTCCTCTCCGCTCTACGTGCAAGGGTACGGGCAAAATCAAAGTTTGCAGAAATATCATTTGCGCCAGATATTAAAAAGGATTTTATTTCTGGCAATTCTTTATCTATTTCTGAAATTATCTTTTCAAGCCATAAAACATCATCTTCTAAGATTTTCTTATCTGCACCAGCCACCTGTGCTTGTATTGTAAAAAGATTGTTTTGAATTTTATGAATTATTTCATGAATTTCTATATTTAATATTCTATATTCAATATTCTTCGTTTTTACCTTACATACCCCCAAAAACGAATTGGCTTCATCTAAAGACCCTAAAGCTTCAGTTATTGCTGAACTCTTTGAGATTTTTTGATCACAACCGTAAACATTTGTCTTTCCATCATCCCCTTTTTTTGTGTATAACATATTTCTTACTTGTCCGACCAAAATATTTACTAAAAAATTAATATTCTGGTTTAGGATTATTAAATTAAAGATAACATATATTTATATCCACCAAGCCAAAATACAGAACTAAGTAAGACATAAAAACCAAAATGAATCATATAACTATAAACAAAACCTCTTTTTGATCTATTAATACAGTATGAAAAAATAACACCAGCAAAAAATGAAACAGCGAAAAGTATTTTACCAACAGAGCCATCAATAAAAAGAACGGGGATATGAATTATCATAGTATACAGACCAAAAATGATCATATCTATGTAATCAGAAATTTTATCATTAAACAAATAATAAATACTTACCATAAAAAATGTTTGTTGAAACATTATTTCAAAAGATTTTGTGATAAGAAACTTTTCATCCATTTGTAAGAGTTGCGGTAAACTATATCTCATTTCACTTATAACAGAACCATCACATAAAAGTTCTATAAAATAATAGGAAATCATCACACAAAAAGAAAAAAGAGACATCACCAAAAGGTCTCTTGGAGTAAATCTATCTACATATTTTCCTATCTGCTCTTTAAAAACAGTAGTTAAAAAAACAATAACCAATAGAAAATATAGACTTGTTATTATGTAATGGTTTATATAGTCAATCTTCTGTGGTTGTAAATATAAAACAAAAAAAGACCAAACAGAGAGCCAGATTGCTGATAAACCCAATACTCTTAAAAAGATTTTCATTTCTGTATTATAACAAAATAGAAATTTTTGTGTATAAACTAAAAAAAATACTTATTAATAAGTATTTTTTTATTTTTAAATATCTAAACCACTATTCATAATATCTAGACCCTCACCCTTTCCTTTATTTTTCTCGTCCATAATTTTATGCCAAACACTCATTGCTTTAGCTGTTTTATCTCTTGCTTTGTCCATCAAAGGTATCCACTTCTCTAAAACAATTTTTTCTGCCTCAGACCTATCTGAAATAGACGAAAAAGCAATAGCTATCTCATCCATGATGCGATCCTCTTCATTCTGTGCCTCCTGTAATTCTAGATATTTTTGACTTTCTAAATTTTCAGAAGAGATTTCTTTTTTAATTTTGGTCATAATTTTATTTTTTCTTAAATATCTAAAACAAACTTTTTTGTGCACGAGAGAAGACTCGGTCACAAGTATTTTTTTACTAAAAATCTCGCGACCCCGACTCGCGCCGTCGCGCTCCGTCTTTCGAGTTCTCACACAAGCAAATACTTTTGCTTGTTTCTCGCACATTAAAAAATCAGCCTTACTGATTTTGTGCACGAGAGAAGACTCGAACTTCCAAGCCCTTGCGGGCGCTACCACCTCAAGGTAGTGCGTCTACCAATTTCGCCACTCGTGCATTTATCTTAAGTCATACTACTAGATATTACCCTTAATTTCAACTATACAAACCTGGATTGCTTCGTTTTACTCGCAAAGACATACGAATTAATTGCATTACAGATAGCGAATGAAGCTGAGTATTTTAAAAGCCTTACGGAGTAAAATTTTTACCAAAAAATTTTACGAGTAGAGAAAAAGCCCCGCGACGGCGGGACTTTTATCGTGCTTTTTAAATATTCTGCGAATGAGCCTCTACTTTTTCTTCTTTAACCTCACCCTTCTTTGCTGTGTCTGTATTGTTTTCCTGTCTTGCTTGTAAGAGTTCACTTCTTAAATGTCTTCTTAATTCTTTTGTTGCTTTCTCTCTAACGTAGTAAAGTTTAGCTCTTCTAACTTTTGCTCTCTTTAATACTTCAATTGAATCAATAATAGGAGAATATAAAGGAAAAATTCTTTCTACACCAACTTCATCTATAATTCTTCTAACTGTAAAAGTTCCTCCAGCCTCTTTTCCATGCTTAATAGCCAAAACCATACCTTCAAAAGCTTGAAGTCTTGTTTTAGCACCTTCCTGAATTTTCTGCCATACACGTACAGTATCACCAGGTCTCATATCAATCTTTTTTCTGGCTTCTATATCTACTGGCGACATTTTTATATTCTTCAATTCCATAGTGGTAATAATTTAGCATATAAGACCATTTTAAGCAATAGTATTTAAGTTTATTTCTCAATTTCTTTTATAGCATCTTCAAAATCCTTAGGATAAGGAGCTATAATCTTGAGGACTTTCTCAGAAGGGATCGTTATTTCTAACTGTCTTGCATGAAGGGCAGTCCTTTTAAAACCTAGCTGATTTTCTTTTTCCAAATAAAATCTTGGTGCATAAAGTTCATCCTGAACAACAGCGTGGTTCACCGCACTAAAATGCACTCTTATTTGATGAGTTCTACCTGTTTTAGGCATCACCTCAACAAAAGTAATGTCATCTTTCTTCTTTAAAACTTTAAAATAAGTTATCGCCTCCCTCATCTCTCCTCTGGCACCCCTTGTACATGACCATTTTCTGAAATCTGTCGGGCTTCTACCAATAGCACGGTCTATCATACCTCTTTCATCTTTCAAAACACCATAGACAAAAGCCTGATATACTTTATGAACTTTTCTTTCTTTAAATTGTTCCTTAAGAAATTCATAAGATTTTTTATTTTTTGCAATTATCAAAACTCCGGAGGTTTCTCTATCTATTCTGTGTACGATTCCGGGTCTTATTATTTCTGTTCCATCTTTTAATAATGTAGGCTCACCAACGTTTTTCGTACGAGGATATTCCTTCAAAATCCAATCAACCAAAGTCTTCTCTTTGGTTTTTCCGTCAGGGTGAACAACAAGTCCAGCTGGCTTGTTTATCACAACAACGTCTTTATCCTCATATAATATTGGAATTTTCATAAATTTAATATTTTTTATTTAATAAGTCTCTCTGTTGTACCCTTAATCCATCCCATAATTCTTAAATATAATGCCGAACTACATATATGTATATCGAGAGTGCCATTTGGTAGAGAGTCAGATTTACCTTTACTTGATATACTTGGTACACAATAAGTCTTATAAAATTGTTTAAGCGGAATTTTAGTTATTTCGGACCAGTATTTTAAAGAATCTTTTACACAAAGGTGTGAATGAATGTGAATATGTCCTCTAAACTTACTTTCTGGAACATCACAAACTTCTCGGAAAAAACGCATGATAACTTTTATCATCAAGGGGTCACTATTTGAAAAACTTGCTATTCTCATTCCACGTTTTCTACCTTCAGCCCAATATAACATAGACCCAATAATCTTCAAATCATAAATAGATAAATTATCAATATCTTTTTTTGCTTCATCTATAACAATATTTCTCTTTATCAACTCATTAGATAAGCGAGTACCCCTTCTTTTTTCAGTAACAATACTACTGGAACTTCTATGGGATAATATCTTTTGTTGTTTGCTCGTCAAATCGATAGATCTTACCCAAACACTCACACTTGATTTTGAAACTTTAAGATTATTTGCAATTTCCTTTACCGATTGTCCCTTTTTTCTTAAATTAATGGCTTCCTTTTTTTTATTTTTCTTCATGTGAGTATTATTGTATATAAGTATACCACAGGGGTTCAAATATCACAATCTACTTGATAATATAATGTAAATAAGCTATTATAAAAAATGTTTACTGGGCGGTTAGCTCAGTTGGTAGAGCAACCCATTTACACTGGGAAGGTCATAGGTCCGAGTCCTATACCGCCCACCAAAAAATAAAAATCTGCAAATTTAATTGCAGATTTTTATTTTTTGTATCTGGGCGATAAGTAAGTGCTTAGGATAGCACTTACGTCAGGACTCGAAGCCCCATTGAGCCGAACTTAGAGTGTAGTCACGAATAAGTGAGCCAATGGGGTTGAAAAGAGAATACTTGGAGCTTTTCAAAGACGGAGCGAGCGAAGGCGAGTGAGTCGGGATCGAGAGTTTTTCTAGTAAGAAAAAACTCGTGATACTGAAGCTGTAAGCTTCGAGATTCCTGTACAACCCATTTCGAGTTTGGGTTGGAACCCAAGGGAAAGACTCATTCGAGATTCCTGTATCATTCCGTTTCGTCGTATTTTAAACTTCGGGGAGGGACCTGAAGTTTGAAAATTGTATTATTTTGAGTTTGAAAATGGACCCAAAGGAGAAATTTTTTCTTTACAAAATACAAAATATAAAATACTCTATAAATATATGAAAAATAAAATTACTATAACTGCATTATTTGGAGTAGTTTTAATTATTTCGGCAGGTATATACTTCATACAAAAAATTAATAATATAACTACTTTTAAAGAAGACGACGTGGCTTCTTTTGATAGGGCCTGTCAGTATGATAAAAAAGAACAAGAATTATTCTGTGATGCTAATAAACTTAACAAGATACTTGAACTGAGGGCAAATACTCCAAATTTTAAATTATATACTGATTCTAAAATAATGATTTCTTTTGAGTACCCTTCTTCAATTTCTGAAGTAACTAGTACAACAACAAATCAAGGAGTCCGTATTATTAGGATTGATCCTATTATTCCCGGAAACATTGCAACTACCTTTTGGGGCGGAACAAGTATTTTTGTCAAAGATTGTGGAGATATCTGTCCACAAGATCTTAAACTATATTTAACTAAAGAATATCCAACTATTGCAATCCAAGATAGTGGAATTGAGACACTAGAAATTTCATCAACAACTATTTCTTTTGCTCAACATTTTTGGACTGAAGCTGAGATTTACTATGTGATGGGAAATTCTTATAAATCTTATAGTATTGTTAATAAAAATAGAATTATAGAGATAATTACGGATGTAGACTTTGAAAAAATGACTCCGAATATTGTGAAGGCATTTAATAAAATTCTAGATTCAATTAAATTTTAGAGCTATCTAAAATTATTTAAATCTAAAAAAGATAATCTTTTTCAAACTCAAAAAAACCGCCTTCCAGCGGTTTTTTCTTATTTTATTTCCCCTCCTCTTTCTTAAAAGTCGATCTTCCCATCAAAGCAAGCAGTACCACAAGCACCAACACCGCAAAAGTAATCCCCACCCAAGGTAGCCAAGTATATTTTTCTGTTACCCTACTCTCCTCTTTATCACAGACATCACCTATACCATCGCTATCTGTATCTGTTTGATTCCTATTAGGATTATCTGAACAATTATCTTTAGAGTTAATAACTCCATCTTGATCAAAATCATCACACACATCACCTCTATCATTATAATTTATATCTTTTTGATCAAAATTAGAAACAGAAACACAATTATCTAAGATATCTGCTACTCCATCATTATCGATATCTGCAATAATATAACTAGGATTATTTTTTGAAGAAACAAGAGATAATACAGAAACATCCTTTGTAGAATATAAATTACCAGCCTCACCAACAGAAACTACTGAAACTCTATCAGGATCAAAATAAACACGGTAAGAATGATCTGGTTGAGCTAAAAATCTAATAGATCTAGTATTTGTTTTTATAACACCATCTTGCTGTAATTTCAATTCACTAATACGAAGAGGCTGGCTGTAACTAAAATTAACAATCCATTTATTTGATGTAGTCTTTAAAAAATTAACTGTTTGTTCATCCATCCTTTTATTTGCAACAATTATTCTTTCTTGACCACCGACGACAGCACGAACTTCTACAAAATTTGGCAATGCAACATTATTATCAAGTAAAATAGTAAGTGCCGATGAAGTAATCATATTCGGACTTGATAAAATAAACTGAACTTTACCTTGAATATCATTTAATAATTGAAAATCAACATAAGTTTCAGCATTATTATCATTTATAAGATTTATATTACCGGTATTTTGATTTGCAACAACAGAAACCGTATTCTCTATTGTAGATATTTCTTGTTTAAAAAAATATGGTTCAAAAGAATTTGTCTGTTTGTCTAAGACAACAAAATCAAAACGCTCTATAAATTCATCTGCAAAAGGAACCACAACAACAGTTGGTACTTTTATAGATATATTGTCTACATCCTTGTAAAAACGATAAGCATTAGTTGCAGAAGATGTTGTGCTTTGCACCGCGCCTTGAGCATTAGCTGTAAAAACAAAACCGGAAAGAACCATCGACAAAAATAATATGTTTAATTTCATATTTTATTAATTATTAATTGAAATTTCTGATTTCTTCCCTCTTCTATAGAAGGCAGTGCTTACAAGCAAAGCTCCTATAAGGAAAAACATGATAATTTTACCTGATAACTCCATTCTCCATACATCAACCAGAAGTAATCTGACTACAACAGAACCTAAAAGTATACCGCCATAAATTTTAATTGTATTGTATCCATTAGATAAACCATAAAAATATGTTACCAACCCAATAATAGTGTAAATAACAAGTGAAAACATTATTGCAGTTGAATCATTATCTAATGCTGCGTGTAGAGAAAGCCATATCAGAATATAAATATATATCGAACCAGCTATTAATAATAATGGATTAGGTTTTTGTGACTCAGAATTACCATTTTCATGGTAACTATTTAAGAAAAATAATCCCAAGCCCAACAAAGTTACTCCCAAAAGAAGTATTACAAAAAAATCTTTATGAAGTACTCCCGTTGACCAAGAAGATGAAACTATACTACCAAAAGACAGAGCAATTGGTCCTATCAAAAGCAAACTCATACGCTCAGCAAGTTTGATTTCATTCAAAACTAAATATGTTATAAGAGGTATCATTCCAGCCTCAACAATATAAGCGATAGTAAGCGCTACACCTTTTAACTCTACAGTGGTTGCTGTCGCCAACATAGCAATACCAACACCTGCATAAACATAGAAAGGTTCTTTCCTCTCTGTAATTTTAAATATTATGAAAGCTCCAACTGTAAATATTACCATCCACAAAGCTATTATAAGACTCTTCCATTCATCTTGTGCAGCAGTTATTATCCAAATAAGTATAAATAATCCATTACCCATAGCTGTTATAAGATCAGGAATAATTTCTTTATCTTTTAGTTTCAAAATACCCATTGTATTTGTTATAAAAAATACAACCGTAAATGCATAAGCGAAAATAAGTAGGGTACCTTTATCAGCAATCGCAAAGTGAAAAATGTGAGGTAGGCTATAAAATGTTACAAGAATAAGGGCAGCTAAGGTTAGCTTTCTTCCCCCAGTCAAAAAAACAATCCAAATCGCACCAAGAATCACGGCAAATAAATATGAGAATAATCCAATATAATTAGTCGTTGGTGAATTAGTAAGTAATGGTGCAATACCAGCTAAAATCAAGCCTGACAAAGCAAGAGATTGGCTTTTATATTTAACACTAGCAAGTCCAATAAATACAGTGCTCAAAAACATTACAACAAGAGCAGATGTTGGCGTAAAAAAACCATAGACTTCCCTCGCAGCAAATATAGTCAACAAAACAACTGTTGAACCGAGAACCATAAAAACACCTCCTTGGTTTACATACTTCTGTATTCTCCACCACCCAAGCATTATAAACAAAGAACCAGCAATAATACCAAGAGAAATCTGGCCCATGGGTCCTATCCAACCATTTCTAAAAGCATAATTTGTAAGCCATCCGAATCCTATAAGAAGGAAGAATGCACCTAATTTAAGCAACCAATCTTCTTTTAACCATTTAACAAATTTATCTGAATAATCCCCCTCTGTTTGGACAAGAGGAATATTATAATTTGGGTTAGAAGATACAGCTTCTTTAAAAGCTATCTCAACATCTGATGTACTCCAACCATTAAAAAGAAGAGTTCTTTGTATTTCTCCATAAGTAATACCTTGTTTGAGTTGTTGCTGAATATAACCAATCAAAGACTCCGCACTTATAGACTGTTGTGCTACGGTCTCGGTCGACTGGGGATTAGCTTCCGATTTAGATACAGCACCATTTTTAATAAATTCTTCTAACTTCTGTACCCTACCACGAAGATTCAATACCATTAATAAAATTATCACCCCACCAATAATAAAAATAAATTCCATAATGCTATTATTATAATACAGTTTTCTTAAAAAAGAATGGGGGAAAATATTACTAATTTTAAAACTTCAGGTCCCATCCCTAAATTTTAAATACAATTAAAATAAATACTAAAACCATAAATACAACTTTTCTCCCTTGGGTCCTATCCCAAGCTCGAAAAGACGAAAACGACGAACGAAGTAGGGCTGTGAATGCGCGAATCCTATTCTTCGGGTCCCACCCCAAACAATAGAAGACGACGAATTAGTAGGACCGTGAGTACACTTATCGAAGCTTACAGCTTCAGTACCCCCATTGGCTCACTTATTCGTGATTACACTCTAAGTTCGGCTCAATGGGGCTTCGATTCCTAACGTAAGCAACATCCTAGTTGCTTACTCCAGAGGCACAAAAATAAGAAAACCGACCCAAAAAGTCGGTTTTCTTATTTTTGTGCCTCTGGTAGGAATCGAACCTACATCAAAGCCTTAGAAGAGCTCTGTTCTATCCATTGAACTACAAAGGCAAACAACATAAGCACAAAAAGTAGAATAACAGATTTTTTAAGATAAATCAAATTTATTATACTTAAAATATCTACTACATTGATGGGTCAGCGAGAATATCAATCTTCATCTTAGATACAGACTCTTTCTTCTGCTCGAAATTATCTATAATCAACTTTAATTTATCGGCGTCAAGATTCACAAGAGTAAGTTCTTCTTTTTCTACAGTTACATACATTTCCCCTTTTACAATTTTTTGGTAAGTAATAATATCAAAAATAATAGAAGATATTATCATCAAAATTAGTAAGATAATAAGAATAAACCAATCTCTACAAGGAGATATAAATTTTTTAGAAATATAACTACTACCAGAAATATTATTTTCAAAGATGTTTTTTATTTTTGACATGTTATTTATTGTCCTTCAATTTAACTACCGTAAATTCAAAACTTCCTAGCCATTGTGGCATTTCTTTATTTCTTGCTTCATAATCTGAAAACTTGGTCAAAAAAACTTTATCAATATCTATTTTTAAAGGATAATTTTCTATAAGCTTCAAAAAGAATTGGATATTGTTCCATCCTCCTGTAACATCGAGCTTAACTCTTATATACTCTGAATTTATTACCCCCAAATCATCATTTGATTCGGCAGACACACTTTTTACTTCGGATTTTAAACCGCTACTAGAAACCATGTCTTCTAATATTTTTATAAAACCCACAATATCTCCCTCTTTTATAATAAATTCATTAATCTTATTTTTATAGATATTAGCATCATCTAAATCTTTCTGCATAAATGATCTAGATTCTTGCTTTTTTATTTCATTCTTAATCTGATCTTCCTTATTGTTGCTATCTATAGTCTGATTTCTCATATATAAATATAGACCACAAAAAATAATGATTAAAACCAAATTTAGTATAAATAAGATCATTAATATTATCTTTGTTTTTTTCTTTGGCATTTTATTTCTTATAAATTAAAGTCATAGTAAAATCAGAATCAATATTTTTAATAAGATTTGAAACAGGCAATTCTACACTTTGAAAATATCCTTCATTTTTAAGCTCTCTATCGAAGGAAGTCAGACTATCTCTAGTACCAGAAATTCCATTTATTACTATTTTTACAGTATCACCGACATCATTAATTACAGAAATTGATGAAATTTTTATGTTTTTATTTTTTAAAGATATAATTTTTTGAATAATATCACTAAATTGTGTTTTCTCCTTTTCGTTCACAAATATTTTCACATATTTATTAACATCTTTTATTATTTCTATAGGATCCTCATTGTTTTCCCCCACTTCACCCTTAATAGATGAGAGTTGACCAGAAATATTATTATTTTTATATTTAGAATAAAAATTTGAAGGTAAGAACAAAGAAATTAAGACTACAAGAGTAAAAAAACTAAACAACAAAAAGTACGTAAAAAACCTGAAAAAATATTCAGTTATTATCTTACCTTTATTTTTCTCTGGAATAAAATTAAGCATCTTTTTTATGTGAAATCAAAGCAAGCCCGATAGGTATAGCGTAGTCTAAAGAATCAACAAACTTTATATCTGGAACAACATCCTCCAACTTAAAAACGTTCTGCCACACATTTGCCAATTCAATTTGAACATTGAGGTTTTGTATTATGTGTTCCCTAAAACTTGGTAAAGCTGAACTTCTTCCACAAATAAAAACTTTTTCTATTTCAATTGAAAAATTATTTTTTGTTTTATCATCCTGTGATAACCAATAATTAGTAAACTTTTCTATTTCGTCTTTAAACACAGAAAAAATGTTCAATAAAGAATTAAATGCATTAATATCATAACCCTTGTTTGAATAGAAAAAATCATCTGGCAATTTATCTATTTTTTTGTCTTTATATTCTGGTGACTTTGATAAACTTTCTATAATTGAATAGTTCCCTATAGAAACAGTTGAAGTTAAACAGACTGTTCTTCCGGATACAATAGAAAGTACAGCGGAATCATCTTTTATATTAATAATCATAAAAGTTTTCTTACTACCTTTAGGTATCACAGAAAAAGCCGTCATCCTTGATTCTGTTTCAAAAGAAAGAGGATAAAGCCCAGCAAGACCAAATATTTCTGAATACTCTGAAATCATTTTCCTAGGTACAACAGAAACATTTAAAAATAATTCTTTCTTATCTGAAAACTCCTCAACAATCTCATACTCAAAATAAGATTCGTCTAGCTTAAGAGGGACATTTTCTTCTATTTTAAACTCTAAAATTTGTCTTATCTCTTTTTCTGGAACCTTAGGTATTTTTATATTAAATATATAATTTTTATCTTCTGGTATGGAAATATTTATAAAATCAGAAGAAAATTGTTTTTTCAACTCTATTAACAAATTAACTAAGATGTCTTTATTTAGTATTTCACCATCCTTTATAACTCCTGAAGGAATAGCTACTTCACCATATCTTTTTAAAGACAACTTACCTTTTTTATTATTTAAATCTATATATCTAATAAAACGATTACCAATATCTACTCCAACCGTAGGCATGGAAAGATAATTTGGTACACAAATTATTTTTTTAATAAAATTAGATTTCATAAACTAATATAAATTATATCAAAAAAATAGTCTTTCGGAAATGACTTTTCAAAATAATGTTCACAAATTATTTTTTACTTCTTGCTTTTAATGTTTCAAAAACAATGGGTAGAAAAGAAATAACTATTATGACCAATATGATAGGTAACAAATATTTATCTACACCAGGGATAATTTGTCCTAAAAAATAACCAGAGAAAACTGTAGAGAATGACCATACGAAAGCCCCGACAATATTATAAGTAACAAAATTCTTATAATTCATATTACCTATACCAGCAACTATTGGAGCAAAAGTTCTAATAATCGGAATAAATCTGGCCAAAAATATAGTTTTATTTCCATGTTTATTATAAAAATTCTGTGCTCTCTCTATGTGTTTTTTTTGAAAAAATATAGAATCTTCTTTGTTAAAAATCTTAGGACCAACTTTTCTGCCAAACCAATAGCCAACACTATCTCCCAAAATAGCACAAATGAATGAACCCCAAAAAAGAAAATTTATATTTAAAAAATTCTGTGAGGCAAGAAACCCAGCAGTAAAAAGTAAGGAGTCACCAGGTAAAAAGAATCCAAAAAATAATCCTGACTCAGCGAATACAATAAAAAACACACCCAAAAGACCGACGGTCTTTATGATTGTCATCGGATCTAGCAAATTTATTAAATTATTTATTAAGTCCATATAATAAAATTAACCCAAAATACTACCTTCTTTAACAAAATCAGGTACTTCCATAAGAGCTAGTTTCTCTTCAGATTTTACAGCAAGTATCATACCATTACTAGAAAACCCCATAAGAGGTCGCGATTCAAGGTTTGTTACAAAAGCAACCTTTTTACCAACTAAAATCTGGCTTTCAGGAAAATAATACGCAATACCAGAAAGAATCTGCCTTATATCATGAAGCTCGGGCGAACCATCTACTGATGGTTTTAGCCCAAAATCTACTGAAAGTTTATAAAGTTTATCAGAACCAGGCACAACTTCTACAGTAAGTATCTTACCGACTTTCATTTCGACTTTCTTAAAATCATCATAATTTATTTTTTTATCCACAATCTTAGATTCCTCTTCCTTTTTCTTTTTTTCTTGTCTACTCCTATCTTTATCCATAAAAGTTTGAAGGATTATAGAAGCGGCAGAAGCATCTAGCATATCTGTCTTACCAAAAGTATTTTCAACTTGTAAAGATGTCATAAATTCTGGTTCAAGAAACATAGGGATTTTAATAATATTCCCTAATTCCCTCTTAAAAACAATTATTTTGGGACTTATTTTGTTGTCTTCACCTTTATAATTCTTAGATTCACCTATAACAATAGAATTAACCTCATTTTCTAGACATAAATTATTAATTATTTTATACAAATCTTGGTTATTTTCTAAAACAACCTTTGGAAAAGCAACTTTTGCCTCATTATCAGAAATGGCAATTCCCACCCTCTTTTCACCATAGTCTATTCCTAAATATTTCATCCCGTTAGAGATAGGAACGCTCTTTCTTATTGAAATTCGCGATCTATCTATTTAATTTTTAATATTTTGCCTCATTAATGACTAATCCATGAAGCGTTCCGTAAATAACTTACTATTTATAATCTTTTCTAAATTTGATACTTTAATACCGTTAAAACTCATTTTTGTAACTATTAAATCTCTAACGGGATCATAATAATCTAATTCTACACTTTTATTTGAAAAATTCATACAACAAAATTTTATTATTAACATGTAAAAATAAATAGTATATAATTAATAGTATATGAATACACAACAATTTAGCGAGGCTATCACAACAATGATTCTACAAAACCCATGGATCATACCACTCATGATATGGTCAGTCGTGTGGAAAACAATAGCCCTATGGAAATCAGCTAGGAATAACCATCTAACGATTTTTATAATTATAATGTTTTTGAATACACTTGGTATACTAGAAATTTGTTATATCTTGTATCTATATTACAAAAGCAAAAAGGAGATTAAACCTCAAATATAGCCACGTTTTAAAAAAGTAGATACTACAACATAGTATCTACTTTTTATTCATTGACCAACACCCAAAGCGGTGTAATAATTTTAATCAGAAACTGTTTGAGACGGTCTCAAATAGATATCTCCACTATTTTGTGGAAGTCGTTCTTTTACAGGAGGTTTTATGGGTAACAAAAACGCAAAACTCGCAAAAGTTAAGAGTTTTTACATCGCGGTACTTAGAAAGTTACAGGAACTGCTAAACAGAGAAGAATTGATGGCACAGTTTTCTTATCTAAGAGGGATAAAAAAGAAAACCGCAAAAAGAATAATCAAACTAGGTCTCAGTGAATCAATAATACCTTTTCTTCCGATTCCGTCTTGTAATAAAGACTGCGGAATAACAAAAGCCAAACAACTAACCTTTATAAGGTATAAAGGTCGAAGCGGCAGCTTTGATCTAGATCTTAGAGGGGTTACGGATTCAGAAGAAGAAACAACTGAAGACAACAAGTATCCACACTGTATCGTCGGTGTAGATATTAATCTCTACATGAAAGGATGTAACGCAGATGTGGCTCTAATGGAAATTAAAAAAAAGGGCCAAAAACCACTAACTCTCATAGAAGTGATAAATCTGGCAATACATAGACCAGAATTATTAGAAAAACATGATTTGTTGGCTTGTGGTTCTGAGTATAACAAACAGAAAAACGGTACCACCAAGCACGTACCGTGCCTCAAGCTTGTTGGCGAAACACCAACGGTGTTATCTGTAAATACAAAAGATAGAAATCTTAGACAAATTTCTCCTTCTTGTACCGAAAGAGTCAAAGTAAATATTATTGATATCTTGTTAACAAAAGTTAAACGCAGGACGATAAAGGAACCAAGGTCTATATAATCAATAATCAAAAAACGGCAGAAACTCATTGAGCTTCTGCCGTTTTAATTTAAACCCAGAAAACTATTTCTTTGCTTTTTTAGCTTTCTTAGCTTCTTTCTTATGAGATACTCCTTTTGCCATTTCCTTTGTCCGACCAAAATTATTTACCTGATAAAATTAATATTTTATTTAGGATTTTTGGTTTAGGATAATTAAATTAATAATTTGACCTAAGAATATTATATCATAACTTTATTTTTCTAATCAATATTTTTATAAAAATCTTTTTTCAACTTCTAACCAATTAATATTATTCATAAAATTATTTATATAATCCAAACGCTTAATACCATAATCTGTCATATAAGCATGCTCCCAAACATCCATTACTAATAATATATCTTGGTCACACAAATTCCCAACATTATGCTCCCCTATCCAAATATTTATAAGTTCTTTTGTTCTTTTGTCTTTAACTAATAAAACCCAACCGATTCCTCTCATCATTCCCAATGCTTTAAATGATTCAAACCATTTATCATAAGTCTCAAAATTATTTGAGATTTCTTTAAATAAATTACTATTTTTATCTAAATCATTTTTTTCTTTTAATAAATTTTCAAAATATAATTCATGCAATCTCATTCCATTAAATTCCCAAGAAAATCTTCTGTTTAATTCGTTAAATTCTATAGAACTTTTTTCAATAGTCGATATTTTTTCTAATAATAAATTAGTATTTTTTACATAACCACCATAAAGAGAAAAATGGTTTGCAAGTAAAATATCACTAAAACCTTGTATTCCTAATAAATAAGAAAAATCTTTTTGTTCATAGTTTTTCATGTTTTAAGTTAAATTAAATAAATATTAATAATATCATTTATAAACACTCTACAATATTCACTTCCTTATCTTGAACGATGTCATTTTCTCCAAATTTAAATACCGCTTTTACTAAACCACCTTTTAAAACTTCTGGTAACCAAAAAATATCATCTGGCCACATATTTAGATATGGTATTTTTTCTAAGATAAACCATTCTGGATTCATCTCCTCGCTCTCCTTGGGATTACCGTCCCATTCTTCTACAAAATAAACATGGACTTTTTGATCCCAAGATGGATTATGAGGAAAATAGAATGATAATTCAGCAACTTTATTTAAGTTTTCTACTGAAACATCTATTTCTTCTTTAGTTTCTCTTTTTGCAGCTTCCTCAATTGTCTCTTTTAGACTTTCTACTTTTCCACCAACCCCATTCCATCTATTTACACCAAAACCACGTTTTTTCATAGCTAAGCAAATATTAGTTATATTGCCTTGAGATTTTTTTATTAAAAATACGAGAGTAGCATCTCTTAATTTATCCATGGTGTAATTATAACAAAAATACCAAAGATGAAAAATAAGATATCAAGTAATGTTATCTTTATTTAACTATATATTTATATTTTTAGTTTTTCAACAAAGCCTTTAAAAGATACAAGATCTTTCTCTGAACCTAAAATATGTATTTGCCTTTTATTCTTAAAAACAAATTCATCACCACCCTGTTCTATAACAATAGCGCTATTTTCTGTTTTATATGTTGGACCACTTTTATATATAATTTCTGGTGAATTAAAATCTACATTAGAATCAACAATTACTACATATACTTCCTGTCCTACATTCAAAGCCCTTTCTCTGTTCTTATAAAAAAAATCCCAACTCCTTATATCATCCCCATCTTTACCATCTCTAAAATAATCATCCCTATTCTCTATAGTGGGCAATCCATGATATAAAATATCTTTAATTGTACTACTTGGAAAAACAGAATCTAAATACTGAGAATACTGTTCTTTATTACCAATAGAAGCAAGTTCTGGAAATTTTTCAAAAATAAAATCTACCCCCTCTTTTATAAGAGGTTTTTCTACTACATTATTTTTTTCAGTATCATCTAAGACGATAAATTCTGGTGGCTTTGGTAATTCTTCCATTGATTAATAAATTAAATTGTTCTTAATTTAAGAATAGCTTAATTAAATTTTTTTTCAACCGAAATAGTTTACTTTTCTATTTAAACACAAAAAACTGTTTCCAGTGTTTATTTTAAAAGTGATTACGAGTTTAAATTACGATCAGCTAAAAAAGATTCAACTATTTTAATAAACGAGATTCGGCTATTACATAGCCAGGTATTTTTCCTCCTCGCAAAAGCTCGTATGGAAAAATCTTTCGAATCTCGCACATGAGCAAAGCAGTTAGTATTAATACATCAATTTGGTTGAATTTTTGCATTACATGTTATTTTACTTTTGAGTCTAATAAATTCTTTTACCCATTTTGATAATGATTTTTCATTTTTTAATCCCCGAGAACGACGAAGCA
>JBAZYH010000001.1:0-118221 GCA_041659365.1 Minisyncoccota bacterium | reverse complement strand
TACAACACTTTGATTTCACATGTATTTTTTGCATACACATGAATTATGTCTCAAAACAAAGGAAATAGTCTTATAATTTATAATTATTTTCAAATAACTTTCAACCAAATTGATGTATTAATTCCAACAGTTTGGCTTACGTGTAAGACTCGAACAGCGGAGCGTTATGAGGCTGGCAAGCCGAATCGCGAGCTGGTGACCAGACAAAACTTTTTGACGAAAAAGTTTTAGTCGAGGGAGAGAAATGTACTCATGTTCTTACCCGGCGCACAAAATAAAAAACAGCTCAGTATAAGGGCTGTTTTTTGCTAGGGGATAGACGTTAGAATTATGATATAATTTTTTATTTGTTATAATTATATACATTATAAAATATTGATACTTAATAAAATATCTAAAAATATGAATTTTGAACAACCACAATTTAATCAGTCAGATGATAAAGAAAAAGGTCAAGATGATTTACATCCCAAAATAGATGAAAGACCTAAGGAAAGTCTAAGTGAGAAGTTAAATTGGAAAATTATGACATGGCTTACTGCACCCGAAAGAAAAAAGAGAGAAAAAGAACATCTACAAAAAATAGAGGAAATCAAACCATTGGCAAGACAATTGCTTGCTGGTTTATATAATGAAGAGGAGTTTATTGGTTTGGTAAAAGATTACGATGGATATGAAAAAATTAAAGGGAGATTTGAGAAATTAAGTAAAGAACTTGATGATTGTATTAATGAAGAAGAAAAAAGAATTATAAGAATAAGATGGTTATATAGGGAATGGCGATTATCAAATGGTGAAAGTATTGTTGCCGGAATAAATATTGGTAGTCGGGGGGTTAAACATAAGAGTGAGAATCCATATATTAAGCTTTTACCACAGTCAGACAAGACAAATATTTGGGATAGATTCTATGATGAGATTGAACGAGTAAGAGGAGAAAGAAAATCTGATCATGGGTGGAGTGATGAAGGAAAGAGGATGTTTAAAGGAGATGAAATTGAAATGAAATTATCAGATGATGGTGAAGTTTGGGAAAAAACTACTTAGGTAAAAAATGCTATTATAACAATATGACAGATATAGAAAAAATAAAAATTTATGAAGAAGGTGGACTAGAAAATAGTGGGGTAATAGAGACGTGTAAGAGTTACTCCGGTATTTGTGATGTTTATAGTCCAGAGGAGGCCAAAGCTATGGCAGACGAACTTCGGAAAGAACGAAAAAATTCAAATCGAAAAGTTATGATTGGTGTTATGACTCACCCCCTTACTTTAAATCCTGAAAGAGGCCGTGGTATTCCAGAGTGCGATGGAGTACGCGAAGTATTTCCGTCTATAGAAGCTGTGTCAGGGGGGTTTATTGATGACCCAGATGTTTTAAACACTGTACATTATGCCGATTTGTACGGACCTAATAAAGGGCAAGATATTTTTGCTAATCTAGAATTGGTCGTAAAATATGGAGGAGAAAACTTGCACGCAATTCAAATTGATGTTACTTGGCCAAATATAGAGGAACTTAAGGCATTCAAAGTTAAACATCAACAATTGGCGATTATTTTACAAGTTGGCCGGTTTGCGCTCAAAGAAGTCGACAATGATCCACAAAAAGTAGTTGAAAGGCTTCGTGAGTATGGTGGCTCAATTGACTTTGTTTTACTTGATACAAGTATGGGGAAGGGTGTGGGTATTGAATCGGAGGGGCTTTTACCGTTACTAAGATTAATCAAGAAAGAACTTCCTGGTCTCGGTCTTGCTGTAGCTGGAGGACTAGGACCAGATCAACATTCAATGGATGAGCTTGAACCGATTGCAAAGGAGTTTCCTGGTATCTCTATTGATGCACAAGGGCGTGTAAAACATGCTGATGCTCCAAAGGATGCATTAGGGCACATGATTTCAACCATACCTGCGAACTTAGAACGATCAAAAGAATATATTCAAAAAAGTTGCACCATGCTGGATAATCCTCCAAAAGAATAATAATTGTACCTGATAATTTATAAGATTTTTAATATAAAAATATGGACGACAAACTAAACAATAATCAAAATAAACCTGTGGAACCGGTCAATAATGATCAGGTAAATATTTGCCCGGAATGTAAAAAAAATCCTTGTGTTTGTAATAGTAAAAATAACAATCCAAAGTTTGATGTTAATCAACCGAGAACTGAACCACCCAAAATTAGTTGGATATAAAGGAATAAAATACTCTTCTAACTTTTTATTTATCTGTATGTGCGAGTAGGGTAACCATTACGAGTACTATTAGTTCTATCGTTGCTTTGTGTTGCCATTCATCATTTCCCATTATGACTTGTAGTTTACCGGAGTTGAGGCTATCTTTTTTGTAATGATATAGTTCGTCACTTCTCGTCATTAACTGAACACGGTTTAAAAAAGGGAAATAATCGTCCTCATGTCTATCACCAAACAATTTTTTTGACCACTCAGCACCTACTCCGATTTTTATATCAGTTTCTATTCTACTATTTGTATTAGACGAATTAATATGATGGTCTATTATATATTTTGTTAAAAGTGCTATAGATCCTTGAAATCCTATATCAAAAATAATTATTTTGCTTTTATCTGTTTTTATATGATTTTTGATATAACCAGCCAGATTGGATATTATTGTCGCAAACTCTGAATTCAAAGAAACAAACATATCCATTAGTCGTGCATATTCGTTATAAAAATCTGTAAAATCTGTAGGATAGCGTTTGTGTGCATTATAAAGGGCTTCAAGTGTTACAGCATAATACCCACCCTCTCTTAATTTATGACTAAGTAATTTTCTACCAATAAGTATTTGGTCAGCAGAAGTTTCTTCTGAATTTAAGATATCAATAGTTTTATGTGCTTCATAAAACATTAGACAATCTCGCAAAAGATATATAACATGATTATCATCTTTTCGTATTTTTGTGGTCATGTCCAATACAAGAGAACTGATTTTTATGATATGTTCAAGATCTATAATTTCACCTCCATTCCAGCGTTCTAGCTCTGTGATTGATACTGGATTTTTTAATAATGTTTTAATATTTTCTATCGTAAAATCAAAATATGATTCCGGACTTGTTTCTTTGTTATTAAATCGTAAAAAATTATCCGGTAATACTCCTTGATATTGTTTATTTTCCCATTTTTTTAAAATAGTATCGTACGGTGTCTCTTTATAATCATTATTTAAATGATCAATAGTATCACTATCTTCGATGATTTTTTTACTCTGTTTAAGATCAAAAGCTGTTGTTCTATCAACTTCAAACCACTGACCAAAACGATTGTGGTAATAGATTTTATCCTTAAGAATATTATAGAAGTTTTCTCCAATTTTATACTGGCCATTTTTTTGATAAATCCACTTCTCAAAACAAGTGTCGTAAATATTTTGTAAAATATGTTTATCTCCGAATTTTTCATTGAATAAATTTTCAAAGATATCTCTAAAGTTTAGGAAACCAGCATCGACAATAAGTTTAATCCAGTCCATTATGTTAAAAGTGTGTCGACAAACATAGTAAAAATATTCATCATTAGGGTTTTTTAACCCCCCTTGCATTTTCTGAATATCATCGATCAAGAATTCACTAAAAACTTGAAAATCTGTCGTAGCAGACCAATTGATTTCTGATATGTTGGGAGTAAGTATTATATCAACATCTTTAAATAATTTGATGAGCCATTCATCAGTTTGTTTTTTGGTAATTTGATCTGACATATTTATGATTTATGTTTAGTAATATAAATTTATTATAAAATATTATAGCATATTTATATATTCAATTAGTATTGTTCTTACAGGGCAAGGAAGGTGTTTATTTGATTTTTAATTCATATATTTTCTCTTGCAAAAAAATATAAAAATGTTATTTTTTATCATGGAATCAAGAAGTACTTAAACGTTTCAAAACAAAGAAAGCGAGGAAGTATGTCTTTTTCGGGAAAACACTTTTCGAAGAGTGATCGGAAAAAAAGTCCTAATCGTTGTCGTTGTGGAAAACCCCTTTCAGGTTCAAGAATCAAAAAGGGGAAAATCGAATGTTTTGATTGTGAAGAAGGAATGAGGAGGAGACTTCATGGTGTCAGTCTTTCTTCTTCTGGTCGTTGGTAAAGAAAAAAAAGGTTGGTCGCGGAGCGACCAACCTTTTCTTTTTTGTTTTTATGAGTATATAATAACAAAATATGTTACCTAATGATAATAATCTTATTTATAGATATCTTGATGGGGACGAAAACTCTTTTTCTCTGATTGTTGATACTTATCTTAAGTCTATTCTAAATTTTTCATATAAATTAGTTGGAAATAAAAAAGATGCAGAAGATATTACCCAAGAAGTTTTTTTAAAAGTTTGGAAAAGTTTAAAAAAATTTGATATTGAAAAAAGTTTTAAGACTTGGATTTTTGCTATAGCCAGAAACACCTGTATTGATTTTTTAAGAAAGAAGAATGAAATACCATTTTCAAAATTTGATAATGAAGAGGGGGATAATATTTTAGAGGATAATCTCATAGATAAAGAATTGTTACCAGATGAAGTTTTTGTTGGCGGAGAAAATAAAAAATTAATTGAAGATGTTTTGTCTAAATTATCTTTTATACAAAAAGAAGTCATCATCTTGAGATATATGAATGATTTAAATTTTAATGAAATATCAGAAATTTTAAATATTCCTTTAAATACAATCAAAAGCCATCACAACAGAGCTTTAATAAAAATGAAAGGCATTTTATCTGCAACTATTTAAGTATTCGATACGTATATACTTGCATGAGTAAAGAACAATATTTTTTGTCTATTGAACCAAGTCTTGGTTTAAAAGAAAAAATAATTTTTAATATAGAAAAAGAGGCTAAAAAGAAGGCTTTTTTTGCATTTGTTTTTGGAGGTTTAACTTCACTAACATCAGTATTAGCTATGGTTTATTCTTTAATTTTAATTATTAAAGATTATTATGTTTCTGGTCTTAGTGAATATATGTCACTTATTTTTTCTGATAGTTCAGTTTTAATGGGCTTATGGAAAGAGTATACATATTCAATTATAGAATCGTTACCTTTTGTGACCATAACTTTAACATTAGTTTCGTTATGGATTTTTGTATGGTCAATAAAATATATATTTAGTAATTTAAAAACGTCGTCATTTATAAGTTAAAATTTAATAGATATGAATATAAAAAAAATAAAAGAATATTTTGGTTCGATGAAAACAGAGAAAGTACCTATTATTATTGGCATTGTCTTATTGATAATAGTTTCATTTCAGGCTGGAATGTTTGTGGGTTTTAAAAAAGCATCTTTTTCTTTTAGAACAGGAGAAAACTATTTTAGAGAGATGAATGGACAAAGAAATAACCCAATGATGGGAATAGTGAGAGATGATTTTCCAGCTATACACGGCGCTGTTGGTAAAATTATAAAAATATCATCAGACTCTATAGTTGTTTTAGATAAAGATCAAAAAGAAAAAATAATTACAGTTTCGACAAGTACTTTAATAAAGAGATTTAATGAAGATATAAAATTAAGTGACTTAAAAGTTGATGATTTTATTGCGGTAATAGGATCTCCTGATAATAATATTTCAGTTGGTGCAAAACTCATAAGAGTTATGCCAGACCCTAAAAATATTCCTTTATTACCTGAAATAAGATAATTATAAAGTATGAAAAAAACGCAAACTTTTTTAAGAAAAATAATAGATCTTGGTGTAAAACATAAAATTTGGAGTGTAATAATACTCCTTGTATTATTTTATGGTGTTTATTTAATTTATAATAGTTTTGTAGGTAATATCACTGAAACTAGATATATTACTGCTAATGTAGAGAAAGGAAGTATAGTTACCACGGTGACTGGTAGTGGTCAGGTCTCCGCACTTAATCAGGTAGATATAAAAGCAAAAACCTCTGGTGATATAGTATATGTTGGTGCTGTGGCTGGACAAGAAGTAAAAGCTTATGGTCTTATCGCTCAAATAGATTCGACAGATGCTGCTTATAGTTTAGAAAGTGCAAATATATCATATGAGAAACTTGTGACTATTGACCCAGATGATTTACGTACAGCAGAAAATAATGTTACTAAGGCGAGAGAAAATTTAGATAATTCATATACAAACGCTAGAATATCTTTAATCTCAGCTTCAACAGATATGTCGGATGTTATGAGTGGTCTGGATGATTTATTTGATTATAATACTGGTTTTTTGTCAGCAAAAAATAGTGGCGGTAGTATATCTAAAGATTATATAAAAAGAGCACAAACTAGCTGGTATAATACTGATAAACTTTTAACTAAGTTAATAAAAGATTATAGAACAATATCAAGCGCTTCAAGTAATGAAGAAATTAAAATTGTGTTGTCTGAGGCATATAATACATCTATAAGTATCTCTGAGACGGCAAAATATACACAAGATGCTGTAACTTATTTTATTGAACATGAAGATTTGCCTAATAAGACAGAATCTGATACAGCGTATGCCTCAGTTGTGAGTTTGGTTTCTAAGGCTAATTCTGTTATGTCTAGTTTATCATCAGCAAGAAATTCTATAATTACTACAGAAAGAAATTTAGAAGATGCAGAAATATCTCTTAAGAATCTAAAAGACGGCCCAGATATATTAGATGTAAGATCTGAAGCTCTCTCTCTTAAACAAAAACAAGAAACATTGAGTAATTATTATATACGCGCACCATTTGATGGATATATTGCTGTAATAAATGTTAAAAAATTAGATTCTATTTCTTCTGGTACAACTGTTGCTACTATTATTACTAAACAAAAGATTGCCGAAATAACACTAAACGAAGTTGATGTTGCTAAGGTTAAGGTTGGTCAAAAAGTAAATATAACTTTTGATGCGTTATCTGATTTAAATATTACAGGTGAAGTATCCGAAGTTGATACTTTGGGTACTGTAAGTCAAGGTGTTGTTAACTATAATATTAAAATAACTTTTGATACTCAAGATGATAGAGTAAAGACAGGGATGAGTGTTAGTACTTCTATAATAACAGATATGAAAACTGATATTTTAACTGTACCAAGTGGAGCGATAAAGACAGAGAATGAAAGAAGTTATGTTGAAGTTTTTGAAACACCATTAGAAATAAGTACAGATACACAGGGTGTCACATCATCAATACTTCCTGTTAAAAGATATGTTGAAGTTGGTATATCTGATGATTCAATAACTGAAATAATTAGTGGTTTGATTGAGGGAGAACAAATTGTTTCAAGGACAACAACTTCTTCAACAAAGACAACAACCACTACAACAGCAAAATCAGCAACTAGTTTGTTGGGGGGAGGAGGTGTCAGAAGAAACTAAAACCCGTTAAAGTTTTTGCCAATGTTTGTTAAAAATAAGGAATAAAATATAAATATATGATTTCAAATAAAGTTAGTTTAATACCATTGATTGTAATGTCGAAACAAACAATTTTTATTGGCAAAAATTTTCTTGGGTAAATGATAGAAGTCAAAAATATAACAAAAATATATAAAACTGGTGATACGGAACTCAGAGCCGTTGATGATGTAAGTTTTAGAATAGAAGACGGTGAGTTTGTCGCTATTATGGGACCCTCTGGATCTGGTAAATCAACACTAATGCACATTCTTGGTGCATTAGATACACCAACTTCTGGTAAATATTTTCTTGATAATAAGGATGTATCAGAATTTTCTGATGATGAACTTGCTGATATTAGAAAGACAAAAATAGGTTTCGTTTTTCAGTCTTTTAACTTATTACCAAGAACTACTGTCTTGAGAAATGTCGTTTTGCCTTTAGTTTATTCTGGTATTCCTAAAAAAGAGAGAGAAGAAAAGGCAAAAGAGGCACTTATAGCAGCAGGTTTAGATGAAGGTCATTTTTTACATCTTTCGAATCAACTTTCTGGAGGACAAATACAACGTGTTGCTATAGCTCGCGCCCTCGTAAATAATCCAACTATTATTTTAGCAGATGAACCAACGGGAAACCTTGATACAAAAACAGGAGAAATAGTTTTAGCTACATTTCAGAAATTAAATAAAGAACAATGTAGAACGATAATACTTATAACTCATGAAAAAGAAGTTGCTGAGCACGCTGAAAGGATAATTTTTATTAGAGATGGAAAAATTGTTTCAGATGATAAAAAACACAATAGAAGAATCATCGATCAAGAAAGTCTTGCGTGTAAAGAATTATTTAAAAAATAAAATGCATATATTAGACGTATTACAAGAAACATATTCTGCACTTTCCGCAAATAAAGTAAGAACGGGTCTTACTATGCTCGGGATTGTTATAGGTATTGGTTCTGTCATTGCGATGGTTTCTATTGGGCAAGGTGCACAGAGTTCTATTCAATCGAGTATTCAGTCAATAGGTTCAAATTTACTTATAATAATGCCTGGTGCCCAAAGAGGTTCTGGAGCTCAAATAAGTACTGGTAGAGGAGGTGCTATAACTTTATTACAGAGTGATGCAGATGCAATAAATAAAGAAGTTTCTGGCATAAGTCATGTTGCAGCCGAGTTATCTAGTAGGTATCAAGTTACTGCAAAAGGACAGGGAACTAATACAAACACAACAGTTACAGGGACGACAGCTTCTTATACAAGCGTAAGAAATCTAGAAATAGAAAGTGGTAATTTTATTACGGATCAAAATGTTAAATCCTTATCAAAGGTAGCTGTTTTAGGACCTTCTACTAGAGATGATTTGTTTGGAGAAGGTGTTGATCCAGTAGGTAAAATTATAAGAATTAAAAGTATAGAGTTTAAAGTTGTTGGAGTTACAAAGGCAAAAGGTGGAAGTGGTTTTAGTAATCAGGATGATATTATTTTTATACCGCTTAGTAGCGCCCAGAAATATCTTACAGGAAGTGATTATCTTTCTACTATAAGTGTTCAAGCAGAAAGTGAAGATATTATGACGGTCGTTCAGGAAGATATTACTGCGTTATTGTTGAAGAGACATAAAATTTCTGATTCTGCATCTGCTGATTTTAACATAATGAATCAGTCAGATATTTTATCTACTGCGTCTACTGTGACCACAACTTTAACTTATTTGCTTGCGGCCATAGCTGGGATATCTTTGCTTGTTGGTGGTATAGGTATTATGAATATGATGCTTACTACAGTGACAGAGAGAACAAGAGAAATAGGTTTAAGAAAAGCCATTGGTGCAAAAAGAAAAGACATAAGTTTGCAGTTTATTATTGAATCAATAGTTCTTACTTTTACCGGTGGTGCAATAGGAATTCTTTTGGGATGTGGTATTTCTTATGCTGTAAATCTACTTGGAATTATTCAGACGACAATTTCCGTACCATCGATTTTGCTTGCTTTTGGGGTATCAACGATTATTGGAATAGTTTTTGGATATTATCCAGCAAGACGTGCCGCAAGCTTGAATCCTATACAGGCGTTGAGATATGAGTAGGTAAGTTTATTTATTAGTTGTATTGTCTTTGCGAGCAAAGCGAAGCAATCCAGGTTTGTATTTTTAGTAATTAGTTAATTTAAATTTTATATGGATCCCGTTAGAGATTTATTGGTTAAAATATAAACACTGATGGTATTCAAATATTAAGATTATTAAAATTAAGAATAGTAGATTATTTACGGAACGCTTCATAGATTAGTCACTAATGAAGCAAATATTATAAAAGTAATAGATAGGTCGCGAATTTCAAAATGAAAGAGCACTCCTATCTTTAACGGGATGGATAAAAATAAAAAAATATATTATATAGTTGGTCTAGTTTTAGTTGTTGCTTTAGCATTTTATCTTGGTACCTTAACAAATAAAAATAAGGGAAATAATTTTTCTCAAAACCGTACTGGTCAAGTAGGAATGCAACAAAATTTTATCAATGGTATGCAAAAGGGTCAGAGAAATTTTGGAGGTATGGTTGCTGGAAAAATTTTGAGTATGGATGATAAAAGTATTACTTTAGAGAATAGAGATGGTGGTTCAAGAATAATCTTGTTATCGGCAAGTACAACTATCCAAAAGAGTATATTAGGAACATTAACTGATTTAAAAGTTGGGGAGCAAATATCAGTGTTAGGTAAGGCTGATACAAGTGGAACAGTGGCAGCACAATCCATACAGATAAACATAGGAACTTCAACACCTATTAGATAATTTGGCTAATTGATTTTATAAAAAGAACTGACTATATTTATATGTAGGACGGTTCTTTTTTTTATGTTTAAAATGTTGTATATTTGTCCTATGAATAAAGAGTTAAGAAAAGGATTTAGAACTTGGATAGAGATAGACAAAAAGGCTGTAAAACATAACTACGATGTTTTTAGATCTCTTATTCCACAAAAGACAAAACTTCTTGCTGTGGTAAAGTCTAATGCTTATGGTCATGGACTTATAGATTTTTCAAAAGAGATTGTAAAAAATGGTGTAGATTTTCTTGGTGTTGATTCTATAGTTGAGGGACTTACGCTGAGAAGGGAAGAAATAAAAACTCCTATTTTAGTCTTGGGTTATACGCTTCCAGAATTATTTAATGATGCAGTAGATAAAAATATAAGTATTACGGTTTCGAGTTTTGATACTATTTCAGAAATAAAAAAACTAAAAATAAAGTCAAATAAAATTTTGAAGATTCATGTGAAGGTTGATACCGGTATGTGTAGACATGGTTTTCTTTTAGAAGATTTGGAAAAAGTTATCAAAGAAATCAAGAGTTTAAAAAATATTGAGGTAGAAGGTCTCTATACACATTTTTCTATTGCTAAGGACCCGGCATTTCCAAGTTATACTAAAAAACAAACTAAGGAATTTAATATTTGGGTAGATGCTTTTAGGAAAGCTGGCTTTAACTCAATACTTCATGCAAGTGCTACTTCAGGAACAATAGTTTTTCCAGAATCTATATTTGATATGGTAAGAGTTGGTATTGGTTTATATGGCGTATGGCCTTCAAAAGAAACAGAAAATGCTTTTGATACTAAATTTAGTTTGAAACCTGTACTTAGTTGGAAGACTATAGTGGGGGAGATTAAAAAAATTCAAAAAGGTTCAAGAGTTGGTTACGATGGCACAGAGGTTTTAGAAAAAGATTCAATAATTGCTATTTGTCCGATAGGGTATTGGCACGGTTTTTCTAGGAATCTCTCATGTAAGGCAAAGGTATTAATAAATGGTAAAAAAGCAAAAGTTTTGGGAAGAGTTTGTATGGATATTATTGTAGTCGATATTTCTGGTATAAAAGGAGTTAAGGTAAATGATGAGGTTGTAATAATAGGTAAGTCTGGAAAAGAACAAATAGAAGTTGATGATATTTCTACAATAACTGGAGGCTCAAATTATGAATTTTTAACAAGAATTAACCCACTAATTAAGAAGTTTTATTTGTGATTTTGCAAAATCACGTCACCCAACTGTCCTTTTAGGGGGACGTAAACTAATAGACAATTTCCTTTTATGTATTGTATGTATTTGTTTAATCATGTCGCGCAATCGTCCACTGAAGCGCGACATAAACTAGTTTAGACATCTTCTTTATATAATGACATTACTATGTATTATTATTTAATCATCTTGTGTGGTGCTCATCAGAAACATTTGTATTCAAATGAGTGGTTCTATTAAAACCCAACACAAAATAATAGACAATTTCCTTACATAGAATTAAATTTAATTTATTATTTAAAAATTACACACATATACGCCATGGCGTATATGTGTGTAATTTTTAAATAATAATTTGTTTTACTAATTTTATTAAAAGTTTTGGTATATAATTTAAAAAAAAGTTGATAATAAATTATGTAGAGTAGACTTTTTCTGTTAAACTACTGACAGTCTAATTTAGTTCCTCTAATAAAATTTATTAATGAAATATTTTTTAAAAAGAACCGTTTTGTTTCTAGCGGTTTTTTGATTTTGCAAAATCACGTCGCGTAGTGTCCATTGAAACGCGACGAAAATCAATAGAATATTTCCTTAATTGTGATATAAAAAAGACCCCATCCGTGAGTCTTTTAGGGAGGGTTCGTTCAATCAGGTCGCATCATAAGAAGTATCATTGTTTTTTACAAGAACATCTTGACTATTTCAACAATAACACTAATTATTGCACACACCACAGGGATAACCTTACAAAAGTCGAATTTCCAAGCTCGACTAGGCCTTCTTTTTTTAGCCTTTTTCATTTGTGGCCTTTTCCTCTTTTCTGGGATGTATTCCCGGGACGCTCCCTTTAACCTCCTTTTGAATGACTTCTTTTACGGATGGAGTCTTTGGAAGATTAACTTTAAATATATAGGATGTCAATTTTAGTTTTTTATGTGTATTTGTATATAAAAAGATATAAAGCTATAATATTATAGGTAATAATAAGGACATAATATGGAAAAGAAATCTTTAAATTCAAATCTACATAAAGCAAATAAGGCCAAAAAAGATGAGTTTTATACTCAACTTATTGATATTGAAAAAGAATTAAAAAATTACAAGGAACAATTTTTAAATAAAGTTGTTTATTGTAATTGTGATGACCCGTTTGAAAGTAATTTTTTTAAATATTTTGCTTCAAATTTTAATGCTTTAGGTTTAAAAAAACTTATTGCTACAAGCTATAAACCTTCACCAATTGCTAATACTCAACTTGGATTATTTGGAGATGATAAGAGTTTAAAACAGGTAAAGGGCAGACCAAAAACTAATGCTAATAAATTTATTATTAATGAGGTTATTGATTTTGATGGTAATGGTGCATTTGATTTAAGTGATATTACTGAACAACTTAAAGCAAACAAAAATAATGAATGGTCACCTATTGAGGGTGATGGAGATTTTCGAAGTCCAGAAGGTATAGAATTATTAAAACAAGCAGATATTGTCGTGACTAATCCACCGTTTTCACTTTTTAGGGAATATATTGCCCAGCTTACAGAATTCAACAAAAATTTTTTGATTATTGGGAATACAAATGCAATAACATATAAAGAGGTTTTTAAATTAATTAAAGATAATAATCTTCGTACTGGATATACTAATTTTAATGTAGGAATGTTTTTTGAAGTTCCTGAAGATTGGGAACTTTTTCATCATATAGATGAAAAAGGTAAAAAGATTGCTCGAGTCTCAACTTCATGTTGGTTTACAAACCTTGAAGTGAAAAAGCATAAACAAAATATTGTTCTGTATAAAAAGTATAATACAGAAAATTATCCGCAGTATGCTAATTATGAAGGTATAGAAGTTTCAAAAGTTCAAGAAATACCTATGGATTATGAAGGTGCGATGGGTGTACCGATTACTTTTGTTGATAAATATAATCCCGATCAATTTAAAATTATTGGATTAGGAATTTCTAATTCAGGTTTAGAAATTGGAGTGAAACCGTATTTAAAAGATCATAAAAAGTATAGAAAAGAAGTTCAAAAAAGAGGTGCAGTGGATGGTGATTTATATATGATTAAAAACGAAATTGTTGAAGTTCCTTATGCAAGAATACTTATTAAAAACAAAAAACCGCAAAAATAATATCATGACAATTCAAAACATAATTAAAAAAGTCAGATCAGGTGTTTGCAAAATTGAATTCTTTAGAGGAGAAGAAAAAATAAATTCTGGGTCTGGTTTTTTGTTTAAAGGATGTATAGTCACTAATTCACATGTTTTTCATCCGGAAGGATTTATTTTTCCTAATGATACAAAAATAGTTCTAATTTTTGGAGACGGCGAAAAGATTAATCTAAATATTAATGATTTAGTATTAAAAAATGGTTCGGATGAGGACAACTTAGATTTTGCTATTTATGAGTTGTTAAATCTTAAAAATAAATATAATTTCGAAGTTGGAAATCTTAAGGATGTGAGTGAAGGGGATGAAGTTTTGATTTTAGGATTTCCATTTGATGCTGAATATTTAACTACTCATCATGGTAGAATATCTTCTCTTTTTGAAGAATTAAAAGTAAAAAAAATACAAATAGATGCTAGTGTAAATCAAGGGAATTCAGGAGGGCCTCTTTTACATTTAGCTTCAGAAAAGGTTATTGGTATTGTAACAAGAAAACAATCAGGATTAACTAAAGATTTTGATGATTTGCTACAATCTTTTTCAGGTAATATTACTATATTAAAACAAGCACAACAAAACGGTAGTATTGGAATGATGGGAATAAATCCAATCCAATTTTTTGAAATATCTCAAGCTCAAATGCAGTTGATATCAAAAAATATAAAAAGATCTGCTAATACAGGTATAGCATATGCCTTTTCTTGTGAACAATTGATTGATATGTAATTATAATTTAATTAAAAATAATATGAAAATAGATTTACATAAAATAAAAGTAGTGGAGGTTGTAAAAGATTATAGAGATAGTCAGGAAGATGGTGTTACCGCCTTTGGTGGAAAATTGGATATTCGTCCAAAATATCAAAGAGAGTTTGTTTACAGTGGAAAACAAAGAGATGAAGTAATAAGAACTATTAAAAATGATTTTCCACTTAATGTGATGTATTGGGTAAAGAAGGAAGATGGAAATTTTGAAGTACTTGATGGACAGCAGAGAACAATAAGTATTGCTCAGTTTGTAAATGGAGATTTTTCTATTGAATTTAATGGACGAATAGCGATGTTTCATAATCTTACAAAAGAAGAACAAAAACAAATTTTAAATTATGATTTGATGGTTTATTATTGTGAAGGAAATGATAAGGAAAAACTTGATTGGTTTAAAATTATTAATATTGCTGGTGAAAAATTGTTTCCTCAAGAATTAAGAAATGCTGTATATACTGGCCCATGGCTTTCAGATGCAAAATTAAAATTTAGTAAATCAAATTGTGCGGCGTATTTACTTGCAAATGACGGGGGGCAACTAATAACTGGTTCTCCTATTAGGCAGGAATATTTAGAAGCTTCTTTGTCTTGGATAAATAACGAGCAAATAGAGGAATATATGGCACAACATCAACATGATAAAAATGCAGATGAGTTGTGGCAGTATTTTCAAAATGTAATTCACTGGGTGAGAGAAATTTTTCCTAATTATCGCAAAGAGATGTCTAGTGTAAATTGGGGAGAACTTTATAATGAATTTAAGAATAAAAAATTTGATTCGGAAAAATTAGAGAAAGAAATCAAAGAATTAATGCAAGATGAAGATGTGACCAAAAAATCTGGTATCTATCCTTATGTATTAACTCGTAAAGAAAGATATTTATCTATTCGTGCATTTACACCAAATATGAAGCGTGAAGCGTATGAAAGACAAGACGGTAATTGTCCTGTATGTAAAAAAGAATTTTCTATCACCGAAATGGAAGCTGATCATATTGATCCATGGCACGATGGAGGAAAAACTACTACTGAAAATTGTCAGATGTTATGTAAGGAATGTAATAGACGAAAATCAGGTATATAATTTAAAAAGGAGCTTATATTAAGCTCCTTTTTAGATATAAACATCCACCATTGACAAGCAAGCTCATCTGTCCTATAATTGATACAGGGTAGTTAATCGTAATCGTCATGTTAGAAAGGAAGGTTTGCAATGGGCGAAGTTGTACTTTGTGCAGGTTCGTGTGTTGTGAAGTTGTTCGGGTTATTGTGTTTAGTTTGGGTAACTGCGTTTTATTTTGCAACGATATCTGGCCGTCAGAATCAAAAGTTGTTTATTGAGTCCAGCCTTATGATTTTGGGCAGAATAACTTTTGAGATTCTTCCAGCATTCGTTCAAGGAAATAAACGTAAAATACTCGTGACAATCTTTGTTGCCGTTGCGGGTGTTGTTCTTGCAAGCTTGGCGACGAGGTGAGTCTTACAGCCGGTGCTCTCATGCGCCGGTTTTTGTTTGCCCCAACACACATTCTTTTATTTGTGGTTAATTATATTTAGCTTAAAAACTTAATTTTAAGATTTTACACATATACGCCATGGCGTATATGTGTAAAATATTTATATAACTATATTTATACAAATATCTACGATTATATGTACGTGTATAAATTTCTAATAATTAATATTATATTATTCATAAAGGTTTTTTTGGTAGTTTTTTGTTTGTTTAAAATATTCAAAAAAGTTATAATAAGAATGATTTTAGATATAAAATTGAATTTTGTTCTTTGTTGGAATAATAAAAAAGAAGAAATATTATGCTTACGGAAGAAGAAAAAGAGATAAATAAAAATAAAAAAAGGAATAGAGTTCTTGAAAATATTTCTATAGGCTCTTTTCTTGCGTATAGACAAGTAAAAAGAAGTAGTTGGGCTACAACAGTACTTATTATTTTTGTTATGACCCTTACTTTTCTTAATCTTGTTGTGGTATCTGGAATACTTGTTGGTCTTATTCAGGGTGCTACAGATGCAGTAAAAAAATCTTATATAAGTGACATATCTGTTACAACTTTAAAAAGTAAAAATGAAATAGAAAATAGTCCTCAAATATTAAAGACTATTCAAGAGCTACCATGGGTAGATAGTGTAACCGCTAGATATCTTACAGGTGGTGTAATAGAAGCGAATTATAAAACAAAAATAAAACAGACAGATACTACAGACGAAGTCTCTACTATAATTTCTGGTATAGATCCTGCTTCAGAGCAAGCTGTTACTAATCTTTCAAGTTTCTTAATAGAAGGTGAATATTTAAAAGCAGATGATACAGATAAAGTGATAATAGGTTCGATGCTTTTAAAGAAATATTTTCCTGTAGAGACTGCGGGCTTTTCTACTTTAAGCGATGCGAAGGTTGGTGATAAAGTGAGGATTACTATCGGTGTAAATACTAGAGAGATGATAATAAAAGGTATTGTAAAAACAAAAGTTGATGAAATATCTAGAAGAGTTTTTATGCCCGAATCTCAGTTTAGGATACTTGCAGGTAAGAATGATTTCAATGTAAATGAAATGGCGATAAAAATAAAACCAGGTATAAGCCCTGAGCTTGTAAGAGATGCGATAAAGATGACTGGTGCAGATAAATATGGAAAGATTCAAACGTTTGATGAAGCAAAACCAAAATTTCTTACCGACCTTATAAATACTTTTGCACTTTTAGGAAATGTAGTCGGAAGCATTGGACTTGTTGTGGCTTCTATAACTATTTTTATTGTGATTTATATTAATGCTATTACTAGAAGAAAATTTATTGGAATATTAAAAGGTATAGGTATAGAATCAAGTGCAATAAAAACGGCTTATGTAAGGCAGGCAATATTTTATGCTTTTATTGGAACAGCTTTAGGGTGTCTAATACTTTTTGCTTTACTTAAACCTTACTTTGATGCAAACCCAATAGATTTTCCTTTTAGTGATGGAATACTTTCGGTGACCATTTCTGGGGTTTTGGTAAGGGTCGGGCTTTTAATGATTGCTACAATAATCGCAGGATACATACCAGCACAGATAGTTGTAAGGCAAAATACTTTAGACGCAATATTGGGAAGATAGTTTGGAGAGAATATAAAATGTTGAATATTGAATATGGTAAAATAAAGAAAAGACAATAAAAATAAAATTAACCTGGATTGCGACGCTATGCTCGCAATGACAATACAAAAATGATAAAAGCAAAAGGTATAATAAAAAAATTTAAAGTAGGAGATTCTGAACTTGTTGTTTTGAAAGGGCTTGATATACATGTAAAAAAAGGAGAATTTGTCGCTATTACTGGAAGATCTGGTTCTGGAAAAAGTACTTTGATGTATCAACTCAGTCTTTTAGATGAACCCAATAGTGGTGATATAATAGTTGATAATGTAAATATTTCTAAACTTAACCCACAAGAGAAAACACAGTTTAGATTAAGAGAACTTGGTTTTGTTTTTCAAGATTATGCTCTTATACCAGAACTTAATTCTCTTGAAAATGTTATGTTACCACTTCTTATGCAAGGTACAGATAAAAAGACTGCTGAACGTATTTCAAGGATTGCTCTCGAGAAAGTTGGTTTATTGGATAAGTTAGAAAATCTTCCCAGTCAATTATCTGGTGGACAACAGCAGAGAGTAAGTATAGCGAGAGCAATAGGTCATAGTCCAAAAATAATCTTTGCGGATGAACCAACGGCAAATTTAGATAGTGAGACGGCAGAGACAGTATTAAAAGTTTTTTTGGAGCTTAGTAGAGAGGGACAGACAATAGTTATGGTTACTCATGAGAAAGATTATGCGATGGTAGCTCATAGAGTAATAACATTATCAGACGGAGTGATAGCAGATAATACAACAGGAGAAAATAAATTTATTAGTTAACAACAAAAAAGATGGAAAAAATAAAAAATTCAAAAGATAAAATATTAAATTTTGTTAAAAAGCCAAAATTTTTTATACCCGCAATAATAATTGTTGTTATTTTAATATCTTTATCATTAATAAATAATAATAAAAATAAAACACAGGAAATAATAACTGTAAAAAGGAGTGATATTGTTCAGACTGTAAGTGTTTCTGGTAAGACAAAATCTGCTTCTTCTGCTGATTTGTCTTTTGAAAAGAGTGGTAAGGTCACCTATGTTTTTGCTTCTGTTGGGGATACTGTAAAATTAGGGCAGTCCCTAGTGAGACTTGATTCTAGTGAGTTAAATGCGAATTTACTTCAAGTAGAAGCTAATCTTTCTGCGGAGCAATCAAAACTTTCTGAAATGATAAAGGGAACAAGGTCAGAAGAGCTTGATTTACAGTATATAAAAACAGATAAAGCTAGCTCTGATTTTAATCAGTCAAAAATTTCTTTAATGAATAATATTAGAGACACATATACGGTAGCAGATGACTCTGTTAGAAATAAACTTTACCCAATTTTTGTTGATCCGGTTAGGTATAATTCATATTTAAAATTTAGTGTCGATTCTGGTTTGGAGGATGATATTAGGAGTGAAAAAAATGATGTAGAAGATATTCTTATTTCTTGGAATAAATCTCTCAGAAGTTTAACTGAAGTGTCAGACCTTGCTATTTACTACAATACTTCAAAAATAAATTTAAATGCAGTAAAAAAACTTCTTGATGATAGTGCTTTTGCTTTAAGCTCTATATTAGCTGATGATTATATAACCCAAGCAGAAATAGATGTATGGAAATTAAATATTTCAACGGCAAGAACTAATATAAATTTAGCAATAAACAATTTAACAGCGAGTATAAATGAATATGAATCACTATCTTATTCTTCTAAGATTTCTCAAAGCGAGTTAAAGGTAAAGAAATCTGGATATACTTTAGAACAAACAAATACGCAGGAATCATTGGTTGAAGGTGCTAAGGCTCAAGTTGCAGGTATTCAGGCTCAGCTTTCAAAAAACGTAATTTATTCTCCCATAGATGGAATTATTACTAAGCAGGAAGCAAAAGTTGGTGAGATAGTTTCTCCTAACACTGTTATGGTTTCTGTAATATCGATATCGAACTTTGAAGTAGAAGCATACGTTCCAGAAATAAACATAGGGAAAGTTAATATTGGTAATGTTGTAAAAATGACAATGGATGCTTTTCCTAATGAGAATTTTGTTGGAAAACTTGTTTATATAGAACCAGCAGAGACTTTGATAGATAATATTCCAAATTTTAAACTAAAGATTGTCTTTGATAAAATAGACAATAGATTAAAGAGTGGACTTACTGTAGACGTAGAGATAGAGGTAAACAAAAAAGAAAATGTTTTGTCTATACCAAGGTATGCGATATCCGAAAATGATGATAAATATTCCGTACAAAAAATGGATGGAAATAATATAGTTACTAAAAATATAAATATTGGTATTCAGGGTGATAATGGAATGACAGAAATAATCTATGGTTTGGATGAAGGCGATAAAATTTTGTTTTCAGGAAAGAATTAATTTAAATAAAAGTTGATATTTTGGTTTTTAAGAAAAAAGGGAATTTTGTGAAGCAAAATTTCATTTTTTATATGTTTTAAAAATATTAAAAATATGATATAAATATCTAGTAATAATTATTAAATTAAATAATAATCCTAAACCAAAAATAATTTTGGTCGGATAAATAAACATATGGGATTTTTCAAAAATATAATGATGAAGCAGATGTTGAAGTCGCAGATGAAGGGGCTTCCAGAAGATCAACAAAATAAGATAATAGGAGCTATAGAAAAGAATCCAGAATTCTTTAATGATATAGCAAAAAAGATTGAACAAAAGATGAAGGAAGGTAAGGATCAGATGTCTGCATCCATGGAAGTTATGAGAGAGAATCAGAATGAATTAAGAAAACTGATGCAATAAATTAAAAAACTTCATAATATATTATGAAGTTTTTTAATTTATTGTGATTAGTCTATTATAGAAAAAACCTATCTTAAAATAAAAAAATCTGCTAAAGTATTTACATTATGTCATTATCAATCGGAATTGTAGGTTTACCAAACGTCGGGAAAAGTACACTTTTTAATGCGCTTACTCGTAAGGCTGTAGCTTGTGAAAATTATCCTTTTTGTACTATAGATCCATCTGTAGGTGTTGTTGCTGTACCTGACCCAAGACTTTGGAAGCTTTCAGAATTTTCTAAAGCGGCAAAAACTATTCCTGCTGCAGTTGAATTTGTGGATATTGCTGGACTTGTAAAAGGAGCTTCTGCTGGTGAAGGTTTGGGAAATAAATTCCTTACAAATATTCGTGAGACAGATGCTATCGCTGAAGTGGTCCGTATCTTTGAAGATGATAACGTTATTCATGTAAATGGAGTGATAAATCCACTTTCAGATATTGAGACTATTAATCTTGAGCTCGTTCTTGCTGATCTTCAGACTGTATCCAAAAGACTTAGTAATATAGAAAGTGATATCAAAAGAGGAAGTAAAAGTGCTGTTATAGAGAAAAGTGCATTAGTAAAGTTAAACGCTGTGCTTGAAGTAGGAAAACTTTCTAGTACTGCAGTTTTAGATGAAAAGGAAATAGAAGAAGCGAAAAAACTTTGTCTTCTTACTGCAAAACCAATACTTTATATTTTAAATAAAAAAACTGGTGGAAAAAACTTGGATGATATAAAAGATGATCGTTGGAAAAAGTTAATGGATTTCTTTTCCGCCCAAGGCGGATCCGCCTCTGGCGGAAAAGAAACTAACTCTAAATATGTGATAGTAGATGCAGGTATAGAGCAAGAATTAAAAGATTTCGAGGGTGCTGAAAAAGAAGAAATGAGAAGTGCCTTAGCAGGAGAAGAAAAATTGTCTAAGGAAGATGGAGTAGATAATCTTATAAAAGCAGGCTACGACTTACTTGGTCTTATGACTTATTTTACTACAGGAGAAGATGAAACTCGCGCCTGGACTATTAAAAAGGGGTGGACTGCACCAGAAGCCGGAACCGCTATACATGGAGATTTTAAAGAAAAGTTTGTGCGTGCTGAGGTTATAGAATGGAATAAACTTCTTGAAGTTGGTTCTTATGGTCAAGCAAGAGAAAAAGGTTTGGTAAGAACAGAAGGGAAGGAATATGTAGTTAAAGATGGAGATGTGATTGAGTTTAAGATTTAGATAAAAAGCTCCAGGAATTCTTTCCTGGAGCCAGGTTTAGGTCACCTTTCTTCTTTTACACCACATACAGAACATACATAGATATCTTTGGAGTGAACACTTCGCATTAGACCGTGCGGACAATACTGATGTGAATATTTCCATTCATGTTCACACTTTTTTTGAAGTTTTTCAATTGCTTTTCTAATTTCTTCATTTTTGTTTCTTCTCATGCTTTTAATCTCCTTTCTATAATCATTAAACAATAAGGAAGTTTTTTTTGCATTATTTGTACATATAATGTACACTATTCAATATATGAAAGTAAGAGATTTTTTAGTATTAAAACCAACTGAAGAAAAGATATTTAATCTACTTCAAAAAAATAGGTTTCTTTCTGTATCTGAAATAAGTAAAAAGTTGAATATTGCTCGTACTAGTATTTATAACTCATTGAATACATTAAATAGAAAAAAAATAACCATTAAAGATGGTTTTTTGTATTCTTTATGTGATAATAAATATATAAAATGTGAGTTCAAGCAAAATGATTCTTTATCACAAATCAATAATTTTTTTGAGGAATTATTGAATCTAAAAAAAGGTGAGGTTATTTATTCAATAGAAACAGATGAGGAAATAAAGTCTTTATTTAATGATCGAATTAATTTTTTAAATTGGCAGAAGAAGATTTCAAATAAGGGGATTATTTTAAAAGGTATTGGTAGTTTAAAAGCATTACATTATTTTAAGTTGGCACTTAGTAATAATGAGAATAATGCGATAAAGGATAGAAGTGGCTCAGCTCGTTTTTTAAACGAGCCGTTGTCAGGAAATTGTACTTTGATAGTCTTTAAAGAAAGCACAGTATTCTTATCTCGTGCAAAGAAGTTTTTCTATAGAATTGATAATTCATTTATTGCAAATTTTCTAAAGGTAGTAATTGATAGGATTTATTTAGATTCAAAATATGAAAAATCTTTCAGATAATGACAAAAATAAAAAATGTGGAGATGTCTATTAGTTTGTGTCGCGCTTTAATGGACAATTGCGCGACATCATTTTGCTAAATGAAAAACCAGCTCTCATGTGCAGAGCTGGTAGAAGTTGGGTCTCTAGGCCCGAAAACCCTTGTAGGCGTTTTATCCGACGCCTCGTTATTCGGTAGAGGACTACCTACACCCAAATCGGAAATTCAATATCTATACTAACACAACAATAATAATATAAAAGTATTATTTAAAAAAATAATTTATTACTTTTTACACATATACGCCATGGCGTATATGTGTAAAAAGTATATAATATTAAAATGAGTAAACATAACTATAAAGGGGTGTGGGTTAATTCTTTTGGTATTCCAACAAGTAGTCCTGATTTTGATAAAAGAAAAAAAGAAAATAGAAAAAATAAAGTAAGAGATACATACAATGTTTCGTTTCAATCAAATTTCAAAAAAGAATCACCTAAAAAATTAATTGTTATGTATGATATCTCACACGATCAAAAGACTGAACGAGATTGGCTTCGTAGACATTTAAAAAAGTTTGGTTATGTAATGATTCAGAGGAGTGTTTGGGTTGGACCTTCTCCGTTACCAAAAAGTTTTGTTGATTATATTAAATCTATAGGATTGAAAGATAATTTAAAAACTTTTAGATTAGCAAAAGAATATTCAGAAAAAAATAATATTTTTAATTAACATACATATACGCCATGGCGTATATGTGTGAAATTAATGAATTACCTATAGTAAACTAATTAGAAAAAATAGGATTTAAATTGACAAGTAAACAACAATAAATTATACCTATTAATGAACTTGTTGTTTTTAAACAAAAAAGGAGGATTCGTATGAATATGAAAAAAAGTGTTGCCCTTGTATTATTTACTTTAATGATGATACTTTGGTTGGTGATAGGAATTGATTTTTTATGGATTTATTTTTTATCTGGTATTTTTACTTTTTTGATTACATCGATTTTTACTCAAAAGGGAATCAGATTCAAGATATCCCAATTACATAAGCCGCATATCCTTACATGTTTTTCTTTTGGTATTTTCGGTCTTTTTTTTATCGGTATTACTAATCCCACAAAAAGCTACTATACCAGATAAATGATAACCCCTGCATTATGAGTGCGGGGGTTTGATATTTGTTATATAATATTAATATAAAAAGTGAGGATGGGCTACGTATATTTATTAAAATAATTTATTTTTTTATGACTCAATATAATTGGTATTCCACATTAATCAGACCATTTTTTGCTCCACCTTCTTGGATATTTGGTCCAGTTTGGACTTTTCTTTATATACTTATTGCTATTTCTTTTGGATATGTTATTTATTTATATTTTACAAACAAAATTCCTTTTATTGTTTTATTACCTTTTATATTAAACTTAGTTTTTAATTTTTCTTTTACATACTTTCAGTTTAGTTTACAAAATAACCTATTGGCTGCGATGGATATATTATTAATTCTCGGAACACTTATCTGGTCTATTATTATTATTTTTCCATATGTTACCTGGGTTGCTTATATTAATATTCCTTATTTACTTTGGGTCTCTTTCGCAACTATTTTGCAACTTACAATCACTTGGTTAAACAAATAATTATCCACACCCATTTCTCCTTTATTTACCTTCACTATCATGATAAAATTACTCCATAAAAAGAGATCTTCTTTTATATTATTTTTGCATGAACAAACAAAACATTTTTAAAAGCATAAAAACAATCTCTCCTATTCTCGGATCATTCATTATAGCTTTTGCTTTGTTTTACTTTGCTCCAAGTACAGGCAACAAATCCATTGTAAGTAACTTTAGTATAAAGCAACTCCCATCACTTGGAGGTGAGCCAATTAGATGGATAAAAACAGTAAGTGTTTCCGATATAAATAGGTTACAACATCTAGTAGAGATTCCTAGTATTGCTAATGATATAAAAATATCTACATCTACAGTAAGTAATAACAAAATACAAACATCTTCTAAACTCACAAACGAAGACAGAATTAAACTATCTAAATTATCAAACGAAAGAAGTAAATCAGAAGCATCACTTGCTCTAGCTGAATTAGTAAAGAAACAAAATACAAAAGGTTTCTTTGCTTCAATAAGTCGAGCCTTCTCAAAAGTAGGTTCTTCTTTTGCTACTGTAGATGAAGCTTCTACAGAACCAGAAATGGTTACTGTAGATGTTTCTGCTGTAGTTGACATACCAGAAGAAGAAACACCTGTTGTAATTGAAGAAGTTATAAATGAAGAAAGTACAAATGTTGTAAATGATGTAGTTATTGAAGATGTTGTAGATGAATTAGCAAGTACAACAGACGAAGTAGTATCTACTATTGAAGAAGTTTCCACATCAACAGAATTGGTATCAACTACCACAGAAGAGATAATAATTACAGACGTAGGTACTACCACAGACGAAGTAGCAACTACTACCGATGAGACAGATGTTTCTACAACAACCCTAGAAAACGGGCAAGCAGAAGATATAGCTACATCCACTCTAGAAAATGGACAAGCAGAAGAAGAAATCACAACAGGTGGAGGTGGTGGAGGTTCGTCAAATGAAGATATAAAAGTTTTAGATGAATTAGCATCTACATCAATTCCAACATTTATAACAAGTACAACTTCTACTTCTACAACTGCAACATCAACCGACTTGGTTACTGTTGAATATGAAACTCCAGCCCCTACAATAGCCGAAGCTACAACAGACACAGGTAAGGTAGTTACTGTTTCTTCTGTAGAAGGAGAAATACCAATAACAAACGTTCTGGCTTTTACAAACATTCCTGAAATATATAAAGTAGGACAAGAAGATAAAATAAAAATAAAGTGGTCAAACAACGGAGATCAGAATGTCACCTTCAAAGCATATGACCTCGACAACAATGGAAAGCTAGACTATGTAGAATGGACAGTACCTCACTTATCAGTCCAGACTTTTGAAATCATATTTATTTCAAAAGCTTTTCAACTTGATGCAAACAAAGAAATACTTGCTGATATTTATGACACTGTAAAAACACAAGATGGTAACTACGCTCCTTTATCAGATGGACAATATGTCAGAGTTACCTTTGAAAAAATACTTACTAATGCAAATGATATTACTATCTATGCCAAACCTGCAAGTTCTACTCCTGTAACTATAGAAGCTTATACTACAGATACTAATCAACTTGTCGCTACATTTAATATTGATCATGAAGGACTTTATAAAAAGCTTATACCTGAGCTTGGTAGTCCGACAGATGTTTTTGATCTAAAGATTATCGGAGAGGTGGAGGTGGATTACGTAGTTGATCCAACTGAAGGTAGTTATGCTTTGAGTTTTGGTGGAAGTAGTTATGTCGATTTGACAACTCCAATAGCAGACAGTGGTGTTGATATGACATATTCACTATGGGTAAAGGATTTTACAGCATCCAATGCTTTGATTGGAGGTACAGGTGTAAATGTGGCATACTTTGGTCTTTGGTATTCTGATAATAATCTTTATTTTGGCTCAAATACTGATGGCGTCCAAATTAATTGGATGGGTATGGATGGTCTTACTTGGACTGGTTGGCATTTAGTCACTCTAACAGAGTCATATACAGAAGGAGTTGGACGAACCGCAACACTTTATATTGACGGTGCGCAATACCAAGACTCTAAACCAATCACAAATATCGTCAATATTAAATATTTCGGCATGGGTGCTGATTCATCTTGGTTTTTGAATGGTGGTTTGGACGAAATAAATATCTGGAACCGTACTTTATCAGCTCCAGAAATACTCGGTCTATATAATAGTGGTACTGGAGTTTATGGAGACAAAACAGTAGCTCCGTTTAATAGTGGTTTAGTTGCTGGTTATCATTTTGATGAAGGTACAGGAACAGCAGTTTCTGATTTCTCAGATAGTGCAAATAATGGAACATTAATAAGTGGACCAACATGGATAGCAGGAGAAGTGGCTATTCCTTCAACTCCTTCAGTATCTAAATATTGGGTAGGTTCAACATCTAGTTGGAATGATACAAACAATTGGTCATTAACTTCTGGAGGTGCAGGTGGAGCTGGAGTTCCTGAGGCAGGACAACCAGTAACTTTTGATAGTGCCGACACAACAAATTGTGATATAGATACAAATGTTACTACTGGTACTCTTACTATTGCTACAGGTTATACAGGCACAATAACTCAAACATCATCATATACTATTACAGCAACTTCCATTACTCAAAATGATGGAATACTGACTTTAATAAACTCAAACACAATAACATCTACAACTCTAAATGCTGGTACATTAAATATAAATAGTGCTGGTGCTATTGGTGCAGGTTCACTTATTATAGTAGGTGGAACAATAGATAATACTTCAGTTAGTGCTGTGACACTGTCTGGAAATAATGCGCAGACATGGAGTGGTGATATTACTTTTGGTGGAACTAATGATTTGAATCTGGGTACTGCAAATATTACCTTACCAGCAAATCGTATCATTACCACAAACAACACCGCTAAACTTACTGTCGGAGGAATAGTCTCTGGTGCATACTCTATGACAAAAGCTGGTACAGGAGAATTATCTCTTACAGGAGCTAATACCTTTACTGGTGGGGTAATACTAAATGTAGGAACTCTTACAATATCAAATACACTTAGTACGAGTGGTTTCACTCAAAGCAATGGAACTTTCAATGGAGGAACAGGAGCCATAACTCTAAGTGGTAACTTATCTATATCAGATGGAATATTTAATTCAACCTCTGGTACACTTTCTATTTCAGGTGATTTTACTCAAGACAATGGAGTATTTAATGGAGGAACGAACAGTATTACTTTAACTGGAGATTTATTAATCAATTCTGGAACATTTAACTCTACTTCTGGTAATCTTACTGTCTCTGGTAATTTTACAAACTCTGATAATTTTAATGCAAATGGTGGAACGTTGACTCTTAACGGGGCGACTACGTCTTTGGATGTGGGGGTTTCTAATTTGAATGATGTATCAATTTTTTCTTCAGTCGCAAATGGACTTGTTGCTCATTATAGGATGAATGATACGAGTGGAACAACAGTGGATGATAATACCTCAAATAATTTTGATGTGACGGCTTCTCAAGATACAAGTATATTAACAACCTCAGGAAAAATAAATACTGCCTTGGCATTTTCAGGAGAAAATAATATAGATGCCTCTGTTATTAAAGATACTTTTAGTGGAACTAATAATTGGACAATATCTTTCTGGGCGAGAATGTCAAATAGTTCTTCTCATGCTGGTTTGTTTGGATTCAGTAATTATGTTATTTATTCATATTGGAGTAATAGTGGTAGAATTGCGTTTAATACTCCAGCTGGAGAAGGACAATATTCTATGCCCATAAGTGGTGGAGAATGGACGCATCTAACATTTATGAGAGATGGTAGCTCTTGGAAAACATATATTAATGGAGTTTTGGCAACATCACCTTTGACATCTTCTGCTTCAGTAGATACAACGGGTTTGTCATTTTTATTAGGTTCTCTACCTTCAGTAAACAATCAGGAAAGAAGCTTGGATGATATTAGGATTTATAATGTTGCCTTAACGCAAAGTGAAATAGATGATATTTATAATTTGGGTTCTGGAAATGAAGTTGATTTAAGTATTTCAACAATTAGTCTACAAAATCCAGTAACATTCTTGGGTGATTTTACAATCAGTGCGAATTCTATTTTTACAACCAACAACCACAACATAAACCTCAGTGGAAACCTCACCAACTCCGGCACTTTCAACACAGGTAGCTCTACAATAACTTTCAATGGAGAAAATCAATCCATAACAGGTTCAAATACTTTCTATAATTTTGTAAAATCAGTTACAAGTAGCAGTACTCTTACGTTTGCGGCAAACTCTACTACAAATATATCTAATTCTCTTACACTCAGTGGTATAGCAAATAATTTACTTAGTTTGATATCAAGTATCTCTGGCACCAAGTGGAATATTAATGTAAGTAATCCAGCTACTGTCATAGCAAACTATTTAAATATAAAAGATTCTACTGCAAGTGGGAAAGCAATAGCTCCAATGAACTCTGTAGATAGTGGTAATAATACAAATTGGACATTCAACTCTGCTCCAAACATACCAACATTAGTATCTCCGTCAAACGCTTCTTATACAAACGACAACACTCCGACACTCTCAGCTTATTATTCAGATCCAAATACTGGAGATACTGGTACTACCAACTATCGTATATCTTCTACTACAGCAAATGATTGTTTAAATAATTTAAACATTGTAAATTCTGGTACATCTACAGAAACTGTTTCTGATTCTGCCACAACTACCTACACCCCATCATCTACTATCGGTTTGGATGGTACATATTATTGGTGTGCACAAAATAATGATGGATCGCTTGCGTCTAGTTTTACTTCTATGGGGTCATTTATACTTGATATCACAGTTCCAACGACTACTGTTGGATTAGATCAAACTCGATCATCCACCTTCACTCAGACTTCTACATCAAGCGATACTACTTCAGGTATAGCTTCATATCTTTGGTCTGGTATAGGTATAACATTCGGTACAACTACAGCTTCATCAACAACAATATCTGCAACTACAGATGGTACTTATACAATTAGACTTACAGTCACAGATAATGCAGGAAATTCTACATATGATGAATATATACTTACATGGGATGCTAGTGCACCGACAGTATCAAGTGTTTCCCCTGCAGACGACTCCTATATCTCACGTGCAAGTCAACTTGTAACTTTCACTATAAGTGAAAATGGAGATTGTAGACTAGCCATTACAAACAAATCATATGATGATATGTCAGCAGACATCTCATGTACATCAAATAGTTTATTAATCTCATGTACACTACCATCATTTACTTCAGGTACTAAAGACATATACATTGCATGTAATGATTCTTACAATAATTCTGACTCTACAAGTAGTACAACTCACATAACATATAGAGTAAGAGGTAGTAGCGGTGGAACAACTACATCAGAACCTATTACAACAACATCACAAACTACACCAGATAACCTATTTGATATACGAACATCAAATAGGACTGATGATAGAATAGTCACACTTAATATCACACCCAATACAGATACCAAGCTGATAATAATATCTAATAATCCAGATTTCAATAAAGCGATAATCATTCCAGTACAAACCACATATGAATACAATCTCTGTGGAGCAGATACAACCTGTCCTGATGGGGACTATACTGTATATGCAAGATCACTTGATGCTTCAAACGTAGCTTCATCAGTTGTTTCTACCTCAGTTACCCTAAGTACCACACCTACAATAGAAAAGATTATTGATATTATTACTTCAATAATACCAGTACCAGAAGTTACTCTTCCACCAGTATCTGTTACAGAAGAAGATCAAACTAATTTAAATAATAATATAGGAGAAATAGTTCCATCAGAAATGGTGAACCTCATCAACTTACCAGTAGCTTTCAAGAACATAATAAATAAGTTCCCAACTATAACATCATTAAATAATGACCTATCTATGGGTGGAGTTTTATTACCAGGTCTTGCAGAATACTTTGGTCTATCAAACAATATTTCTATTTCAAACTTCACACAAACACAAAGTAATAAAGTTCCTACAAACTTAATCTTTGTAAGAACATTCGATGAATCTATAGATTTAAATGTAAAACTATCTGTATCAAATGAGGGATTTACTACACAAAAATTAAACACTATACAAGGACAGTTACTCAAGTTTGCAGTCAAACCAGAATCAAAAGCTAAAAGAATCGATGGATATCTAATGTTTCAAGAAAGTTATGTAAAACAAAATGCTTCAGTACTAGATGCTGTAGAGGAAAGAGAACTTGTTGTAGCTAAGTTTGATTACAAGGATAGTGGTAATGGTATCTGGACTGCAGATGTGTCTTCTCCATATACTCTTGGACAATATGAACTAAAGACCATAATTAGTTATGAAGATAAAACGAAAGAACAAAGAGAACTAAGTATGATTGTACTTGTTGATCCTGAAGGATATATATATGAGAAGATTGGTGGTGACAAAGAAATACGTATTGCTAATGCTGTATCTTCTATCTACTGGAAGAATCCAGAGACTTCTACCTACGAACTCTGGCCAGGAGATAATTTCAAACAAAAGAATCCACAAACAACCGATGTGACAGGAAGATACTCATTCCTTGTTCCTCCTGGAGATTATTACCTTACAGTTACTGCCCTTGGATACTCTGATTACCAGAGTGAATCATTCAAAGTGGAGGAGAGTAAAGGTGTATTTATGAATGTGGAGATGAAGGGGGAGTTTGGGTGGGGGAAGGTGTTTAAGGTACAGAATATTTTTACCTTAATAGTCTCTATTGCTTTAATATACTTTGTAACAATTTTTATCATTCGTCGTGGTAGAAAGATTAATTATTAATAAGATATATTAGTATGAATAGATTAAAAGTTTTGATAATTATATTGTTTGCATCACTTGTAATAAGCAACGTCTTCTTCACTGTGAAGTACTTTGTCGTTATAAAAGAAATAGATACAATAGAACAAAAACAACGAATTAATAGTGATGTATTATCATTTACTAGGTTGTTTGTAGATAAAGTACTCCGAGGTAATAAAGAAGTCTCATTTGAAGATAGATTACAACTAGAAAACTCTATACGAGCTCTAAAAGACAAAGATGCTTTTGCTTGTTGGGAGAAGTTTACTAAAGCTACGGATCAGGCTGAGGTACAATCTAACTTTTATGAATTGTTTAGTTTGTTGTTGGGGAAGATTGGGAAGTAGGGGGATAAAATATAAACAGACAAAAATCGGTCAGTTTTTTCTAAAAAGAAAAAACTGACCGATTTGTTTATATATTTATTCGAGTTCATATATTATTTTTTGTTTTTAACAAACACAAAGATACTCATAACTATTAAGATTAAGCCAGACATGATCCATGCTGCCGGAATACCAATATCTTTAGCAATCCAACCAGACGCGACAAGTCCTAAAGCCCCACCGATATGTGTATACATTGACTCAAATGAACCAATAGTAGCCCTTTTCTTCGAAGGAATATTTTCCTGAAGATAGCTACTTTTGATTGGTCCAAACATACCTCTTCCGACCTCGTGCATCAAGAAAAATACTATTGTTATCGGAAAACTTTGAAATATGACTGTGAATGTTATTCCGATACCGATTATTAGTTGGCTTATTGCCATACCTACTTTCTCGTTTGTAGAAAAATTAAAAATATTTTTCCTAGATATTTGACTACCAATAATGACCATGATTTGTATGAATGCCATAACAATCCCCATATAGACATTCAAATTTACTTTATCAATGAATATTTTTTGCCATTGCATATTGGGAGCCATAAAACAAAACATTTGTATTGTGCCGATAATGACGACAAAACGAAATGCTTTATTTCTACGAGTGAAACGAATACTCCCAATTGCTGTTAACTTCATTACACTTAGAGCTTCTCCAAGTGAGTGGTGCTTATGTTTGAAGTATTCTTCTTTCATTACAACTGCTGAAATCACGAGTGTAATGATATAGAATATTCCTCCAGCGAGCCATGATAGGGAATATGAAATATCTGCAAGGTATCCACCAACAATCGCACTTGCTATACAAGAAAGTGATCTTGTCGTGCTCTCCCATGCAAATACTTTGTTTAATTTTCCTCCATATCCATGGTGTTTTAAACTATCTACAAACCATGCTTGGAAAGCACCGCTGTAGAAAGTTATACCTATTGCTGCGATGGTTTCTGCAAAAGAGAAACCCCAGAACGTTTCTGAGAAAGAATACACAAGCATTGATACAGAAAGTAGGGAACAAGAAATCAAGAAAGATTTCTTACGACCATACACATCTGCAAAGATACCTGTTGGAATTTCAAACAGAAACAGTGTCACGAAGAAGAACACATTTACTAGATTTATTTGAAGTTCATCTAGTCCGGCAGAACGCAAGAAGTTTGAGTAAATTCCTGCGTGAAATCCTATCCCCATAGTGAAGAGGGAAAGAATAGATAAATAACATACTACGACTGACTTTTTCATCATTTACCACCTTTTTTGAGTTGTTAAGGAACAGTTTAAAGAACAATGCCAAACAAAAATCTCGACTTTTGCTCAGCCGAGATTTTTCTAATTAAGAAAGAGATTTATTTTTTAAGATCTGCGTGACCTTTTAAAAATATCGCGGCTAAACGAAATATTGAACATTTTATCTGAGGTATAAATACTAAAGAGACCGACGTGAGAGATCGGCATGTAATTTCTATTTAATTCGCAATATCTTTTAATATGCATATTTATATGATGACAACATTTTGCATTAGCGTCAAACATATGTTGTGGATAACTTTTTATAGTTATATTTTAAGCCGTTTAATGATGATTATGTAAATAGACTTAATTTAAATTTGTAATGAAATCCCATATGATATAATCAATGTATTATAAGTTAATTTAATAATAATATTATGAATATTTTTTGGGATTTATTATTTTTTGTTGGTTTTGTATTATTGATTTCTATTAAACAGATTAATCAATATGAAAGAGGTGTAAGATTTACAATAGGAAAGTTTTCGGGAATTATGGAGCCTGGGTGGAGAATTGTTTTGCCTATTTTTCAAAGTTATCAAAAGGTAGATGTTAGAATAAAAGCCGTAGATGTTCCAGATCAGAATGCTATTACAAGAGACAATGTTTCTGTAAAAGTTAATGCTGTTATTTATTATAAAGTTTCTGATGCAAACAAGGCAATTATTGAGGTTGAGGATTTTAGATACGCAATATCACAATACGCTCAGACAACGATGAGAAATATTGTGGGTGAGGTTACTCTCGATGAACTTCTTTCAAGTAGGGATAAGATTGCTGACAGAATAAGAGAAATTGTAGACAAAGAAACAGATGCCTGGGGTTTGAAGGTTCAGAACGTTGAGCTTAAAGATGTAAGTCTTCCTGCTGAAATGGAAAGAACTATTGGTAAACAAGCAGAAGCAGAAAGAGAAAAGAGAGCCGTTATTATTAATTCTGAAGGAGAGCTTGCTGCATCTGAAAATATTTCAAAAGCAGCTGCGATGCTTGCTGCTACACCAGGTGCTCTTCATTTGAGAACTCTTCAGTCTATAAATGATATGTCTTCAGACCAGTCTAATACTGTTGTATATATGGTTCCTGTTGAAGCGTTGAAAGCTCTTGAGGGATTTATAAAGAAGTAGAGAGAAGAAAAAATGAGGAGACACCTTTTTAAGATTTAAGGAAGTTTTCTATTAGTTTGCGTCGCGTTTCAACGGACACTACGCGACATGATCTTGCAAGATCATCACCTCATTTTTTCAAAAATACAAAATCACATGAAAAAAGTTTACTGCCCGTCAAAAAGAATTTTAGAAAATTATGCAAATGTATTAGTAAATTTTGCTTTGGGTAGTGGAGCTGGAATTAAAAAGGGCGAGGTAGTTCAACTTATAGTACAGGAAGTTGCTAAACCTTTGTATATAGAGATAAGAAGGGCTATATGGAAAGCTGGTGGACATGTTATATCTGATTACCGTCCTTCAAATGATAAAGATTATAACGTCGATCAAGATTTTTATTTGTATTCTGAAGACCATCAAGTAGAATTTTTTCCAGCTTCTTATATGAAAGGTTTGCTCAATCAAGTTGATCATTCTATTTTTATTGATAGTGAAACTAACTTAAGATCATTACAAAAAATAGATTCCAAAAAAATAATGTCTAGAAGTAAGATTTTTAAACCATGGAGAGAGTGGAGAGACAAAAAAGAAAATGCAGGAAAATTTACTTGGACTTTGGGTACTTATGCTACTGAGGAGATTGCTAAGGAGTCTAGAATGACTTTTAAGGAATATTGGAATCAAATAATTAAATCATGTTTCTTAGATGAGAAAGACCCTGTTGCAAAATGGAAATCTGTTTATGATGAAATGGAGATTTATAAGGAGAAATTAAACAATATGGATATTGATCAAGTTCATATTGAAAGTGAGAGTACAGACTTATGGATTAAGATAGGTGATAAGAGAAAATGGGTTGGTGGTAGTGGAAGAAATATCCCGAGTTTTGAGATTTTTACTTCTCCAGATTGGAGGGGTACAAATGGTCATGTTAAATTTAATCAGCCGCTTTATGCTTTTGGGAATTTTATTGAAGGTATAGAACTCGAATTTAAAGATGGTATTATTATAAAAAGTAAGGCGGAAAAGAATGAAAAACTTCTAAAAGAGATTATTGCTACTGAAGGAGCAAATAAAATCGGAGAATTTTCTATGACCGATAAAAGATTTTCAAGGATAACAAAGTTTATGGCGAATACCTTATATGATGAAAATTTTGGTGGTAAATATGGTAATACGCATATTGCTATTGGTAATTCATATCACGATTGTTATATAGGAAATCCAGATAAAGTTTCAAAAAATACTTGGGAAAAACTTGGTTATAATAATTCTTCTGTACATAATGATATTATTAGTACAACTGATAGAAAAATCACTGCTTATTTGAAAGATGGAAAAGAAAAAATAATATTTGAAAATGGACAGTATTGTTTTTAAAGATGAAAAAGATTTTAGTAAATGATTTAATGCAGGAAAATTATAAGTACGAACTTACTGAACCGGTAGGGAAGAATTTTGATAAAGATTTTAAACCAGATTTATCTCCTAATGAAATGCTTGAGCTTGGAGTTTTTGGTGGAAAATATATGACAGATTGTCAAAAGGAATTTCCAAAAGATTGGTTTAAAAAAGCAAAACTTTGTCACGATGTGCATGACCCTAAATTAAATTATTTTGGAGTAAATGCTAGTCAATCTTTGTTGGTTTGGAGAAGGAAAGGTTGGATAAATAATGAATGTGACCCTAGAGGATGGTTTCAGTGGTATTGTCGGTATTATATGGGAAGGAGGCTACAAGACGAAGACAGAAAACAAATCTCTAGATGGAAAAAGATGAGAAGACATGTTGGACAAATAAGGAATAATTGTAGGGTAAAAGATATTTATTGTAGAACAAAACAAAGGCAGACATTATTACACTGGGCATATGATTCTAGAAAAATGTAAATTAATTTTTCTATTTGTATGTCATTCCCGTGCAGACGGGAATCCAGGATTTTTAAAATAATTCAAATACTGGATCCCCGCATACGCGAGGATGACACAATACAAAGCAAATACTAATTTTTTTCTATGATTACATATTTTAAAAATGAATTTTATAATTAAATTAAAAAAAATAATAGGAAACCTAATAAAACTTTTTGAAAAGTATAGTAGATTTTTTTCATCTTCTGGTCTTATTCTTGGTTTAATAATAACACCACTTACTTTAACTAGGGTAGATAATCTTACGAATAATCTTTGGATATTAATACAGTTATTTATAGCTGTATTTGGAATTATATTTTTACATTATTTAGATAACAAAGTTAAGGCAGGAAAAATTAAAAGTGAATATGGTAACGATATAGATTTTTGGCTGACCTTTATTATACAGTTTGCTTTTGGTAATTTATTTAGTACTTATATAGTTTTTTATTTTAGAAGTTCTACCTTATTTTTGAGTTGGCCTTTTATTTTGATAATATTTGCTCTACTAATAGGTAATGAAATTTGGGTAAAACATTATTCTAAACTTACATTACAACTAGTTACTTTGTTTCTTTCTGTATATATGTTTTTGATTTATTTATTACCAGTATTTTTTGGAAGAATTGGAGATGACGTTTTTATTTATAGTGGAATATTAAGTTTATTTTTTATTTGGTTGATAGCTAAGATACTTATAATTTTTGCAAAGGAAAAGTTTGTTAAAAGTAAGAGAGGACTAATCTATAGTATTTTAGGAACTTTTATAATAATGAATGGAATGTATTTTGGAAATATTATTCCTCCAATACCTCTTGCTTTGAAAGATGCGGGGGTTTACCGCTTTGTTAGTAAGGATAAAAATGGTGAATATATTTTAAAAGGAGAGATGAAAACCTGGAGAGATTATTTTAGAGTTTATGAGATCTATCATAAAATAGAAGGTGAGCCTACGTATGTTTTTACTTCGATTTTTTCTCCGACAAAATTTGATACAAAGATAATACACGAGTGGCAGTATTATGACGAAATTAAAAAAGAATGGATTACTTCGGGTAGGGTTAATCTTTCGATTGTCGGTGGTAGAGATGATGGTTACAGGACATATTCAGAAAAATACAGCGTTTCTTTAGGTGAGTGGAGAGTTAATATTTTAACCTTGAAAGGAAAGGTGATAGGAAGGGTGAATTTTAGGGTTGAATAAAAAACTAAGGTTTAACCTTGATTTTTGTATTGTCATTCCCGTGTAGACGGGAATCCAGAATTTATAAAACCTGGATTGCGACGGACTACCTCGCAATGACAAAAAAATATTTCATTATTTTATATGTTATAATTATTTAGTAATGCAAAAAGAGCAAAACAAACAAAAAAATAATATTGGTTCTGGTATAGGAAAGGGGATTTTACTTTCAATTATTCCTCATATAGGGTGTATTGCTTTTGCAATACTTATGATCACTGGGGTTGGTTTTGGAACAGCTTTTTTAAAAAACTTTTTATCTAGTAAATGGATTTTTCCTGCTTCAGTAATTCTCTCTTTTATTATTGCTTCTGTATATTCATATTTTTATTTTAAGAAACAATGTTGTACAAATAAAGTCAGACATATATCGATTCTTTTTTCTAGTATGATACTTGTAAATGTTTTACTTTTTTATGTTGTGTTCCCTTGGATGACAAATATAAAAAGTGGAGCAAATTTTGTACTCGCTAGTGACTTGAGTGAATTAAAAGTTCAGATAGATATACCATGTACAGGGCATGCACCACTTATAGTTTATGAGCTTAAAAAAGCTGGGGTAAGTGATGTGACTTTTTATGACCCTGATACTTTTGATATTAAATATGACTCTACTAAAATAACTCCAGAACAGATTAAAGGGTTACAGTTGTTTGAAGATTTTAAGATTAAGAAGTTTTTGTAAATTAACCTGGATTGCGACGTCGGATTACCTTCTCGCAATGACGGGGAAAAAGAAAACAGCACCCGCTTTCGCTAGGTGCTGCTGTTTGTGATTGTGTTCATCGAACTACAGGATTATTTCTTCTGTTCCTGTGGACGATAATCGATCACGATGAAGGTTGGTGTCGGAATGTTGCCGACTGTTCCTGGAACCATTACGACGAGAACTTCGTCACCGATTTTCCAGTACTTAAAAGTCACTACTTTGGTAATCAGTGCAGTGTGAATCGGCCCATCACCGAATCCGAATTTCAGCTGACTGACATAAGTATAAATGCTCGCGTTGGTAGTCACAACAGGGACTGGCAGGGATTTGATTTCCCTCCAACCCAAGGTAGTTGCGACAACCTCCTCGATTTCGGTTTTGGTCTGGGTCTCTGATTTTTTATTACAGGGACCTAGTGTACGTGTACAGACGGAAACAAAGAGTAAAAACCCTAATCCCATCATTAGTGCACCGAGCATCCAGTTTTTCATAAAACCCTCCTTTTCAAAATCACCTTACTGGGGTTGATTTACTTCCTACATCCTATTATACACCCTATTACTATATTTGTCAATGATTTTGTATAAATTCATAAATATGTCTATAAATAAGGGGAAATTCAATTAACCTGGATTACTACGCCTTGCTCGTAATGACACAAATACGATAATACTGGATTCCTGCCTACGCAGGAATGACAATACAAATACAATACTAAAAATACTCACCTCACAAGGATATTGAATTCACAATAGCGAGCGAAGCTGAGCTTTTTAAAAGCCTTACGGAAGGTAATTTTTAGCAAAAAATTACCTGAGTAGAGAATAAATTTTTTGACGAAAAAATTTATATCGTGCTTTAGAAAAGTTCTGCGAGCGAGCCTTTACTTTTTTTATTAATTAATATATACTATCTTTAGCTTTAAATATGAATGAGTTGCAGGCGTAAAGCGCCAAATGTATAGGCCAGATTAAGTTGGAAAAATATCTTGCTTAGAAAAATAAGATAAAACTAAAAAAGAGGAAAAAGAAACCTTAAAAGGAAGAGGTGTCTTTTTTTCTGTATTTTAGTTTTATGAGAATTTATTCTCAAAATCGTACTTATTTTTCTCAGTGGGAAAACCAACATTTGGCTGTTTTATTAGCTTTATTAATGTTTGTTAACTATAAACAGAGCAATGATGAAAAAACCCGCAAATGTTTTGATAGACGGAGTGTTGGGAGGAAAACTTGAAAAAAAGTATTTCAATAAATTCAAGAAACCTCTTATCGACATTCCTAATCTAGTGGATCACCAGATGAAGTCTTACAGATGGCTTCTCAGTGAAGGTATAGGAGATGTTTTGAAAGAATTTTCTCCAATAAAGGATTATGCAGACAAAAAGTTTGAATTGTCTTTTACTGGTCTAGAAGTTGCAGCTCCAAAGTACGACGAATTTTATTCTAAAGAAAAGAAAATTTCTTTTGAGGGTCAGTTTAAAGCTAAAGTAAAGTTGGTAAATAAAACTCTTGGTACAACAAAAGAGCAAGAGATTTTCCTTTCAGAAATTCCTCTAATGACAGATCACGGTACTTTCATTATCAATGGTATTGAAAGAGTTGTTGTTCCTCAGCTTGCAAGATCATACGGTATTTTCTTTACATTGAATGATTCAAAAGGAAAGAATTTCTTCGGTGCAAAAGTTATTCCTGCAAGAGGTGCTTGGATTGAAATAGAATCTGAGTCTGACGGTGCTATATACGTAAAAATTGATAAAAAGAGAAAGTTCGCGATTTCTTCTCTTTTGAGAGTTTTGGGTATAAAGACAGAAAAAGAAATTTTGGAATTATTTAAAGATGATGAAGAAGCTCTTAAGGTTATAGAAACTACTATACTTAAGGATCATGCAAAAACTCAGGATGATTCATTCCTTGAAATATATAAAAGACTTAGAGACGGAGATCTAGCTTCTGCAGAAAACGCAAAAGGTTTTGTGGATTCTATTTTCAATAAAGAGAGATACGATATTTCAAGAGTTGGAAGATTTAAATTCAACAAGAGATTTAATAAACCTATGGATGAGGAGTCTCTTGAAAAGAAAAACATTACTGTTGATGATTTGGTTGTGATTGTAAAAAACATTGTTGCTTTAAACAATGATCCAGAAGCCGTAGAAGATGATATCGACCATTTGGGTTCAAGAAGAATAAGATTCGTTGGAGAATTACTACAAGCAAAAATCAGAGTTGGTATTGCACAGATGAAAAGAAATATTCAGGATAGAATGTCTACTATAGACCCTGATATTACTATGCCTGTACAATTTGTTTCTTCAAGACCCCTACAAGCTAGAATAAAAGAATTCTTTACAACAAACCAATTGTCTCAGTTTATGCAACAGACAAACATTCTCGAAGAAATTGAACACTTGAGAACATTATCTGCTCTAGGACCTGGAGGACTTACAAGAGAAAGAGCTGGTTTTGAAGTTAGAGACGTTCACCCTTCACACTATGGAAGAGTTTGTCCAATTCACACACCTGAAGGTCAGAACATCGGTCTTATTTTGAGACTCTCAACATATGCTAGAGTTAATGATTTTGGAATGATTGAAACTCCTTATGCAAAAGTTATAAAAGGAGTTGTTACAGATGAAGTAAAATATTTTAACGCTTTAGAAGAAGAAGGTTTCAAGATTGCTCACGGTGCTACTCATTATGATGATAAAGGAAAGATCACAGATGATGAGGTTGAAGTTCGTGTAAATGGTATTCCAACTCTTGTTAAAAGAGAAGAAGTTAACTACATAGATGTTTCTGCAAACCAAGCATTTTCTATTGCTACATCTATGATTCCATTCCTAAACCACGATGATGCAAACAGAGCATTGATGGGATCAAACATGCAAAAGCAGGCAGTTCCTTGTGTTGTCGCGGAAGCACCTTTAGTTGCTACAGGTATTGAGGCAGCAGCAGCAAAATATACAGGAAGAGTTATTTTCTCAGAAGAAGAAGGTACTGTTACTGCGGTTGATGCTAGAAGAATTGTTGTAAAAGGTACAAAGAGTGGAAAAGAAAAAGAGCACAGACTTGTAAGTTTTTCAAGAACAAACGGTTTTACTCCTTTCCATCAGAGACCATCAGTAGATCTTGGACAGAAAGTTAAGAAAGGTGATTTACTCGCTGATACATCTTCTTCTGTAAACGGAGAAATGGCTATTGGTCAAAATGCACTTGTTGCTTTCATGACATGGAGCGGTTCAAACTATGAAGACGCTATAATTATTTCAGAGAGAATGGTAAAGAACAGTAAATTCTCATCTATCCACATTGAAGAATTTGTTGTAAATGTTCGCGATACAAAACTTGGACCTGAAGTTACAACTCATGATATTCCAAACGTTGGTGAATCAAAACTTAAAAACTTAGATGAAGACGGTATTATAAGAGTTGGTGCTGAAGTTGTTCCTGGAGATATACTTGTAGGTAAGATTACTCCAAAAGGAGAAACACAACTTACACCAGAAGAGAGACTCCTAAGATCAATTTTCGGAGAAAAAGCAAGAGATGTAAAAGATACATCAAAGAGACTCGAAAGCGGAAAGAGAGGAAGAATTATTACTGTAAAAATCTTTTCAAGAGAAAATGGAGATAAGCTTGAATCAGGTATAATAAAGAGAATACATATAGAAATCGCTCAACTTAGAAATATTTCTGTTGGAGACAAACTTGCTGGAAGACACGGAAACAAAGGAGTTATCTCAAGAATATTACCAGTTGAAGATATGCCTTATATGGAAGATGGTACTCCTGTAGATCTTATCCTCACACCGCTTGGTGTTCCTTCTCGTATGAACTTAGGACAGATTCTTGAGCTCCACCTTGGTCTTGCTGCAAATACTTTAAACTACCAAGCTGTTGTTCCACCATTTATGGGTGCTACAGAAAAAGAAATAAAAGAAGAACTTAAAAAATCAGGTTACAATGAATCAGGTAAAATGAGACTCTATGATGGAAGAAATGGTCAACATTTTGAACAAGATATTTCAGTTGGATATATGTATATCTTGAAACTGCACCATGAAGTTGAAGACAAGATACACATGAGATCTATCGGACCTTACTCAATGATTACTCAACAGCCTTTGGGAGGAAGAGCACAAGGAGGAGGACAGAGATTTGGAGAAATGGAGGTGTGGGCTCTATTGGGTTACGGTGCTGCTTATACACTCAGAGAAATGCTCACTATCAAATCAGATGATATTGTAGGAAGATCAGCCGCGTTTGACTCTATAGTTAAAGGAGAAAGATTAAAGCAACCAAACTTACCAGCATCATTCCTTGTATTACTTAATAGTATGAAAGGTCTTGGTCTTAACGTTGAACTCAAGAATGAAGATTTGAGTGACGATAATGATGAAAAATAATTTTTGCAAATAAAATAACTAAAAACAAAAATATGAAAATAAATAAATCATCAGCAGATCAAAATTTCAACATAATATCTATTAGTGTTGCTTCTCCAGAAGTCATCGAAGGATGGTCTTTTGGTGAGATCACAAAACCAGAAACTATAAATTACAGAACTCAGAGATCAGAAAGAGGCGGACTTTTCGATGAGAAGATATTTGGTCCAGATAAGGATTATGAATGTTACTGTGGTAAATACAAAGGTATAAGATATAAGGGAATTGTTTGTGAAAAATGTGGGGTTGAAATAATAAGATCAATAGTAAGAAGAGAGAGAATGGGACACATTGCGCTTTCATCACCTGTTTCTCATATCTGGTTTTTGAGGGGTACTCCTTCAAGATTGGGTGCAATAATGGGAATGTCAGTAGGTGATCTTGAAAAAGTTATATACTTTGCAGGATACATAATTATAAAAACAACAGAATCAGAAAAAGAAAGAATTCTTAAAGAAATAGATAACGAATTCAAAAACAAAGTAAAATCTGTTACAGACGAAAAGACGAAGGAGGCTCTTAAAGAGATGGCTCTTAATGCAAAGAAAGAAGTTGAGAGTATCCAAGAAGGAAAAGTTTTGGATGAAGTTATGTTCCATAAGTTTTCTATTAAATACGGTGCAGCTTTTGAAGCTGGTATCGGTGGAGAAGTTATTTATGAAATATTAAAAAAACTTGATTTAGTAGAGCTTGCAAAGAAAATTGAAGGAAAACTTGAAAAAGCAAATACTATTGATAGTGAAAAATTAAATAAGAGACTTAGTCTTATAAGATCTATGATAGCTTCTGGTTCAAGACCTGAGTGGATGTTCCTTACAAAAATTCCAGTTATACCACCAGCACTTAGACCTATGGTTCCGCTTGATGGAGGTAGATTTGCTACATCAGATGTGAATGATTTGTACAGAAGAGTTATAAATAGAAATAATAGATTACTTAAGCTTAAAGAAATAAGTGCTCCTGATGTTATTTTAAGAAATGAAAAAAGAATTTTACAAGAAGCTGTAGACGCTCTTATAGATAATTCTATTAGACATGGTAACTCACTATTTTCAGCTTTAGGAAGTGCATCACAAAAGAGACCTCTTAAATCTCTCGCAGATAACCTTAAGGGTAAAAGAGGTTTGTTTAGACTTAACCTTTTGGGTAAGCGTGTAGACTATTCAGGTAGATCCGTTATTGTTGTTGGTCCTGATCTTCATCTTGACCAGTGTGGTTTGCCAAAACATATGGCACTTGAGCTTTTTAGACCGTTTGTTATTTCTCAGCTTTTGAGTAAAGAATTAGCTTACAATATAAGAGGTGCAGGTAAGCTTATAGATGATGGCGTAGCCGAAGTTTGGGCAATACTTGAAGATGTTATTAAAGATAAATATGTACTTTTAAACAGAGCACCTACACTTCACAGGCTTGGTATTCAAGCTTTCAGACCTATACTTATAGAGGGTAATGCTATTCAAGTTCACCCACTTGTATGTACTGCTTTTAATGCTGACTTCGATGGTGACCAGATGGCTGTTCACGTACCACTTGGAGAAGAAGCACAAAGAGAGGCACGAGATATAATGGCTGCTAATAAAAACGTTTTGAGACCAGGAAATGGAGAACCAACAATTTCTGCAAAGCTTTTGGATATCGTTCTTGGTTGTTTCTGGATGACAAAAATTGTTGAAGGTGAAAAGGGAGAGGGTAAATATTTTTCATCTACAAATGCTGGTATTACTGCATATGATCTTGGTATTGTAGGATTTAGAACAAAAATAAAAATCTTACCATCAGAAAAAATAAAGTATGCTCAGTTTAATGGACAACTTTTTGAGACTAGTGTTGGAAGATTACTTTTCAACAGTGTTCTTCCTAGTGACTATCCTTTTGTAAATAAAGAGATAGATAAAAAACAAATATCAAAAATTATTGATGATCTTATAATACAACATGGTCCAGACAAGATTGCTCCTATCATGGATAAGATTAAGAATTTTGGATTTAAATATGCAACAGTTTCTGGAGTTACTTGGGGTATTGATGACGTACAAATTCCTGTAGAAAAAGGAGGTGTTATTAAATCTGCAAAAGGTAAATCTTTGGAAGTTATGGAACAGTTTAATGAAGGTTTACTAACTGAAGAAGAAAGAGTTAGAAGAAATGTTGAAATATGGCAGGGTGCAAAAGGTGAGCTCGAGAAACTTATTCCTGGAGCACTTGATAAGAATGGTTCTGTATATGATATGTGGAAGTCAGGAGCTAGAGGATCTCTAGGTTCTCTTACACAAATGGCTGGTATGAAAGGTTTGATTCAGAACACAATGGGTGAAACTATTGAATTCCCAGTTATAAGTTCTACAAAAGAAGGTCTTACACCTATTGAATATTTCATTACAACTCACGGTTCAAGAAAAGGTCTTACAGACACAGCATTAAACACTGCTAAAGCCGGATATCTTACAAGAAGATTGTTTGATGTTGCTCAGGATATAATAATTACAGAACAAGATTGTGGAACAAAAGAAGGTATTATTATAAAAGGAAATTCAGGTATGGACACAGGCTCTTCTGTAGCAAAAAATATTAGAGGTAGAGTACTTGCTGAAGATGTGATTCTAAAAGATGGAAAGGTTATGTTCGAAAAAGGACATTTACTTACAAAGGATGATGCACAAAAGATAGAACAAGCTGAAGTAGAAAGAATTGTTGCTAGATCACCATTGTCATGTAAAACACTACACGGTATTTGTGCAAAATGTTACGGTATGGATCTTGGAAGAAGTGCACTTATAGATGTTGGAGAAGCTGTTGGTACAATAGCTGCACAGGCTATCGGTGAGCCAGGTACACAGCTTACAATGAGAACTTTCCACTCTGGAGGTACTGCATCTGTTGGTGGAGATATTACACAAGGTTTGCCTAGAGTTGAAGAAATCTTTGAAAAGAGAAGACCAAAGAACCCTGCTATAGTTGCTACTGTAAACGGACTTGTAACTTCTGTAAAAGATTTTGGTAAAGAAAAAATAATTACAGTTATGGCTGATATAGAAGATAAGGGTAAGGTAAAGAAGTCTGGTGAAGTTGAGTATGTGTTTAGTCCAAAAAGAATGCCACTTGTAAAAGTTGGAGAAAAGATTGCGAAAGGACAACTACTTACAGATGGTTCTGCAGATACAGATGAAATATTTGAATTCGCAGGAAAAGATAGAGCGATGGATTATATTATTACTGAAGTTGGTAAACCTTATGAACTTCAAGGAGAAGCTGTTGCTAGAAAACACATTGAGATTATTGTTAAACAAATGTTCTCAAAGAAGGTTGTTACTGATCCAGGTACTTCAGATTATTGCATTGGAGATATTATCGATGAACTTGATTTAGTTCTTGAAAATAGAGATATCAAAGAAAAGAAAGGAAAAGAAATGGAAGCAAAACTTATGGTTATGGGTATTACAGAATCTTCACTTTCCAGAAGGAGTTTCCTTTCAGCTGCATCATTCCAACACACAGTAAGAATACTTATAAATGCTGCTATTAAGGGTACAAAAGATAGTTTAACTGGTCTAAAAGAAAATGTTATTATTGGTAGAGTAATTCCTGCTGGTACTGGTTTTGCGGGTAGTAAGAAATACCAAATGATAAAAGATCTTCAACAAGAGTTGGATGGAGATAGTTACGAAAATTAGATTTTAGATTATAGTTTTAAGGTATTTGTCATTCCCGTGAAGACGGGAATCCAGAGTTCCTTTCAGGGTATCGAGTTCGTCTTTGCGAGGGCAATCCCGAAGCAATCCAGAATTTTTAAAAATAGATTGTTTCGGGGATTATCTTCATAAAGACCGACTCCTAAAAATTGTTTATTAATTAGATTAATTAATTAAACTATGAATTCACAAAAAGGTTTCGTCATTCCTATAATAATCGCTATTGTTGCTATTTTTGCAATTGGCGGTGGAATATTCTATATAAAAACATCAAAGAGTAATTTCCCTTGTTGGCCACCGCTTTGTTTTCCTGGTAGATCTGCACCAACTATAGATGAGACTAAAGATTGGAAAACTTATACAAATACTTGGGGTGGATTTGAAGTAAAATATCCATCAGATTGGAAAATTATTGATAAAAGTAATATTAATAATACATCAAATGCAGTTACTGTATCAATAACAGTTGAAAGCCCTCTCCGTTACAATTTTCCAGGATACCAAAGTATCGGGGTCAGTTATCGTGTCTTGATATATATGCCAGATGGGCGAATAGAATCTATTGCTGATTTTGGTAGTAACCAGCCTGCTCAATCTTGGTGGAATTTAGATGTTAGTAAAGCAACTAAAGAGGCTTCACCAGAATATCTAGTTGGTCAAAATATTATTTCATCATTTAAATTTATGAATAATATTGTAGGTGGTGATAAAGATATTCATGGTTGTACAGGTTCAGCTGGATATTCTTGGTGTGAAGTAAAAAATAAATGCTTGAGAGTTTGGGAGGAAAAATGTGAAGCAACCTTAATTCAACCCTCAATTACTGTTCTTTCACCAAATGGAGGTGAAGTTATCCCTTATAGTCAGATTATTATGGCCGGAGATTTAATGTTTAGGTGGACTACCTCAGAGGGAAATAAATATTTTCCATCGGCAACATCTAGTATTAACGGTGTATATTCTTCGTTGCCAAATTTTAAGGTTTATATTATTGATACTAATGATTCAATCGTAAGAGAGGATAATCGTTATTATATTGATAATTTAGGAGAAGGGGTTTTTGTATCATCTTTTCCTGGAGATAATGACATTAAAACTAATACTAAATATAAGATTAAAATTTGTGATTTTATAGGTGGTAAAAACATTTGTGATTCTAGTGATAATTATTTTTTAATTAAATAAATATTATATTTATGTCCTCATCCGTAGAACAAATAAAAGAAAAATTAAGTATTGAAGAAGTTGTCGGCTCTTACATAAAATTAGAAAGAGCTGGTAACAACTTCAAAGCAAGGTGTCCTTTTCACAATGAAAAAACGCCGTCTTTTTTTGTGTCTCCAGATCGCGGAAGTTACTACTGTTTTGGATGTCAGGCAAAGGGAGATATTTTTACTTTTGTTCAAGAGTTTGAAAGTATAGATTTTATTGGTGCATTAAAACTTCTTGCAGACAAAGCGGGTATTACTATAGAACAGTTTGCTCCAAAAGTTGATGATAAAAGAGAAAGAATATTTTCACTACTTGAAGCTACAACTTTGTTTTTAGAGAAGAATTTGTTGGACGAAGAAATACCTCTTGAATATTTAAAGAAGAGAGGACTTACAGAAAAAACTATTAAAGAGTGGAGAGTAGGATATGTGAGAGATGAATGGAGAACTATATATGAATATTTGAAGTCAAAAGGTTATACTGATGATGAAATGCTTCGTGCTGGTATGATAAAGACAGAAGGTCAAAACACTTATGATAGATTCAGAGGTAGAATAATGTTTCCTATCTTTGATACTGCTGGAAGAGTTATTGCTTTCTCAGGAAGAATTCTTCATGATGATGGAAAGTCTGCAAAATACTTGAATAGTCCACAAACAGAAGTTTTTGATAAATCTAGAATTCTTTACGGACTTGATAGAGCAAAACACTCTATTAGAAAGTTTGATTTTTCTATTCTTGTAGAAGGTCAAATGGATATAATAATGTCTCATCAAGCTGGTTTTACAAATACCGTAGCTTCTTCTGGGACAGCTCTCACTATTGATCATTTAACTATATTAAAAAGAATTTCAAATAAGATAATAATGTCTTTTGATTCTGATAATGCCGGGGCAAAAGCTGCAGAAAGGGGGTGGGCGTTAGCTCTATCTTTAGGAATGGATGTTAAAGTTGCGGCAATACCAGATGGTTTTGATCCTGCAGATTTAGTATTAAAGGACAAAGAGAAATTTAAAGATGTTATAAAAAATTCTATACATTTGATTGATTTTCTTTTAAATAGAATAACTTCAGAAATTACAGATAAGAAAAAACTTTGGCCAGAAATAAAAAAGCGGGTACTACCGTATATTTATCTTTTGCAAAGTGAAACTGAAAAAGGTAGATATGTGGCAAAGATTGCAGATATAGTAGGGACGAAAGAAGAATATGTAATGGAGGATTTGAATAAAGTAAAATTGGATGAAGAGTTTCAAATAAAGAATCAAGAGGAAAATAAAACAATAGAAAGAGAGATAAGTTCAGATAGATTAAAGAAAGGTTCTATAGAAAGAAGTTTGGCATCTATAATAGCTAGTCAGGAGACATTAAAAGATAAAACTATAATAGATTCTGGTGGTTTGAAAGTTAAAATTAAGGACATCTTAGGACAAGATAATTATAATAAATTTGAAACTGAACTGAAAGATAAACAAAGTGAACTTGCATTTGAGGCTGAAGGGTATTATGGTAATTTAGATGATAATAAAATAAAGAGAGAAATAGAATACCTCCTGTTAAATTTACAGGAAGAATATTTTAAAAAAGAGATTACTAGTTTGTTGTCAGATTTAAAAAAGGCCGAAGGTGAAAAAGCTACAGATAGGGCAAGTTCAATATCAATAAGGTTGAATGAAATAATGAAAAGGCTGGGCGAGATTAAAAAAGAAGTTAATAAATTTATATAAAAATATGTCATCAAAGAAAAAAACAAAAGTTGTATCTAAGGCAAAAAAAGCAAAAGTCTCTAAACCAAAAGTTATAAAAGCAAAGCCAGTCAAAAAAACTGTTGTTAAAAAAGTTGCTAAAAAAGAAGAAATAAAACAAAAAACAATTTCTTCTCCCAAAGTTTCTATTAAAAGGAGAGAAAGTGATATTAAGGCCGAAAGAATATTGAATAAGGGTAGAGAAAGAGGTTTTGTTACTTATGATGAGATTTTAAAAGAATTTCCAAAGATTGAAGACGATGTTATTTTTCTTGATGAACTTTATAATAAATTTATAGTCGCTGGTATCGACGTTCTTGAAGGAGGTGGAATGCTTGAGGTTCTTGATGAACAAGTAAAGAAATATACATATAGTGGTAGATCAGCAGATGCTAGCTATGACTCTATACAAATTTATCTTAAAGAAATAGGGCAGTACCCACTTATAAGTGCTTCTATGGAGAAAGATTTGGCTAGGAAAATTGAGGCCGGTGATACAGAAGCGAAGAGTCTTCTTGCAAAAGCAAACCTTAGACTTGTTGTTTCTATTGCAAAAAAATATGTTGGTAGAAGTGCAGATCTTACACTTCTTGATTTGATACAAGAAGGAAACCTGGGTCTTTTTAAAGCTGTAGATAAATTTGATTGGACAAAGGGTTATAAGTTTTCTACTTATGCTACATGGTGGATCAGACAAGCTATTACAAGAGCTCTCGCAGATCAATCAAGAACTATTCGTGTCCCCGTACACATGGTTGAAACTATTGCAAAATACAAACAAGTTTACAGAAGACTTTCACAAGATTTGGGTAGAGAACCAATGTCAGATGAAATCGCTACAGAGATGGGTCTTGAAGTAGAAAAAGTTTATATGATTGAAAAGATTGACCAAGATACTGTTTCTCTCGAGGCACCCGTTGGTGATGATAGTGATGATGGTAAGTCTACTCTCGGGGACTTTGTTGCAGATGATAAGATACTTTCTCCAGATCAAGAATCTTCAAGAAGAATATTATCCGACCAAGTAAAAGAAATACTCGACGATCTTTCTCTCAAAGAAAGAAAAATACTTGAAATGAGACATGGTTTAAATGATGGGGTTACTCACACTCTTGAAGAGGTGGGAACAGAATTTGGCGTTACAAGAGAGAGAATAAGACAGATTGAAGCCAAGGCTCATGAAAAGATAAGAAATCATGAGAAGATAAATAGATTGCAGAGTTATTAAATAAGTAGAAAAAACCGAGGTGAGACCTTAAATCTTTAAAAAGGTGTCTCCTCAGTTTTTTTATTTCTATTTATCTATAGAAGGTAATTAAGTTTGTATAAACTAAAGTTATCAACAGATACCCTTATAAAATAGGATATTTTTGATGTTGACAAAATATTCAATATGGTATATACTTGTCAATAACTAAGAAGTATCTTGGATATTTTTGAAAGGTTAGTCATCTTTCTATCTCCTGGAAAATTTTAGGGTTTTATTAAGTTAGTGTTAATATATTTAGAGAATGAAGAAATTATATGTAGGTGGTGTTTCTTATAGCACATCAGAGGACGCTTTATCAGCAGCTTTTTCAAAAGCAGGAGAAGTTACATCAGCAGCTATCATCATGGACAAAATGACAGGTAGATCAAAAGGCTTCGGCTTTGTTGAGATGGCAACAGATGAAGGTGCAAAGGCAGCTATAGAGATGTGGAATGGTCAAGAGCTTGATGGCAGAAAATTGACAGTAAACGAAGCAAGACCAAAGGAAGAAAGACCAAGCAGATACTAATATTATCTTAGAGTTTTTTAAAAAAACACACGAAAGTGTGTTTTTTTTTAAACAAAAATTGAGGTGAGACCTTAAATCTTCAAAAAGGTGTCTCCTCGATTTTTGTTTTATTAAATCTGGATTATTTTTTTCTACTCGTAAAGACAAAGTGGTATTTATAAAATAAATTAAAGTATCATTATTAAATAGATTTTGATATAATTTTATTATGAAAAATAATCAAAAATATTTTAAACTTTCAATAATAATTGCAGTTATTATTTTGTTATTAATTGGTGGGGGTTTTTATATTTATGTAAATAAAAAAATAAATGTACAAAATACTATCTCCATAATAGCAACAACGACTACTGATAATATTATTGATAATGATAAAGTAGTAAATATGACAGTTTCTGATGGAAATGTTGGGACGACAACAATAAAATCAAAAGTTTTATCAATAAGTGAATTTAATACAAACACAATAAAAAATATTTTTGAAACATTTGGGGATGTTATATTTAATAATGGTGAGTATCTCATAAAAGAAGAAGCTAATGCTGGTGTGTTTGCAGTAGTTGATGTTCCGAAAGATTTTGATGGTGGAGTTTTGACTTTTAATTATAAATTTACCAAGGCTGGTGATGGAGACTATTTTGTTGTATCTCTTAAAGATTTAAATGACAATTCTGAAATAATTGGATATATTGGTTCAGATCTTCAGATGTCTCGTGATGATTATATGGATGGTACAGCTGAACCAATATTTGAATCAACAAAATTGCAATTAGTATTTAAATTAATTAGTCGCGGTGAAGTAAATGCTGTTTTATCAATAAAAGATATAAAACTTAAAACCACAAAAGAATATATGGACGATATGGATAGAGAGATGAATATTAAGTATAATCATTAAGTATTGATTTAATATCATATGTTTTTATTTTATTAAACCTAGTTTGTTTTTTCATTTGTTTGTCTATTAATTCTTGGCAATCCAGATTTATTTTCTCTATTTTAATATCATATTTTTTGATATACTTAATTTATAAATTTTAATAGATAATGTCATATTTTTAAGAATATGTCTAAATCAGTTTGCGTCCCCCTAAGAGGACAGTTGGGTGACGTGATTTTGCAAAATCAGATGAAAGAATTAATATTTTTAGATACAGAAACAACAGGTAATGAATTGGGCAAAGATAGACTTTGTCAGGTTTGTTATAAAACCTCAAAGGGGACCTTTACTGAATACTTTAAACCACCGCTTCCTATGTCTGTAAAATCTATGAGTATTACTCATATTACAAATAAAATGTTGGTTGATAAACCACCATTCATTGGTAGTCCAATGTCAAAAGATTTAGAGATTTTGTTGAAAGACGGAATACTTGTAGCTCATAATACAAAATTTGATATTGCCATGCTTGAAGCAGAAGGATTAAAAGTCCCTAAAAAGATCTGTACTTTAAGAGTTGCTAGATATTTAGATCCTAAAAATCTTATACCAGAATATAACCTCCAGTATTTAAGATATTTTCTTGATCTTGAAGTAGAAGGTAGTGCGCACGACGCCGAAGGTGATGTAAATGTTTTATATGCTATTTTTCAAAGACTTTTGTTAAAAGTAAAAGAAGAATTACCAAGTGATATAGATGCAATAGATAAAATGTTGGAAATATCAGAAAAACCATCTCTCTTTACAATATTTACTTTTGGAAAATATAAAGATAAACAAATAGAGGAAGTGTTGAGGACCGACAGACGATATTTAGAATGGCTTTTGAATTCAAAACTCGAGAATGAAAATGATGATGAAGACTGGATATATACACTTAGACATTATTTAGGTAAAGGTTCTTTATTTTAAAATATACAGAATACCAAGTGTTCTGTATATTTGGAGGAAGAGAGAGGATTACTGATGGGGTTTTGTAATCATTAAGTGATATAATAATGTTATGAAAAATAGGAATAAATTTTTAAAAGGTTTTACTCTTATAGAAATACTGGTTGTTGTATCAATCATTGGGTTTTTAACTACTATTGTTATAGTTTCTTTAAATAATGCAAAAGAAAAAGCAAAAGAAACTGCTGGAATACAACAGCTTGCACAAGTTAAAAATGCTATAAATATGTTTTATTCTGATAACGGATATTATCCTGGGGGTACCATAAATGATTTAGAAGTAGCATTATCTGACGAAAGTAAGGTTTATATACCAGAAATTACTCCTAATCCTCAGTTAATGTATTTTGGTATTAATTGTGGAGAGACAACAGATAAATGTTCAGAATATAGTCTTAATTTATGGGATGATGAAGATGATAAGGGTGTTTATTCTTACGCAAAAGATAAATGTTTTTCTAAGGGTAAAAGACTTCCAACAAAAGATGAAATTATTGAAACTTTAACTTATCAAGTTTTTGGAAATAATGATTTAAAATTTAAAAGAAATAGTGAAGCTGGTTTTTATTTATCTAGTACAGAAACAGAAGATGGTGGAATGTTTTATATTGTTGAATATGGTAATGGTGTTGTTGTTCCTAATTTAACATATAACAATGATGGTGATATAGGTTTATTTCGTTGTATTCGATAAAGTCTTGACAACTAATCCTATTTTTGCTATACTTATAAAGTTAATGAAATCCCATTTAGTAGGGAATCTCACTGATTAAGCGTGAAAATGTCGCAGAATCCGTGCTTCATTTAACGATTAATAATAACGGCTTTTATCAATACTATTTTGAAAGCCAAGAAAACGGCGATTTTTGCTGTTTTAAATAATTATATGTATAGGACACAATTTAGAAAAGTTGCGCCTTTTAGTTCTTCCTTTGGTGGAAAATCTAAGAGAAGCACAGGTAGGAAGGATTTTAGTTCACCCAAAGGTGAATCTTTTTCCTCAGACCAAAAAAGTAATACAAGAACAGCTTCAACAAGTAGTTTTGTAAGACAACCATTTTTCAATAGAGGTGACAAAAAACCTTTTAGTGGAAATTCAGGTAGACCATCTTTTGGCGGTAGCAGAGGTTTTTCTTCAAACAGAAGACCAAGTGGAAATAGAAATACTGGACAAAATATCCATTTTTCAAAATTTATAAACAAAGCAGTCGCAGATGAAGTAGTTGAAAAATTTACTCCAGAAAATCTTTTTAAGGATTTTAAGATTGATGAAAAATTAAAAAAGAATATCTGTGATAAAGGTTACTGTGAGCCTACTCCAGTGCAAGACAAAATAATTCCTCATATTCTTAGTGGAAGTGACGTTGTTGGTATTGCAAATACTGGTACTGGTAAGACGGCAGCTTTTCTTATTCCCCTTATTCAAAAAGTTCTTTTAAATCCTAAGGAGGAGATACTTATAGTAGTTCCTACAAGAGAGCTCGCGATGCAGATAGATCAAGAATTAAAAAGTTTTACTGCAGGATTTAAAATATATTCTGTATGTTGTGTAGGAGGTATGCCCATAGGTAGACAGATTTCTGAGCTTAAATATTGGAATAACTTTATTATAGGTACACCAGGAAGAATAAAGGATTTGGTAAATAGAAAATGTATCAATCTTGCACCTTTCTCAACTATAGTACTCGATGAGGCAGATAGAATGCTTGATATGGGATTCATAGCAGATATGAAGCTTATTATGTCAAAGATGTCTAAGACTAGACATACTTTATTCTTCTCAGCTACAATCTCTCCAGATATAGAAAAGCTTATTAAGGAGTTCTTAAAGAATCCTGTAACTGTTTCTGTTAAAACTGGAAGTACTGCAAAAAATGTTGATCAAGATGTTGTAAGGATTGCTGGTCAAGAAAAAATCGATGTATTACACGATTTGTTGACTAAACCAGAATTTAGTAAAGTCCTTATCTTTGGTAGAACAAAACATGGTGTAGAAAGACTTTCCAATACTCTTGTTGATAGAGGTTTTAAAGCTGACTCTATTCATGGTGATAAAAATCAACCGAAAAGAGATAGGGCATTAAGTCAATTTAAAAATAATGGTATTAATATACTTGTTGCTACAGATGTGGCTGCAAGAGGTATAGATGTCGCAGATATAACTCATGTTATAAACTATGATATTCCTGCTACTTATGATGACTATGTTCATAGAATAGGTAGAACAGGAAGAGGAAGTAAAAAGGGTAAAGCGATTACTTTCGTTTAATTAACTGAAGTAGTTAAAAGTAAAAAGTTTAAAGTTTATAAAGTATTGATAAATATTTTTATAATTTAAAAAATGAGGTGAGGCCTTGAGAATTAAAAAAGGCGTCTCCTCATTTTTTATTTCATTAAAATGAGTATAATAAGGATATGGCTAAAGTGGAAGATATAAAAAGTGAGTTAATAAGTCTTGCAAATTTTGAAAAGGCGAATATTTTGCAGAGGTTTTTTAAAACAAAAAAGGGGGAGTATGGAGAAGGAGATATATTTCTAGGAATTATTGTTCCTAATACGAGAAAGGTTGCTAAAAATATAGAGATCTAAAATTATCAGAAGTTAAGAAAATTTTGTATTCAAAAATACACGAAGAAAGGATTTGCGCTTTATTTATACTTGTAGATAAATTTGAAAAGGCAAATGGTCTAGAAAAAGCAAAAGTCTTTGAATTTTATATTAAAAATGCAAAGCAGGCTAACAATTGGGATTTGGTAGATCTTTCAGCTCCTAGAATAGTCGGTGAATACTTGATAGATAAGCCGAAATATTTGTTGTATAAATTTGCTGTATCAAAAAACCTTTGGGAAAAAAGAATTTCTATTATTTCTACTTATACTTTTATTAAAAATGGAGAGTATAAAGATGTTTTTAAAATTGCTGAGATATTGATGGGGGATAAACATGACCTTATACATAAAGCTGTCGGTTGGATGCTTCGAGAAGTAGGAAAGAGATCTTTAAAAGATGAAGAGTTTTTTTTAAATAAATATTATAGAAAGATCCCAAGAACTATGCTTAGATATGCTATAGAAAAGTTTCCAGAAAGGGAAAGACTAGCTTATTTAAAGGGATTTATTTAGCTTGCAAAATACATAAAATATGTTATAATACAAAGGTAAATAACAAAGTACGACTTTGTTATTTTTATTGGTCGAACTTTAAAAATTTAATATCCAAAACAGTTATGTTGATGATATTCTTTGTTGGTATCGTTGAAATGATAATTGCAACTACTTGGACACATTTTGTTTCTAAAAACATGGTTTTGTCGAGTGGTTCCATCACATTTATTAATATTTTAATCTGGTATTATGTACTCGATAAAATAATTAATAACCTAGATAATGTTTGGATTGTACTATTTTATGCATTAGGTTGCGCAATAGGTACAATGATAAGCATCTACTATCTAGACTGTAAGGAGAAGAAATCTAAAACCAAAGCAAGAGCTAAAGTTGAGAATTCTCTCAAAGCAAAACTTGAGACCGTCTAATTTAATAAAATGAACACAGACGATTACGAAAAATAGCCTCATAAAATTTATTTTAAATTTTATGAGGCTATTTTTTATATTAGAATTATAGATTCCCCCTCCTAAGGCGGGCAGGCTGTCTGCATGGGAATGACAACAAAAAAATAAATACAAACCTGGATTGCTTCGCTTTGCTCGCAAAGACACAAAGAGGTTTTTGCTTTGCAAAAACCTCTTTGTGTTATTTTTTTTGTGTGTCTTTGCGAGCAAAGCGAAGCAATCTAGAACGTTTGTATTTTATTAACTTTTTACCCCAGTACCATAACTTTTTTGAAGGAAAAAGTTAGCTACGGGGCAGGCTTTATGAACTTTACAAACTTTTAACTCTTTCTATACAATCTTTGCTAAAAGTATATTATTCTCAATAATAAATTTTATTGTTCGTCCAGAAACTGCTTCTCCAGAAATTATAAGTTTTGCTGTTTGTGCTTCTATGGAGTCTTGTATAAATCTATTCATAGGTCTTGCACCAAAAACTTTGTTTGTTCCATTTGTAATTATATATTCTATTACGTCATCACCATATTCAATGGAGAGACCTTTTTCAAGTATTCTTTCGGAAACTTTTTTTAGCATTATATCTGCAATTTTAAGTAAATCATCGTGCTCTAGTGGTTTAAAAATTATTGTCCCATCAAAGCGGTTTATAAGCTCTGGTTTAAATAAACCTCTACTTACTATATCTGCAATTATTTCCTCTTTTTTATTTTTTGGATTTTCACCTTTATTTACTATGTCAAATATTGTATCTGCTCCAGCGTTTGATGTGGCTATAAAAATAATATTTCTGGTATTTATCTTTTGTCCTGACATATCGGAGAAAAATCCCTCATCAAATATTTGAAGAAATAAGTTCAATACATCTTTATTTGCTTTTTCAAATTCGTCTAAAAGAATAACACCGTATTGTTTTTCTCTTAACATATCTGAGAAGATTCCAGTTTTACCTGTAGTAAATGAACCGGTGAGTTTCTCTATTGCGTCATCTGTTTGATATTCAGACATATCCAGTCTCATCATGTTTTCTTCATTACCAAAAAACACGTATGCTAAAGCTTTTGCTGTTTCGGTTTTTCCTACACCAGTTGGTCCAAAGAATAAGAATGACCCTATAGGCTTATTTTGGTTCCTTACGCCTGTTCTAGCTCTTCTTAGAGCATTACTAATAGCTACAATAGCGTCATCTTGCCCAATAACTCTTTTTTGAATTAGTTCCTCAAGTTTTAAGAGTTTATCTTTTTCATCTATCGATATTTTTCCACTTGTAGGAATATTTGTCTTTTTTTCTATAAAATCTAGAACTTCATCTTTTCCAATAATAATTTTATCATTTCTTTTAGCCCAAGGAGATATTTCGTTTAGAAGAGATATTGCTTTATCTGTCGAAACCCCATCAGAGAAGTAGTACGCGGAACCTTCGGCGAGTTCTTTGATTGCTTGATATGTAAAATATATACCATAATGTTTTTCTGTGTTTAGTGCAGAAGCATAAATTATTTTTATTATTTCTTCTGTAGCTAATGGTTTAACATAAATAACTTCAAAGTTATTAAGTAATGTTTTATCTTTTTCAATATACTGGTGAAAATCATTTGTATTTACCAGGGCGATTATCTGAACAATAGAATTTTCTAAGAATGGATTAAAAATATTTGTGAAATCGCTGCCAAGCTTTTTTGCTGTATTTGAAAGTTGAATAAAATTATCTATAACAAGAAAAATATTTCCAGAGTGTGTTACCTCATTTAATATTTTTATTAGTTGTTCTTCAAAAGAGTTTTTATCTTTGCACACAGAAATAAGAGAATTTACTGAGAGGAGTATAGCTTTTTTACCAAGTATTTTTGAAGTAACTTTTCTTTTTTTGAGGTTTCTACAAAGACTCCATATTACCTGAATTTTTTCTTGACCAGGATTTCCTACAAGCATTACATTTGAACCAGAAGATTTTGAAAGGGCATTTTCTATTTGTACTACTTCTGATTCACGGTTAGATATTATCATCGCCTCAGAGTTGACCTCTTCGTCTTCTAATATATTTCTACTGTATTTATCGAGGACATATGTTTTGCCAAAAGACCAATCATCAAACATACCTTTTGTTTTTAATAGAGTTTCTGGTCTCCACCACTGTTTTTCGTATTCTTCTGACTCTATTTCATATATAACCCAGTTTATTGTTCCTAGTAGGTCATTTTTATTTATACCTTTTTCGTTTAAGAAACTAATGAAATTTTTCTTGTAATCACAAAGATAATTTATAATATCTTCCAGTTTCATTATGTCTCCTTTAGATTGAGGCATTACATCTTCGGGTTCTATTTTTTGTGTATTGTAGAAATTTTCTTTATCTTCGTCTCCAATACCAAGTCTTAGAAAAACTTCCTTTCCTATTTTTGAATCCATGAAGCCATGTAAAATATCTGTTTTTCTACCTGCATAAAGAACCCTTCCAACAGAAAAAGTATACATTTCATCTTTACTATAATTATTTTTTGTTATTTTTTCAAAGTAGTATGTAGAAGAGAAATAAAAGTCTATTAATTTTGAAAAAAATAGTAAACCAATATTTATAAAGAGTAGTCCAATAATTTTAGGTATTATGAAGTCTATAGCTTGTTTGTATATAATAAACTTTTCCGTATCTTTTATTAGAAAATATATTATTATTACAAAAATAATAATATAAATCATATTTTCAGAAAATTTAGATATTTTATTTCTGAAGTTTTCTGAAACAATAGATTCTACGGTTAATACATTATGTAAGGAACTTTGTTTTAAATAATCGTTGATTTTCATAAAAATTTAATAGGAGAAGATTAAGACTAACCCAAATAAAAAAGATCCTATTATTAAAACAGGTAAAGCTAACCAAAAAGCTAGTGTAAAAGGAAGTAGGAGAATAAAAGTAAGACAACAGATTAGTCCAATAGTAATCGCAAAAGTTCTGAAAATCATTCCGAACAATCTCATTATTGTATTTATAGTAAAAGTATTTAGATACTTTTTCAGGGTATCTGAGTCTATTCCAAAATTTCTAGGATAGCTTTCTGTGAGTCTTTTCCATGGTGCAAAGAAATTTGTGAGTAAACTTTTAAGTGAAAAAAAACGTAACAGGAAAAAAAGAAGATTTTTCCATAAAGAGAATGTTGCAAAGAGAGCTTTTCCATAGTGCCATTTAAGATAACCAAAAATAGTTTTCAAAAAATTCATATAGATATTATACACTATAAATAAAATACAAAAAAGTATTTTTGTGATAATATATTGATATATGAATTTGTATAAAATTGGCACAAAAATACTATTCTTGGTGGTGATATTTTTTTGTATTTTTTCTATCTCTATTACTAAAGCTTCTGCCTTAGACACAATCTTTCAAAAGATAGATAATATTATTATTTTTATAGACAGTAATATTACCGAGCAAATAAGAAGAGAATTTTGTATTCAATATTTTTTTGCTGTCTCTAATGGTCAATGGAAAGAAGGTGAATTCAGGGTACTTTTTGGTAATAAAGTTTGTGTTGGGAAAGAGAAAGAATATCTTACGTTAGTTAAAGAAGAAAAAATCGGTATTGAAAGCACCACAACTCCTATTATTACAGAAAAGAATATTGTAACAAAAAATAAGCTTTTACCCCAACCACTCGTAGATAGTGAAAGTCCGAATGATAGTTTGATTTTGAATGATGGTCAGATAATATATTGGACAAATATTGAGAGAAATAAAAATGCTACAAATCTTACGCAGCTTAAATCAAGCGATAGTCTAACGAAGATAGCAAAAGGGCGTGTTGACGATATGTTTGCAAAAACTTATTTTGAGCATGTTTCTCCTACGGGAGACTCTGCTTCTAAGCTGGCAGAAAAAAATAATTATAAATATATAATAATTGGTGAAAATATTGCATTGGGTAATTTTGGTAGTTCTAGAGAAATCGTTCAGGCTTGGATGGACAGTGAAGGACATCGAGCAAATATTTTAAATAAAAATTATACAGAAATCGGTGTATATTCAAGGGAGGGTGAATATAAAGGTAAAAAAGTATGGATATCAGCACAGATTTTTAGTAAGCCGATGTCTTTTTGTGTTGAGCCAAATAATTCTAACAAAGCAACGATAGAAAAAAATAATGATGCTTTAAGTGTGGTAAAGATAAACCTTAAAAAAGTTGAGGGTGAATTAAAAGTTGCTAGTACTTCTGATGTTGTAAAATATAATGAGAAGGTCTCTGAGTATAATAACTTAGCTCATATTTTTAATAATCTTGCCTCAAATATAAAAGACTCGACAACTTTATATAATAAAGAAGTTCAATCTTTTAATGAGTGTATTAAAATAAACTAAATTATTCTAGAGATAGGGAAGTAAGAAACTTTTTTAGTTCCTCACCTTCTATTTTTCGATACATATTTGTCTTTAGATCGTTTATTTTTATATTCATAATACGAACTCTTTTTAAGGATTCTATTTGTATAGAAAGATTGTCACACATTCTTCTTATTTGATGTTTTTGTCCCTCTGTTAAAACTATAGAGAAAGAGTCATCACTTAATATCTTTGTTTTGCATGGTTTTGTTTCTATACCTTCGAGTTGCATACCTCCTTCCATTACAGAAAGATGGAACTGCTTTACAGGAGACTTAGTTTTTACTACGTATTCTTTGTCGTGTTCATATTTTGGACTAAGTAGTCTATCTGTTATTTTTCCATCATTTGTAAGTATTATCAGACCCTCAGAATCTTTATCTAGTCTACCAATAGGAAAGACTCCTTTGAGTCCTATAGATGAAGCTATATCCTTTTCTCCATTTTGTGGACTATGGGTTATTATTCCTCTGGGTTTATTGTAGGCATAGTATAGGTAGGTTTTCTTAGTTTTATTTTTGACTTCAACACTATCAGTTTCTTTAATTTTGTCTCCCAAGATAGCTTTTCTGCCATTAATAAAAACCTTACCGGCTTCAATTATTTTGTCAGCTTCTCTTCTCGTACAAACCCCTTTGTCTGCTAGGTACTTGTTTATTCTTATTTCTTTTTTTTCTTCCATGTGTCTTAATATAGCACAGATATTGATATATAGTAATAAGTATATTTTGGGTGTATAATATAAACAAGTTAAAAGTAAAAAGTTCATAAAGTTTATAAAGACTACTTGAACAGACAAATTTATAAAATAATAAGATTAAAAAATGGAAAATACAAAAAATATAAATATACTTGGTTACGCTATTATTACTGGGGGACTTGTTTTGTCTACAATAATTTTTTCAACCGTATTTTATAGCTCAAGATATTCTTCCGATTCACTTACTGTGACTGGCTCTGCTAGCCTACAGGTTGTTTCTGACAATGCAAAATTTACGGGTGAATTTACAAGAATAGTAAAGGTTAGTTCTCTTAAGTGGGGTTATGAACAAATTGCGAGTGATCTTGTTAAAGTAAAAAGTTTTTTAAAAACACAGGGTATAGATGAAAAAGATATAACAATCTCTACTGTATCTATGTTTGAAAATTATAATTACAATAATAATATTCAAACAGAAAAAGAATACACTTTAAGACAGCAGGTTGAAGTTTCGTCTAAGGATATTACAAAAATAACATCTTTAGCTCAGTCTGCACAACAACTTATAAATCAAGGGGTTATTTTTAGTGTAAATCCTGTTGAATATTATTATTCAAAGCTTCCTGAAGTTAGAGTTAGCTTGCTTAGTGATGCTATAAAAGATGCAATGGCCAGAGCAAATAAAATGGCAGAAAGTACAGGCATGAAAGTTGGTACTTTGAAATCTGCTTCAAGTGGAGTTGTACAGGTGCTTCCTTCAAATTCCCTTGAAATTTCAGATTATGGAACTTATGACACTTCAAAAATAAATAAAAATATTATGGTTACGGTTAAAGCTTCATTTGGGTTGAAATAGATCTATCGCGGACAAGACGCGGAACCACGCTGACCTTACGCGGAAAATAACAAAAAACGAGGTGAGACCTTAAATCCTCAAAAAGGTGTCTCCTCGTTTTTTGTATTGTCGTTCCCGCGTAGGCGGGAATCCAGTATTAGTATTTGTATGAGTATTGTCTTTGCGAGGAACGAAGCAATCCAGGTTAATTAGTTTTTTGTATTGTCATTCTCTTGAAAAAGGGAATCCAGGTTGTATTGATTAATACTAGATTCTCGTCTGTACGGGAATGACACAATATATGCTTGCATTATTTTTCGGGGCTAAAACACTTTTAGTAAAAAGTGTTCGCCCGAACTTTTTGTTATTGCTATTGCAAAAAGTTATAGGGGGGGTAAAATTAGGGTATTAGTAATTTAATAATAAAAATATGGAAGAAATTAAAGATGTTGAGAAAAAAGAAATATATAAACCCTTGTTTGATGAAGCTGTAGTTGCATACATGGATGCTCCAATTTATGGTGAATCTCTTGAAGGAATAAAAAAGGTTGGAGAAGGTAAATTCACTTGGGATAGAAATGGTGCTGAGTTTAATATTACTCCAGAAACAGTTAGTGTATCAGAAGATGAATTTGGTCCTAATGAAGGATGGATTAATTTTGCTAAAAATGCGCAAGCTTTTTCTAAGTCAATTTTAGAATTATGGGAAAATTTACCTGGTGCAGCACAAACAAAAGAAAATTTAACAGCCCTTGCTGTTGCAAAAAAACTTGAGGAATATAGAATATAATATAAGGACAATTTAATACAAATACAAAAACCACTTAATTTAAGTGGTTTTTGTATTTGTATTGCTTTTAACTTTAAACTTTCTACTTTTAACTTATTATCATTCCTGTCTATATGGAGCTTTTCGAATTATATCTAATATTTCATCTTCAGAATCAACTATTTTATAAAGTTCCATGTCGATTTCGTTTATAGTTGCATTATCTTCATATAATTCTTCTTTAATGAGAGCAAGAAGCGGTTGCCAGAATTCTTTTCCAACAAGAACTACTGGAACTTTAGGTATTTTTTTGGTTTGTATTAATGTTACTATTTCAAAAAATTCATCCATAGTACCAAAACCTCCAGGATAATAAATATAAGTTTCTGCTGAGAAAAACAATATTGTTTTTCTACTGAAAAAATATTCAAATTCTGCAAATTCAGTAACATATTTGTTCGTACCCTGTTCTTTTGGAAGTTTGATAGTGATACCAAGAGAAACACCTTCCCCTTCAAAAGCCCCTCTATTTGCTGCTTCCATTACCCCCGGACCACCACCAGTAACTACAGCATATTTTAGTTCTTTTACTATTCTATATGCTAGAGATCGTGCTTGCTTGTAGTATATATTATCTTCCTTGAATCTTGCTGAACCTAGGATACTTACTGATCTTGGATATTTCTTTATTAATTTATATCCTTTTTCAAACTCTCTATCAGTGGTTTTTGTCCTTTTTTTAATAATTTCTTCCATCCTTTTGGTAGTTATGGGGCCAGCTGATATATAATTATTTACTGCCTTTACTACATTGGATTCCTTTTTATTAGAAAAAATATTTTTAAAAATCATGGATAAATTATATCACATCTTTTTAAAAGGTAATCGTTTTTTTATTTTTTACGTGTGATATAATATTTGTATATAAGATAGGTCAATAATTTATTAGTTTAATTTATTAGTTTAAAAAAGTATGGATAAAAAAACATCAATTGCAGTCGCTGTTTCGATTATAGTTATACTCGCGATGGTTGGAGGCGCGGGATTAGTAAATAATTTTATAGGTTCAGATAATAATAAAAATGAAATGACTCAACAAGAAGATACTCAAGTTATACAGATTGACCAAAAAGATTTAACTCTAGGTACTGGTGATGTTGCTACAGCAGGTAAAACTGTAAAGGTTCACTATACTGGTGTGTTTGCAGATGGTAAGAAGTTTGATAGTTCTAGAGATAGAGGTGTTCCTTTTGAATTTACACTTGGATCAGGAATGGTTATTAAAGGTTGGGACATAGGTATAGAAGGTATGAAAGTTGGTGGAAAGAGACTTCTCGTGATACCTCCAGATTTTGCTTATGGTCCAAATGATTACGGTCCTATACCTGGAAATTCTACTTTGATTTTTGAGGTTGAATTATTGGAAGTTAAATAGAGGCTCGCTCGCAGAGCGTTTTGAAAGCACGATAAAAGTCCCGCCGTCGCGGGGCTTTTTCTCTACTCAATAAATTTGTTGCTACAAATTTATTTCCGTAAGGCTTTTAAAACGCTCAGCTTTACTCTCTATCTTAAATGCATTTTTTATCTCTTTGCAGTAATATATTTATTCATGTATATTAACCAAGTGAAAGCTATTAATTTTAAAATAGAAAAAAAGCTTGAAGGAAAGCTTGGAAGAGCAGGAACTATAGAAACAGCTCACGGGATAATAGAAACCCCTGCTTTTGTGGTGGTTGGGACTAAGGGGACAGTAAAATCGGTCAATCCTGAGCAGGTGAGAGATACTGGAGCTCAAGTAGTCCTTGCAAATACATATCACTTATATCTTCAGCCTGGAGATGAATCTGTGAAGAAAATGGGTGGTTTAAATAAAATGATGAACTGGCACGGACCGAGTATGACTGATTCTGGTGGTTTTCAAGTTTTTTCTCTTGGTGCTGCTTATGGAAAAGAAATATCAAAAGTTATACAAATAACTAATCCATCTCTTTTGATTCCTGAAAGATTTGATGATTCAAATGCTCCAAGGCTGGCAAAGATAGGACAGGATGGAGTTTCTTTTACATCTCATATAGATGGTTCTGTTCACTATATTACTCCTGAGAGATCTATACAGATACAACATAACTTAGGTGCAGATATGATATTTGCTTTTGATGAGTGTACTTCACCATCCGAAGATTTGAAGTATCAAGAGGAGGCACTTGAGAGGACTCATTCTTGGGCAAAGCGCTGTCTGGAAGAACATCTCAAGTTAAAAGTTCAAAGTGAAAAGTTGAAAGAAACAAAAACCGAATCTGTCATTCTCGCGGAGGCGGGAATCCAGGATTTTTTTGGCCCAGCATTATTCGGAATTATCCAAGGTGGTAGAGATGAAAATTTAAGAAAGAAATCTGCAAAAGTAATTTCAGAAATGGAGATAGATGGAGAAAAGTTTGATGGTTTTGGAATAGGTGGTTCTTTCGCTAAAGAAGATATGTCTACTGCTGTAAAATGGGTAAATGAGATACTTCCAGAAGAAAAACCAAGACACCTTTTGGGTATTGGTGAACCAGAAGATTTATTTATGGGAATCGAAAATGGTATAGATCTTTTTGATTGTGTATTACCAACAAGGCTTGGAAGAAACGGAACTATTTACACTAAGACAGGGAAGATTCATATAATGAATAACGAGTTTAGAATAGATATAAAACCCGTTGAAGATGATTGCGCGTGTTATACATGTAAGAATTATTCTAGAGCTTATTTGTGTCATCTTTTCCATGGTAAAGAAATGCTTGGTGGAACACTAGCTTCAATACATAATATCTATTTTATTGTTAATCTAGTTAAAAAAATCCGTCAGAGTATACTAGATAATAATTTTGATAAATTTAGAAAAGAATTTTTAAGTAAATATCTTAAATAAAATAAAAATTAACCTGGATTGCGACGTAGTAACTCGCAATGACAAAAAGAAAATAAATAGGAGAGAGGGGAATTTTGCTTCGCAAAATTCCCCTTCTGTCATTGCGAGGAAGTATTCTGACGTCGCAATCCAGGTTAAGTATTTTAATAAATTAATTTTACACATATACGCCATGGCGTATATGTGTAAAATTTATAATCCTAAAAATTGACATTACTACATATTATATATAATATAAAAATGAATTAATTCCTGACTGTATGGTTGGGTCGTTTCTAGGTAAAACTGGAAATAAGGATGTATCGTGTATTCATCAACTAATACGCTTGTTCATTCAAAAAGGAGAGTCGTATGACTACCGAAAAAAGAGAACTGGTAACTACAAGTATCGATGATGGACCTTCACTTCATAGTGTTTTAACTTCGCTTTCAATTACTTTACCATCATTAGGTAGTAGTGGGGGAAATTCGCCTTTTGGTTTTCCTGTAATTTTTAAAATTCTCTTACAACCAATAAAAGGATGGGAAAAAAGTACAACTGCAATTGCTATATCTGTTGTAATTACAGGTATTGAAAATATAGAATATAATTATAGTGATTATTTTTTATCTGGTTATTTTGATAAAGAATCAAGACTGACTCTTTGTTCTCTTTTTAAATTACCGGTTGACGTAATTAAAAAGGGAAATGTTGATATTTGTGGATGGTTAACTTTTAAGGCAAGGTATAATGTCCACAAAAGAAAAGGGGAGTTTATTATTGAATATTTAGAGAAAAAACCTTGGTTTGTAGGTAGAAATTGTAAACGATTCGACTGATTTTGTCGCTTAAGTGACAGAAGAAAACCGCGTGTGTCGTGCACGCGGTTTTTGATTAACCTAAGGTTTTGGGCCTTAGACAACCTGTTCTCCAGAGCTTTCTTTTGAAAGTAAGAGAAGAGTGCGAAATATTTTTTCTCTGCCAAAACCGTCACAAGGAAGTGTGTGTTTAACAGAGCCACTTTGTGTTGTTTGTGAGATGTATTCTTTTTCATTTGATCCAGCATCGTCACCACCAAGTAGCTTGATGTCTCCACCAAGAATGAAACGGCCATGGGTACCAATATTTTTTGGTAACCCATTATTTTCAATCTTTCTCCAGACGGGGGAAAGGGTAATAAAGTTGAGACTCTTAACATACACCATCACAAACCATAACCCCATTTTTCCGTTACGGCTTTTTTTGATCAAAAAAGTCCAAAACTGGTTCTCTTTCGATGATCGGACTAAAAACCTTTTCATACTGGCTCCTTTTACTCGTTTTGTTTGAGAACTTGATTTCCTAGTTAAAAGACTACATAATAAGTCAGATTAAGTCAATTTTAGTTTGAACTCAATTTTTAAAAAATAAGAAAACCGCGTGTGTCGTGCACGCGGTTTTTGATTTTCAAGTAGGGATGATTGTTCCGTCCTTGAAAACCTTTGTCAAAATGCTGTAAAAAAGATCAGCTTTTCGATTCGGGTTCGGGTGACTTTGTAGCAACTAATTTTTTCTCCAGGAAATTTTTCACTGCCTCATCGTATGTTCCCTGACTTTCTTTCGGAAGAATCTTACTCATTACAGCGAAGTATTCTTCGAGCTTGATGTCGTCTTCCTTGGGAAGGTCGGCACAATCAGCTGAAATATCTTCCACGAACTCCACGGCATTGATGTGGCCGAGAATACCCATTTTACTCTGGTGTCTCTCATAGATTTTCTTGAGCATTAATATTGCAATCTTACCCATTCTTTCTTTTGACAGTTCCATAACGTACTATCCTTTTTCTTTGTGTTTTTTTTTAAAAAAAACACTTGTCTTTCCTTTTAAAATGTAGCATAATCATTGTTTGATTGTCAAATGTTATTATTATTCATTCAAGGGTAATATAGAATCAGTTAATATAACCTGGATTGCGACGGACTACCTCGCAATGACAGAAATATAATATTCATGGATTACCGTCTTCACGGGAATGACACACAAAAACAAAATTATGTCACAAAATAAGTTTAAAATTCGAGCTGATTATGCTCCCGCTGGTGACCAGCCAAATGCAATTGAACAGCTAGTTGAAGGGATTAAAAAGGGGTTTAAAAAACAAACCCTTTTTGGTGTTACTGGCTCTGGAAAAACTTTTACAGTTGCAAATGTTATCCAGCAAATACAGAAACCAACTCTTGTAATAGCTCACAATAAAACCCTTGCGGCTCAGCTTGCTCAAGAATATAAAGAATTCTTCCCTGATAATGCTGTACATTATTTTGTCTCTTATTATGACTATTATCAGCCAGAGGCTTATATGCCTGTTACAGATACTTATATAGAAAAAGAGGCAATGATAAATGAGGAAATTGATCGACTTCGTCATGCTTCTACTCAGGCACTTCTTACAAGGAAAGATGTGATAATTGTCGCATCAGTTTCTTGTATATATGGTTTAGGAAGTCCAAAGGAATATGAAAAAGTTAATCTTAAACTAAAAATAGGAGATAGTTATTCAAGACAAGATTTAGTAAGGAAGCTTATAAGTGTTTACTTTGAAAGAACAAATTCTGATATCAAATCTGGAACATTTAGAGCAGTAAGTAATTCTATTGAAGTAATGCCAGTAAACGAAAAGATTATTATAAGGATAGATATTGAGAATGACGAAGTCTCAGCTATTACCAGAATAGATTCTGTTTCAAGAAATATTGTTGAAGATAATATACAATCGATTTTTATCTTTCCTGCAAAACATTTTATTACAGATAAGGAACAACAAGAAAGAGCCTTCAAAAGTATAAAAGCGGAGTTGGAAAAACAACTCGAAGATTTGAAAAAGGAAGGTAAAAATCTTGAAGCAGAAAGACTTCGAAGGAGAACTACTTATGATCTCGCTTTAATAAAAGAGGTTGGTTATTGTAATGGTATAGAAAATTATTCCAGACATTTTTCTGGTAAAAATCCAGGAGAAGCTCCAGACAGTCTGCTTGAATATTTTCCTAAAAAAGAAGATGGTACTCCAGATTTTCTTACTGTTATAGATGAATCACACGTAGCTGTCTCTCAGATTCGTGGTATGTATGCGGGAGATGCTTCAAGAAAGAAAACTCTTATAGATTATGGTTTTAGGCTTCCATCTGCAAAGGACAATAGACCACTAAAGTTTGATGAATTTGAGGAGAGAATAAATCAAGTTATTTTTACTTCAGCAACTCCAGGAGATTACGAGAGAGAAAATTCTGAACAAATAGTTGAGCAGGTTATTAGGCCTACTGGACTTATTGATCCTGTTGTAGAAATAAGGCCGATTACTGAAGTGAAGAATAAAAATAAATCTCAAGTTTTTGATTTTATAGATGAATCATTAAAAGTTATAAAAGGAGGCGGAAGAGTTATTGCTACAACACTTACTAAAAAGATGGCAGAAGATCTTAGTGAATATTTAAAAGAAAAAGGTGTTAAAGCAGAATATTTACATAGTGAAATAAAAACTATAGACAGAATAGAAATTCTTACAAGTTTTAGAAGAGGGAAGTTTGACTGTCTTGTAGGAGTAAACTTGCTCAGAGAGGGTCTTGATCTTCCAGAAGTAGAGTTTATAGGAATACTTGATGCTGATAAAGAAGGATTTTTGCGTTCGGATACCTCACTTATACAGACAATAGGACGTGCAGCCAGAAACGTAGCTGGACGGGTTGTTCTTTATGCAGATAGAATCACAGGTTCTATAGAAAGAGCTTTAGAAGAAACAAATAGAAGAAGAGATATACAGATAGCCTATAATAAAAAAAATGGCATAACTCCAAGGACTATAATTAAGGCTATAAAAGATATTACTGAACATTTGAGAAGTGATCATGATAAAGCCGTGCAGGAGCTTTTGAGAATAGATGAGGTATCCTCTGTTAAAAATCCAGAAAAGCTTATTCGACAGAAAGAAATACAGATGAATGCCGCTGTAAAAATATTAGATTTCGAGTCCGCTTCTATTCTTCGAGACGAAATTTTATTGTTGAAAGAAAAAATAAAGGTAATGACTCCAAAGGTCAAAACTATTAAAAGGAAGAAATAAAAAATTTTAATAAAATCAACCTGGATTGCTTCGCTTCGCTCGCAAAGACATATAATAAAAACAGATTTCACAAAATGAAATCTGTTTTTTCATTATTAATAATTTGTGTCTTTGCGAGCGAAGCGAAGCAATCCAGGTTTAGTGTATTTTTTATAGTTCAATATTTTGTTCCTTGTGATATAATCATCTTATGAATTTTTTTAAGAGAAAGGAAAAGGAAGAAGATCTAAGGATGTGTAGTTTTGATAAAACATTAATTATGGCTCTTGTTCATAGACTTCGTACTCCATTAAATGGTGCAAGGTGGCTACTTGAGTCAATTATTTCAGAAAAAAAGGACGGAGATATTCAATTAGTAAAAGAGTCTTATAATAAAGTTTTGGAGTCTATAAATATTACAGAGGAAGTATTAAATCTTTTTAAAGACAGTAAAAAGCTTGATTTTAAAAAAGAGAGATTTAATCTATGTTTATTGATAGATAATGTCTTAAAAAATTTAAAATATTTAGTTCAAGAAAAAAATAATATAGTTGAGTATAATAGATGTACTGAGGCCACCGCCTTTGCTGATATGGAGACGATAGAACTTGCTATTATAAACGTTGTAGACAACGCACTTAGATATTCGCCAAACGGTAAGGTTATTATCTCTGTTGATAAAATTAGTAGTAGTTTAAGACTAATTGTAAAAGATACAGGTGTCGGTATTTCCCCAGAAAGATTAAAAAATATTTTTGATGGATTTATTAAGGGTGAAAATACTATAGAAATGAAACCTGGAAAAAGTGGAATTGGTCTTTATACTACAAGAAAAATACTTGAAATGAATGGTGGTAGTATTAAAATAGATTCAACTCTAAATGAAGGGACAACGGTTACAATATTGTTACTACTTGAATAATTTTTAAAAATAAAATGGCAAAATTTGATGGTAAAAAAATATTGATAGTTGAAGATGATAATCTTCTAAGCGAAATGCTTGCAAAGAAATTTATAGATGAGAAGGCCCTCATCGGGCGGGCTTCAAATGGTGAGGACGCTATTTCTATGATTAAGTTAAATAGGTATGATTTAGTTTTGCTTGATTTACTTTTACCCAAAGTAAATGGTTTTGAGGTTATGGAGAATCTTAATTTAGATGAGAGATCAAAAGGCACCCCAGTCATTATTCTTTCGAATCTTGGACAGAAATCTGATGTGGAGAGAGGGACCAGACTCGGTGCAAGAATGTTTCTGGTTAAAGCTATACTTTCTCTTGATGAAATAGTTGAAGCTGCAGAGAAAGTTTTGGGATAGGATAGAAGTAAAAAGTTCATAAAATTTTTAAAATAAATACAAGAAGACGACTCGCTTTGCGAGTCGTCTTCTTGTATTAAAATAATTATAATTTACACATATCAGCTATAGCTGATATGTGTAAATTATAATTATTTTTTAAAGTTTTTATTTTTAAATATTATATTGTATTTTAATACAAGCATCTAAATCTTGAATCAAATTCATATTTAAAGCTTCTTTAGGTGTTATCCATTTAAAATCTTTGTGGGCTTTTGGGTCAATTTTTATTTCAAAATTTTTTGTTATAGGTAAATAATATATGTGATATATAAAATCGTATTTAGGATATTTTACATAAATTGTTTTAGTGAGTTTAAAAGTATCTGTATTGATTTTGTAGCTAATTTCTTCTTTGAGTTCTCGAGTAATAGCGTCTATGGGAATTTCATTAACTTCAACTTTTCCTGCGGGAACACCCCAAGTATTTCCTTGTGGCTTGTAGTCCTGGCGGTGTAATAGTAAAATTTTTCCATCTTTTTCAAAGAAACAACTTACAACTTCAAATATGCTATTGAATTTTTTAGGTTTTTTAAGATAGATCATTTTTTATTTATGTTATCGTTTATGTAGTTGATTGTCAAAATAAGTATACCTATTTACAATCTTCATACTAATTGTTACTATATAAATTCAGTATAAACCCCTAGGGCAAACCTAGAGGGCATTTAATGTTATATGAATACAAAAAAAACAAAAACAGATGTAAATCATAATTCTGACAAGATTATTGTAAGGGGTGCTAGAACTCATAATCTTAAGAATATCACAGTTGAGATGCCTCGAAATAAGATGATAGCAGTTACAGGCCTTTCCGGTTCAGGGAAGTCATCTTTTGCTTTTGATACTATTTTTGCGGAAGGCCAGCGTAGATATATAGAGTCACTTTCTTCATATGCAAGACAATTCTTACATCAGATGCAGAAGCCGGATGTGGATGAAATCATTGGTCTTTCACCAGCTATTTCTATAGATCAAAAATCTCGTTCAAATAACCCTCGTTCCACAGTAGCTACTATTACAGAAATTTATGATTATCTTAGAATTCTTTTTGCAAGAATTGGTAGACCACATTGTTTGGTTTGTGGAAGAGAAATAAAGAAGCTTTCAAAGGAAGAAATCTTAGAAACAATTTTTCATACAGTTTATGCAATTAAAGCACCAAAGAATTCTAGGGAAATTCTTGGAGTAGAAGTTGTAAGTGATAAAATAAAAATTTTTTCACCTGTAGTTGTGGGAAGAAAAGGAGAATATTATCAGCTTCTTTATGATTTACTTGAAAAAGGATATGAATCAGTAAAAATAGATGGTCAACTTAAAAAGCTTAGGGATCAAATAATTCTTTCAAAAAATAAAAAACACGACATAGACGTTCTTGTCGATGAATTTTATATAAGTGAGTTTAAGGATAAAAAAGATGCTATTAAGGAGCGTTTATCTGATGCTGTAGAAAAAGCTATAGATGAGTCAAAAGGTTTACTTAAGATAGAAACTCCTGAAGAAGAGAAAATGATTTCTGTAAAATTCATGTGCCCTTATGATGGATATTCTTATCCTGAGATAGAGCCTAGACTTTTTTCTTTTAACTCACCCTATGGAGCATGTAGTGAGTGTAATGGTCTTGGAACAAAAGATTTTTTCTCTGATGAAGATTGTGAAAAGTGTAAGGGTGCGAGACTTAGAGAATAAGCACTTCATATACTTATAAATGGTCTAAATATTGTAGACTACGTTGCAAAATCTATTACAGATGCAAAAACTTTTATTAATGAAGTAAAACTTACTGAAACAGAAAAAGAAATATCGAATGTTATTTTGAAAGAGATAGATTCTAGACTTTTGTTTATGACCAATGTTGGTATAGAATATTTATCATTAAATAGAAGAGCAAACACACTTTCTGGAGGAGAGGCTCAAAGGATCCGTCTTGCCTCCCAGCTCGGCTCTGGGCTCGTAGGTGCGCTTTATGTGCTCGATGAACCAACCATAGGACTACACCAGAGAGATAATGACAAACTCATAAAAACGCTTACAGATCTTAGAGATTTAGGTAATACTATTATTGTTGTGGAACATGACGAAGATACCATGTATGCTTCCGATTTTATCGTAGATATTGGTCCTGGTGCTGGGGTCCATGGTGGAGAAGTTGTCGTCACTGGATATCTCGACGAACTTTTAACAGCAAAGAAAAATGAAAGTGGATCACTTACTCTTAGTTATTTGCGTGGAGAAGATAGAATAGAGATTCCAGAAAAAAGAAGGGATCAAGATAAAGGAAAATTAAAAATAAGAGGGGGAAAGATATTTAATATTAAAAATATGGATATTGATGTTCCTCTAGGTAAACTTGTTTGTGTCACTGGAGTTTCTGGTTCTGGAAAATCTTCTTTTATATATGAAATATTATATAAAAATCTTCAGGCAAGACTTGAGAGAAAAATGAGATCAACGGAGACTCATAACTGCGCGTCATTTACTGGTTCAGAATATATAAGCAGAACTGTAATGATAGATCAGTCTCCAATAGGTAGAACTCCTCGTTCAAACCCGGCGACATATACTGGATGTTGGACATTTATTCGTGAGCTTTTTGCTTCAACTGTGATGGCTCGTGAAAGGGGATGGAAGGCAAATAGATTTTCTTTTAACGTAAAAGGTGGGCGTTGCGAAACTTGTGAAGGTAATGGAAACATAGAAGTTGAAATGCATTTTCTTCCTACGGTTTATGTACCTTGTGATATTTGTAATGGAAAAAGATTTATGAAAGAAACTTTGGAAGTAAAATATAAAGGAAAAAATGTTCATCAAGTACTTGATATGACTGTAGAAGAGGCGCAGGATTTCTTTTTAGATATACCCAATGTTTACGATAGAATAAAATGTCTAAATGACGTTGGTCTTGGATATTTGAAGCTTGGACAGTCTGCAACAACCCTTTCGGGTGGAGAGGCACAAAGAGTAAAAATTTCCTCAGAACTTTACAGACCAGGAATGTATAAGACGATTTATTTCTTGGACGAACCAACTATCGGTCTTCATTATGAAGATGTAAAAAAACTTATAGAGATTTTACAAAAGCTTGTAGACAATGGAAATACAGTAATGGTTATTGAACACAATATGGATCTCATAAAATCTGCTGATTATGTTATAGATATTGGTCCAGAAGGTGGAGATAAAGGTGGACAAATTATAGCAAAAGGTACTCCTGAAGATATTGCGATGAATGGGAAGAGCTTCACAGGAAAATACTTAAAGAGAGTATTAAATAAGAAACAAAAGTAAGGTAAACCTGTCTTGTGACTGACTTCATCCTGCAACAGAGTTGTGTTACTGGGCTATGAAAAAATGATAAAGAAATAAAAACTTACCCCGCGTTGTGTACGCGGGGTAGAGGGTTCAGAAGTGCCAAAAGAAGCACTCTTTGAGTAGACAAAGTATAATAAAAACTATCGCAACGGCGTAAAGTTTACGTCTAAACAATACTCCCTTTTTTCTTATTCCCACCATATCTGTTTCAGAATCACTTGTATCGACAAGCTCAAGTTCCAGTATCTCTTTTTTTTCGTCTCTTTTGTCAAACGTGGAGAGTAAAAAAAGAATTACAGGAATAATGATAAGTATTCCAGTAAGAATGCGGGATTGCATAACATAAGACCAAAACATAATCAGCTCCTTTTTTTGTTTGAGTTGTTTAATAACTTCTGATAATATGTAATCATATTAAATATGAATAGTCAATATATAAAAAATAATATTTTACCAGAAAATCCTGGTGTCTATCTTTTCAAAAAAGGAAAAGGGATTTTGTATATTGGAAAAGCTACATCTCTTAAAGATAGAGTAAAAAGTTATTTTTCTAGTGATTTGATAGCCATGAGAAGTCCTCTTATTGTGGATATGGTTTTTCTTGCAGATAAAATTGATTATATAGAAACAGACTCAGTTCTCGAGGCAATTATTTTAGAAGCTGAGCTTATAAAAAAACATCAACCAAAATATAATACAAAAGAAAAAGATAATAAGAGTTTTAATTATGTTGTTATTACAAAAGAGGACTATCCTAGAGTTTTAGTTGAACGTGGAAGAAATTTAGAAAATATTGAAAAATTAGAATACTCGATTAAAGAAAAATTTGGACCATACACAAACGGAAGTCAGCTTAAAGAAGCTATAAAAATAGTAAGGAAAATTTTCCCTTTTAGAGATAAATGTAAGATTGGTCAGGATAAACCATGTTTTAATTATCAAATAGGACTTTGTCCTGGTGTTTGTGTTGGTTTGGTTACAAAGAAAGAATATCAAAAAACCATTAAAAATATAAAATTATTTTTTGAAGGTAGAAAAAAACAAATAATAAAAAATCTTGAAAAAGAGATGAACATTTTTGCTAAGAATCAACAATTCGAAAAAGCAAATAATATTAAAAAAACTATTTTCGCACTAAATCATATTCAAGATGTAGCTCTTATAAAAGATGAATACAGAATGTCGAATATTGAATATAATGAAGAAAATGTTTTTAATTTTCCGCGTCAAGTCAGCATAAAATCCGCGTCTAGTCCGCATCTGTTTCGTATTGAAGCTTATGATGTAGCTCATCTTTCAGGTACAAATAATGTTGGTGTAATGACTGTAATAGAAAACGGAGAAATAAATAAAAATGAATATAGAAAATTTATTATAAGAAATAGTAAGGGGAGTGATACTGATGCTTTGAGAGAAATTTTAGAGAGAAGGTTTAAACATTTAGAATGGGCTTTCCCTCAGATTATTGTGGTAGATGGTGGAAAAGCTCAGATAAATGTTGCTAGAAAAGTTTTGAATGAAATGAAGAAAGGTCTTTCCTTGAATCCTCAAAAAGGAGAGACCTTGGTGAGCGAAGTATCTAAAATTGAGATTGTTTCTGTCTTAAAAGATGAATATCATAAACCGAAAGCAATATTGGGATCTAAAAATATAACAGAAAAGTATTCAAACGATATTTTACTTGCAAACAGTGAAGCTCATAGGTTTGCTATTAAATATCATAGAGAAAAAAGGTCTATCTTTACAAAATAGAATAAAGATATAGTATTCTCGATGGAGTTGTTTTTTAAACGTTTGAATAAAGGAGGTTCAGGATGTACATGAGTATGTTTTGGTTTCGGGTCTTTATGACAGTTTTTATCTTTGCTGTTTTCTTATTTTTAGGGATGCTTCTTGTCCTTAATGACGCGAAAGGGGTAGCTTTTAATAAGGGAATTGCTTCTGGTAGCAAGAAAAGTCTTGGTAAACCAACAAGAGATTTCGCTGGTGAAATAGGCGGTCGTGTTGTAAAAATACTGTGTTATTGTCGCAATATACATGGAATTTACATACTTCTTGATGTAATGGAGGGAAAAGAGAGGGAACCTATACTTTGCAATGTTTTTACTTGGCTGACTGATCGTAAGTATATGGCTATTCCTGAGATTGGAAAGTTGTATAAAGTCAGTGTTATCGGTAAAGAAGTTGAATTTACATCCATAAGCGAATAAAAGCTTGAAAATGCCGCTTCTCTTTAATGAGGGCGGTATTTTATTTTAATTTTGTTTTTATAAGTGATATAATATTATTATGAAAAGAATAAAAGTAGCTGTTTTACGTGGCGGACCTAGCAGGGAATCAGAAGTTTCTTTTAAAACAGGGAAGAGTGTTTTAGAAAATTTACCTGATAAATATATTCCCACAGATGTTTTTATTTCTAAAAATGGTGGGTGGTATGTTGATGGTGTTTCAGTAGCTCCTGCAAAAGTTTTTCGAGATGTTGATGTTGTTTTTAATGCTCTTCATGGTGAATATGGTGAAGACGGAAAAGTTCAACAGTTGATGAATCATTTTGGTGTAAAATACACTGGTTCCAAAGCTCTGGCTTCTGCTATTGGTATGAATAAAGTACTTGCAAAAGATTTTTTTATAAAAGCTGGACTAAAAACTCCTGTTTATATAGTTGTTAAAAAAGGTGAAAATACGGAAGAAAAAGCACAAGAGATTTTTAAAACATTCCCTATGCCAGCGATTGTGAAGCCAGGGGGTAGCGGTTCTTCTCTCGGTGTTACTATTGTTAAATCCGTTAAAGATATAATTCCTGCCATGGAGGAGGCGTTTAGACATTCAGATTTTTTAATTGTTGAGGAATTTATACAAGGAAGGGAAGCAACATGTGGTGTCATAGAAAATTTTAGAGAAAAAAGTATTTATCCACTTTTACCTATCGAGATTCTTAAGCCCAGAGAAATAGGCTTTTGGGGTTATGATGAAAAATATTCTGGGTGTTCAGAGGAAGTATGTCCGGGTAATTTTTCTTCAAAAGAAAAAGAGACCATACAAAATATGGCGGTAGAAGCCCATAGGGTACTTGGTTTAAGACATTATTCGAGGTCTGATTTCATTGTAAGTCACAAGAGGGGGATATATATACTCGAAGTTAATTCACTTCCTGGTCTAACAAAAGAATCATTATTACCCAAATCATTAGAAGCTATTGGTTGTGCTTTTCCTCATTTTCTAGATCATATTATTACACTAGCTTTAAATGGTAAGAAAATAGAGAATGATAGTGATTAGTCGTAGATTATAGACGTCTGTGAATTATCGTCGTTCGTTAAAATTCTTACTAATTGTATTAGTAAAATTTTATAAGTATTATATAATTGTGATTTTGCTAAATCACTTGGAAAAAATATATTAATATGCTAATATATCAAGCGTTACAAAAGTAATTTTGTTTCGTTTGTTAGTTAAATATTGGGCCCTAGCTCAGGTGGTGGAGTTGAGCTTGGGTTAGGGACCCAAGTGAAAAGACGGACTGAACGAAGGTGAAGGAGTCGGGGTCGAAGAATTTTTTACCAAAAAAATATCTGTGACCCGAGTTTGCAATTAGGTTGATAATTAAATATTTTTGGGCCCGTAGCTCATTTGGTAGAGCACCTCATTTGCAATGAGGGGGTGGCAGGTTCGATCCCTGTCGGGTCCACTCTGAAAAACTTAACCGCTTTTAAGGCGGTTTTTGTTTTTCGAGTGGACCCGAAGTAAGTGCTTTGAATAGCACTTACGTCAGGGATCGAAGCCCTATTGAGCCAAACTTAGAGTGTAATCACGAATAAGTGAGCCAATAGGGGTACTGAAGCTGTAAGCTTCGATATCCCTGTCGGGTCCACAAACGTTAAGAAAAACCGCACTGCTGCGGTTTTTTAGTTTGTGGAAAGTGCAGGTATAATTTGTCAGCAGGCAAATTACTGAGCTGGGGTCGCGAGTACTTACGTAGAATTTGAGCGTAGCGAAAAATTATACTTAGTAACTCGTGATACACGTGGACCCGAAGTGAGCAAAAGTATTTGCTCACGTCATGGATCGAACGCCGGAGCCAATTTTTATTAGTAAATAAAAATGCGAGGCGGTGCCCAGACAAAACTTTTTGACGAAAAAGTTTTAGTCGAGGGAGATAAGTGTACTCACGTCCCTGTAACGTATTTTTAAAAATCTGCCGGGAGCTGATTTTAAAAAGTGGTTTTTTAGTTTGTGGAAAGCGCAGTGATATTTTGTTAGCAAACAAAATCACGAGCTAGGGTCGTGAAATTTTTGAGTGTCGACGAGAAAATATTCCTGACCACACAAAATAGAAATCCTTTAATTAATCGTATTGTACTGTCCATGTAATGGAAGATTCCCTGTATATTTCGTCGTCTTTTTAAAATCCACTGGGAGTTGATTTTAAAAAATTTAGTAACTCGTGATATACACAAAATAGGAAATCATTATTTTTTGTTTTATTAAAGTGTAAATGATATAATTTTGTTATGAAAAATAAACAAAAAGGTTTTATACAAATTCCAATTTTAGTTGCTATTATTGTCGGTATATTTGTGATTGGTGGTGTGGGATATGTCGGTGTGGAGCAATACCAAAACTACAAAATAGCAGAAGCCGAAAAAGAGAAGACGACACAAGATAAAGAAAGTAAGATGCGGGAGCTAGCGGAGGCACAACAAAAATCTTTGGAAGAAGCGAAATCAGAGATTGAGAAACTCAAACAAGAAAGTGCGACAACGAAAGAAAAACAGCAGCAATTAGAAAGTACGATAAATATAGAAAATGATCGGTTGAGTTTAGGTGAAATAATTTCTTTTTGGCGTAAAAGTTTGGCTTATATTGTTTGTGCGTGGAGTTCGGGGGAAATGTCTGCAGGTTCCGGTTGGGTGGAATCTCTTCGACGCGTAAACCCCGATGGTTCTTATGGGCCATGGTTTCCTGTTGTACATACAAATAAACATGTAGTCAGTAGTGATAATTATAGACCAAATAAATGCGAGATCACTTTCCCAGATATTGATAAAGTCTACAAAGTTGGCGAAGAGGCCGGGGCCGTTTTGTCCTCAGAAAATTATGATAATGCTGTCATAACCCCAAATAATCCAGATTCAGATTTGATTGCACGAAAAATACAAAATTATTGTAAAAAAGGTGATCCAAAAATCGGAGATGACGTATTAGTTTTGGGTTATCCAACTATAGGTTCTAAGACGGACATTACAGCAACAGAAGGTATTATTTCCGGTATTGACGGTGATTATTTTATCACATCGGCAAAAATTGATGCTGGAAATTCTGGCGGAATTGCGGTTCTTACAAAAAACAATTGTTTTATTGGGATGCCCACATATGCAACACTTGGCGAAATAGAATCGTTAGGTCGAATATTAAATGCGTGGGCCGTAAAATAATGCAAGTAAGAAAAGATAAAGACGTAATTATGGATTTATTAAAAATGATATTTAATTTATTTTCAGATAAAGAAAAAAGAGAAGTTGAAAAATTATCTGCTGAGAAAAATTTAAAAGATAATAATTTGAGCATAGACAAGATTGAATTTGAGTTTACCAATAAAAATAAACAAGTATTAGATAATTGGGGTGATGAGAGAATAAACTATGATACGACATCTGAATGGGTAATTGCCTTGGAAGAAAAACTCGGAAAAATACAAGAAGAAAAAAATTACGAACTAGGAAAACTGGATTCCAATAAAACCTATAATCAAAAATTTATCGAAGTAAAAAATAAATTTGATGTATTTAAGTGGATTAAAAATAAAATAATAGGATGCCGATGATAGATTCTGACCGCAAAAAAATAACTGATTTTGTTGATTTGGTCGGGCGTATACGCGCCCGACCATTTATGGCGGAATTTCAGAAAAATAATCTGTTCGATATTATCTACTCGCGGCCAAATGCTCAAAAACCCAATGAGGAATTGCTTCGCTCGTTTATTCTTGATGTGCGAAAGCTTTACATGGAAAGCGAACCTACAAGTTTTAAGAAAATGTTCCCTGTTTTTATGCAATATGTTAGGCCCGACGAAAAAATAGAGTTGCAAAAATGCCAAAGTGATTACGATGAAAATTTAACAATCAGTTTTCCTGCTGGTATTCCGGTAAAGGAAAGCAAAACGATTAAAAATATTCTTGATGATTGGTTTTACGGACATTATCTCCACGAGGACAAAAAGAAAAAAGATACTCTTGTTAACCTCGGCGGAGCCGAGGATTTCTACAAATGGATTTTCGTAGACAATTTAGGCGGATTTGTTTTCGAGTTTGCTTTTTCGTTGGAAGACCTCGCTAAGAGATTATTAAGTAGATAGTAAAATAGTGCCTGCATTCAAGCTATATCTTTACATAATTTATCTTCAAAAAGTCAAATGAAGAAAGATGATTCGCTTAAATATAGAGATTATATATTAAATAATATTCACTCATTATAAAGATTTTTAGATTCGGACGAGAGCTATCCTTGTTCAACACGGAACTTTTTTTCTTGCATTAATATTAGAAAAGAATAGTATAAAATATGGAAAAAGGTTTTCGATAAACAAGTGATAAACAAAAAGGAACTCACTATGAGTGATTCGGTAAAAGATGATGTGACAGTTGGTAGAATTATTGTTGATGCTAATGGTAAAACTATCAATCGTGGTTCAGTCGTTGGAATGAGTGATAATTACGGTCCCTGGAGTCAGTTTCAAGGATTAGTTCTTGTTCCTTATTCGGAAATCGAAGATGATGGTTATTGTGTTGCCGTCTTCTTTGGAACAGACGTCTGTCCATCACGTTTTAATTCTCCAAGTCACGAAGTATTGATATGGGATCAGCAGCACCAAAAAGACTTGGTGACTGATGATCCAACATTTTTCTTCGTGGATGATATTTGGAAAAAATGTCCTAGGGTGGTTTTTTTCCAGCCGAATGAACTTATTGTGCAAGAAAGCTGGAATATTAAGACCTTGGCTGAGCGGGTCTTTAAAGATAAATACCACACCCTATACAGCTTACCAAAAGGAGTAACATTGGTTTCCACAGATTATCTATGTTTTCAAAATGAGTGTTTAGCGATAGCGACACGAGTATCTCTCTGGAATGTTTGGGGTTCAGTTTATCCCATGCACGTCTGTGAGAATTGCTTTTCGAAAACAAATGGTTGGTGTGGGGATAGTTTGCCTGAGATGAAAAGAAAGTTTCTTCTGGCGAACGGTTCACCTGTTAGTATGTAAAAGAGATCTTATAAAAGGAGGTCCTGTTAAAGTCCAGTGGGTGTATAACCATTGGACTTTTTATATAGTAAATAATGATGTAAGGTAAAATAAACTTATATATTTAACTCATACATATCATTCAAGCTCTCTTTTATCAAATAATGATTTCTAATAAGTTCTAAAAGCCACACCATGTCCACCAAAGTATAAAAACTTAACCGCCTTGTAAGGGCGGTTTTTGTTTTATTAAAGTATGAGTGATATAATTTTAATATGAAAAGCTTACAAAAGTATTTGCCGATTTATTTTTTGTTTATTTTTATAATTATTATTGGTTTTTATGTTTTCTATATTAAATATAATACGATTTCAAATATTGATATGGAATATAACAAAGAAATTAAACTTAATAATATTTTAAAAACAAAAAATTATTATGATGGTTTTAGAAAAAAATGCGAAGTAGAATCAGTCAGTGTTGGTTGTTGTCTATCATCAGTTAATAATGCTGAACTAGTAAGCTCATTGATTTTTAATGAAAAAAGTCTCAATGATGTTATTTGTCCGGATAATTTTATTCCAGTAATGAATAAATGTGAAGGAAGTTATCAGTGGTGTGAATAAAGATGTTATAATAGTTTTATTATTAATAATTAATTTGAGTTTATGTTTTGTTTTAATTGACCCTTATGAACATATCAAGGCAAGGCCTTGATATGTTTTTTTCGAGTGGACCCGAAGTAAGTGCTTTGAATAGCACTTACGTCAGGGATCGAAGCCTCGTTGAGCATATTTTATGAACTTTAGTAAAATAAAATATCCAACGAGGGTACTGAAGCTGTAAGCTTCGAGATTCCTGTATGGTCCACTACGTTTTTAATTCTTATATTCCAATGGGATATTTTGAAGACCTTATGAGTATTCAGAACTTTATTAATTTAATTTGACAGAATCGTTGTCTATGATATAATATCTGTAGATTCAGTTTGAACATCCAATAACGTGGAGTAATAATATGAGTCCTTCGAGTATCTTTTTTTTCTACGTGGTTATCATCGGTTTGCTATCACTGATTTCTACGACAATTGAGGCTCAAAAACTACGAACGAATGGAGACACGATTGTTAGTCTGAGTAAGGTTTTCTTTGTATGCTATTGTGTCCACTCTTTTCGTTGGTTTTGGGGAATAGTCATTATGGTTATGACTGTCGGACTTATTGGACGTCTTCTAATAACGTAACGACATTAGGCACCGCTTCCAAAGGAAAAACAAAACCTTCTGGAGGCGGTTTTCTTTTATTTAGTCAACACCATTTCTAACTCCATTATGCTAATCTTTATATTCTCCCCTACGTTACAAAGTTTTGAAAGTCACGAGCTAGGGTCGTGAAATTTTTGAGTGTCGACGAGAAAATATTTCTGACCACGTAAAATAGAAAATCATTTATATTTTAATTCTTCTATTTTAAAGGATGTTCTGGATACTGTATTAGTATTCAGAATCTTTTTGACATATTAAATTTAAAATTATATAGTACCAGAAGATTCAGTACATGTTAGTTTGTCAGCTACAAACAAAAAGGAGAATGGTGGTATTATGATAAACGATAAAATAATTGCACTTCAAGATGCAATTAGTAGACTTGAACAAGAATTGGGAGATAAGGATATTACTCTAAGAAAAGTTAATGAGGAAAATGTAGAACTTCGTAGAAAAGTTGCTGTACTTGAAGTAAAAGTCAACGAGCACCATAGGGCTGCAGAAATTATGATGAAAGGTCTTTTGACAGCAAAGTGAGCAAAAAAGTGAATTGTATATGGTATATAAAAGAAGAGCCGAATACTTATAAGTGTCGGTTCTTTTCTTTTTATACCATATAAGGAGTATCTTTGTCTGGTTATATATTACCCCTCTAATTGCTGGTAAGGTGTTGGGGAATTATAGATATATTGCATTTATTTAAATAAACATATCAAGGCAAGGCCTTGATATGTTCTAGTACTTAAACTTCACAGCATTTTAATGAATGGTGTTCGTCCTGATGCAGGCATATATCGTAATCACGCTGTAAGAATTACAGGTGTTAATTTGCCAACAGCAAATTATATGAGTGTGTCTAAATTGATACCAGAGGTTATGGCTCGTATAACTCCCAAAACCAAAGATGTCATTGCTTTGTCTGCTGGCACACATAGTAAGTTTGAACAAATCCACCCATTTGGAGATGGCAACGGCCGTGTTGGTCGCTTACTTATGAATGCAATGTTACTTAGTTCAAACTTCGCTCCCGCTATCATTCGTCAAGAACAAAGACAGCTTTACTACACTTATCTTTATAAAGCTCAAACCAAAGAAGACCAGAGTCAGCTTGAAGATTTTCTATGCGAGTCTGTCATGGACGGATTCAAAATCTTGGATCGTACAGACGTACAGTAATTTTCGACTGCTTCGTAATTAAAATTTATGATTCCTGTCAGCGAACAACAACTTGTATTAGATAAGGACCGTCCTTGTCTGACTCTTGTTGACAGAATTTTTTGTGATAAAATTATATTATGTTATAGATTCTAATATTTATTTCATTATTATTAATAATTTGAAAAAGTATCGCGCTTAAATAGACTTGCCTTTAATAATCTGGCATATATTGCGTGACATGATTTTGTAAAATCATATGAATAAAAAAACTTTGTGGATTGGTTCTATTGTTTTGATTTTTATAATTATAGGAGCTGTTTTGATTAGTTTAAAAAAGGTTGATATGACAGATATCGGCGGAATTGGAAAAAAGAGTATTATGGATGAAGCGAGAGAGAAAGGTGAGACTGTTATGAGTAAAAGTGAATATATGGATGGTTGTTCTAAATCTAGTTTAGATATGAAAGATGCTTGTTATGCGATGGGAGCGTTTTATTATCGTGATGCAAGTTTTTGTAAAAAAATAAGTAAAACAGATACTAGTCAAGAATGTAATCAGGAAAATATTGAAAAAATGTATGAAGATTTAAAGAATGGAATATCACCATTTACGCCACCAAAGACTCTTCTTGATGAAGAAAAAGATTTTGATATCGGGAGAGAACCAGAAACTTTAGGGAATATTTATGGTTCTATTAAAGAAGTAGTATCACCCTCAGCTTTTGCAAGTGAAATAAAATCTATTCTTAGTGAAGCTTGTGGTGGAGCTAAATTGTCACAAGTACTTAAAGATCCAATATCTGGTAGTGATATATTTGTTTATGTTTGGAAAAATGAACCTACAGCTGAAAACTTGGAGAGTTCATTTGGAAAAAAAGGTTATACAATAGAAATGTCAGGTGAATCTCTTCTTGTTAAAAAAGGAAATCTTGTTGTCTCTATAAGTTGGATGGAAGAAGTGGGGAGTCAAGAGATAGGAGTAATGTTTTATACAGAAGAATAATAAGATTTATTATGAAAGAAGAAGAAATTAAAAAAATAGTTACGGATTATAATCAAAGACTTTCTCTGAGTGGTAACTCGCTTGAATTTGTGGATTTTAAAAATAATAAGCTCACATTAAAATTTAATTGTGCTGATAAAACAGAGTTTAAGGTTCAAGGTAAAATTGTAACTATGGCAGAGGGGATAAAACAAGAAATTGTGAAATATTTTAAAATGAAGATTGCAAATATAATTATTATATTTATATGAAAAAAGGTTTTACACTAGTTATCGCTTTAGTTTTTATCGCCATTTTTGCAAGTTTGGGTGGTGGTGCCTGGTATTATCAGAAGGAAATAAAACCAGCCACAAAAGAGACGTGGAAAACTTTTGATCAGTTTACTGACAAGACAAAAGGCCAATCAAAAGAATTATTAAATTGTTGCAAAGAGTGTGCTAGTTTGCAAGTAGAAAATTTAGGAGAAAATAATTGCTTAGTTGTTAAAGGACTTAGCTCGGTTTGCCAGGAATATTTTAAAGCTTCTCAAGGAAATGAAGAAATAGGAGATGAATTAACTGTAAATCAATGTACATATCTTTTTCCAGAGCTCTTAGATTTTTCTCGCGATACTTTTTTAAGTAAATTAAAAGAAAAATATGAAAATACCAAATGGGCTGGTCAATTACAGATAACAAATATCGATGTTTCGGAAGTTGACGGAGGAATTACTACGATAAATCTTAGTGATGTTTTAACGGTACACGATCTCGTTATTGATTTTGATTCTGCTGTGCTAAAAGGTGATGATCCAGGTGGTTCTCTAACGAGTGGAACAAAAGTAATACCAATGAAAGGATTGGCCTATTTTTCTTTTAAAAATCCTTCTCTGTTTGAAAAAGTGGAAGGTTTAGGAACTATAACTTGTAATGTTGTTAATCAACCAAATTTTGATATTACTGTAGAAGCTTCATTTCAAGAATTAAATGCTGGAGGATTGTTTTTTTGGTTAATCAATGATGAATTAACAAAAGTTATAGAGCACTGTGTTTCGACTGTTGAACCTGGCTCTTCTTGGACAGAAACCGGTCCTTTATCTGAAAGTTTTCCATACAATTCTCCAGAATTTGTTTTTAAGCCAATTGATAGCAGTTTTGTTATAACAAAAACATTTACAAAACAACAAGACGCTGGAGTTAGTCAAACTATTGAAGTACACGGTGAGTTTCGTAGTGAGTAAAATTTAACAGTATTAAAATATAAACCTATGATATTTGATGTACAAACAGGACGTATAGATTTGGCTGCTTCCGGAGAGGGCGCCTTTATTGTTAGAAAAGGTAAAAAGATAAAAATTCCTTCAGTTGAGACAAAAGCTAAGCTTATAGGTGATTTACAAAAATCAGATGGAAAAGATTGGAAGACGATGAGTAAGTTTGAGAAAGAATATCCTAAACTTATGGAAGGAGATACACTTTTGTCTGGTTCTAAAACGATAATTCGTGTCGCTAGTGATTTTAATGTTGGAAAAGAAAAACCGATAGAGGGTTATAAGAATAATTCTTCAAAGGTTGTTAGTATGGCTCCAAACAGTGAAATGATCGTCGGTGGTTTTGAATCTTGGGATAAAACAGACAAGAGTAAAAAAAGAAACTATGGAGAGATGATAAAAAATATAGAATTAGTAAAGGGTTTCTTTTCTGTGTCGTTTAGTAATACTGATGACATTCTTGTAACTCCTATGGCTGATATTAAATTTCTTGGTTTTGGAGGATTTGGAGGCGTTTTTGATGTATATGACAATATTTTGTATAGTAATGCAGGAGGAGAAAAAGGTGTTGAATACACAAACAAAAAAACAAAGACCACATATCTTGCTAAATCAAGTTTGCCACAAGAGATAATTGTGAACGGAAGCGGAATATACAAAAAAGGAATACTTTCAGCAGATGATCTTTTTTCTACCAGTAGTGGTCTTGGACTGATTTCATATTTTAGTAAAGTATTAACTAATTCTGCGCCAGAAATTGATCCTAAAAAAATGGCGGAATCATATAAAAAAATACCTGATGTTATGAGCCAAACTCTTGGAAGTATTGAAATGCTTAGTAAGATGACTCCAGAAGATATGGAAAGGATGATGAAGATGAGTGAGGAACATGGAGAAAAAATAGATCCAGAAATGAAGAAAAAAATGAGAGAACAAATGAAAGAGCTACCTGAAGCAATGAAAGAAATGCAAAAAGCTGGCTATATGGATCAAATGCAAAAAGCGATGGCTATGAGTAAGGGAATGATGGAAGGTCTTGGAGATGCAGGTATAGATAAGTTAGCAAAAGCTTCATCGGGAGCGATAAAACAAGTAAAAGAAACTCATGAACAATTATCTAAAATATATATAGGAGAAGAAGGAAAGTCTGTTGATTTATCATCTTTTCTTGAATCACCGAGAAAATATAAACCTTTAACTGATGCAAAAAAGGTTGCATAATAAAACAGATTCAGGATTCAGGAATGAAATGTATAAAATTATTTTTGAATCTTAAATCATGAATCTTGAATCTATCCAAAAACCATGATAAAAAAACTAAAAACTAAAATAGAAAAGAAAGCAAAAAGCACTAGTGGGGAAAGTGACACTGATTTTTTAAAAAGGATAATGAGTATAAAAGAAACAGCTATAAAAAAAGACGGTGAAAATTCTGGTGCTTATATGAAAGAAATGGAAGAAGCTAAGGCACAGGGAGCGGGTATAAGTAAAGTTTTTGCAGAAAGAGAAGAATGCGAAGAAATAGTGGAAGAATTTAAAAAGAACCCTCCGTTATTAACTGTCAGAACTATTGGTGGTATTTCAGTGGAGAGATTTTATGATCCTAAAATTCAGCCTAAAATAGATTTGCTTAAAAAAAATGGTTTTTCATTTCTCTCTACACAAAAAAGGACAGCGATACAACCAATTGTATTTGAGGCGTTTGGTAGTGCTTACATAAAAAGAGGTTCAAAAAAAGTTATTCTCCCAAAAAGTTCGATGGAGTTACCTTTTATTATTAGAGACGGAGATATTGTCGGTACTGAAGAAAAATCTTTTGTATTGGATCTTAAAGATGAAAATCAGGATGAAGAAAATAATTATTGGCATGTATTTTTATTTCCAAATAGTGAACTTAAGATTTCAATTAAAGAAACAGTTTCTCACCCAGCACCTGCTTTTATGGTTCCAGAACAAGTTTCGGATGCTGTTAAAAAAGGTTCATCTTCAACTGTCTATGAACATAAAATTGAAAAAATTGAGTTATTAAGTGGACTTTTTAATATTAAAGTTAAAAAGAAAGGGCGAGATGTTAATAATATCGTCAAGTTTACTTCAGGTTTTTCTAAAATTGAATTTAACCAATCTGGTGGACTTGCTAATGAAATGGTAAAAACTGAAATAGAGAAGGCTGTAAAATCTTTAGGTAATAAGTATTTGTCTGTAGTCGCAGGCACACTCAATGAATTGAAATCATTTGAAAATAAAAAGGGAAGTGATGAAATTAATGCAATCATTGAATTAAATAAAGATGGTTCAGTGGTGATATTTAATACAAGCAATCGTATTTCTCTTAGTGGCTCAAATAAATTAACAAAAAAGATATCAGCAGATATTAATAATCCTGTAAAAATAACTGCAACAAATGGTGTTTTGTATGAAACTGACGGAAGTAAGAGTTCCGATCCTAGAGTAACGGCTATAATGAAAATGTGGATGAATGTTTCTCAATATATTTATTCTATAAATATAAAAAATGAAATAGGGATGAAATCTAGTGGAAAATCTTTAAGTGTTGAAGATGCTGAAAAGATGGCTGAGTATGCTAAGACATTAGGAGATAAAGATATGGAAAGTGCTGCAAAAGTAATTTTACAAAATAAGAAAAAACAAGTAGAAATGGAAAAAGGTATGGCGACACGTTCTGCCGATAAAGAAGGACAAAGAAAAGATGCAATGGAGATGTTAAAATTCACTGAGGAATCTGGCGAGAAAGAATTGATAGAAGTGGCAAAGGCTCAACTTAAGGCTGTTGATGCTCCAGAAGTTGGGATGAGTAGAGAACAATATGAAGGTAAGGCACTACAAATTGCTGAAGAAACTTTGAGTAGAGTAGGTTCATTTATTGAGACTAATTTACCACCATATAATCACCCAAGTAGTAGTGATGTTGTATAATATAAATTATATCGTATAATTTATATAGTTTATTAATAAATGAAATAGGTGTTGTGCTTTAATAAGCCCTCATACGGGCAAGTGTTGCACGATACAATTTCGCAAAATCAAAAAAATGGGATTTATAGATGACCTTACAAATAAGGTAAAAAATGAGGTTAGTTGGAAGGTTGGACAGGGAGTATCTACTGGAATCAGTAAAGTTGCTTCTAAGATTTTTGATAAAAAGTCTCCAGAAGCTAAAGTATCAAAATGTCCAAAATGTAAAAAGGAGATAGTTGATCTAACACTGAAATTTTGTCCAGATTGTGGTCAAAAACTATTGTTAACTTGTTCTAAATGTAATATTGATTATCCAGTAGGAACAAAATTTTGTACTCAGTGTGGAGAAGCTTTAAAATAAGTTTTTAAAAAGTTATATACAAAACCCGGAGGTTCGACCTCCGGGTTTTTATGTTGCATTTATTAAATAAAAGATGTATAATAATAAATAGATAAGTATTCTTTTATGGTGGGCTCGTTATTGGATTGCTGAACAGGCATTCAAGGAACGTGGATCGAATTCAAACCCACCACCAACCCCCAATGAGAGGGGTTTTTATTTTGCTTTTTAAAAAGTGTTATACTTTATTAATGAGTTAAACAAGAATAATCCTTGTTTAACTCAGGTTGTAATTTAAGAATAGATTTTATATACTTAAAAAGATAGTTTTATAAATTTTAAAAAATAAAAATATGTCTTTTGAAAATGGTTTTTCTACTATATCTAGCGATGAAGAAGTTGGAGCTAAGCAACCAAAAGTTTTTGAGGAAAGTTATGATGAAGATAGGGAGAAAATAAAAGAGTTCTGGAAAAAGTTGGGTGAATCGGGTCTTCAGGAAAAGATATCTGGTCTTGATTATGATTTATTTTTTAGTGGTGATAATGGTACACGGATTGTTGCAGAATTAAAATATAAACAAGACTTTTCGACTATGTCCCCACTTGATAAGAGTTTTTTCTTCGAACCCGGAAGAAGATCAGCGGAAGAAATGGTTGAAATTTGCCGACAAATTTCTAAGATAGTTAAAGAACAAACAAATAAAAAAAATCCGAACGATGTCTTACTAGAGATTAGTGGTATTACAATGAAAGGTTGGTAGTACTATGGTTTTTTGTTAGAAGTAAATATTATAAGTATTAAACGAAGGCTATTCTTGTTTAGTTTTATTTTGTATTTTTAAAATGATATACTTTCCTTATATGAAAAATATTTCACAAAAATCATTGGCTTTACATAAAAAGCATTCAGGTAAAATTGAAATTAAAGGAAAGATACCAGTTAGAAATAAAGATGACTTGTCTCTCGCTTATACTCCAGGAGTAGGACAGGTGTGTCTAGAAATTTTTAAAGATCCTAAAAAGGTCTATGACTACACTATTAAGAAAAATATGGTTGCTGTAGTATCTGACGGCTCAGCAGTGCTTGGTTTGGGTAATTTGGGCCCCCTAGGTGCCATACCCGTCATGGAGGGCAAAGCTCTCTTATTTAAAGAATTTGCTAATGTAGACGCTTTTCCGATTTGTCTTGATACACAGGATACGGAAGAAATAATAAAAGCGGTTAAACAGATAGCTCCAGTGTTTGGTGGTATAAATTTGGAAGATATTTCTGCTCCACGTTGTTTTGAAATAGAAGAAAGATTAAGAAAAGAATTAAATATTCCGGTAATGCATGATGATCAACATGGTACTGCTACTGTGGTTTTGGCAGGTTTGATAAATTCTTTAAAGTTGAGAAAGACTAAAAAAGAAGATGTAAAAATTTTAATAAACGGAGTTGGTGCAGCAGGAACAGCTATTACAAAAATGCTTGTTGAATATGGTTTTAAAAAAATAATTGTAGTAGATAGTCGTGGAATTGTATCTTTAGATAGAGATGATTTGAATGATGAGAAAAAAAGTTTACTTAAATTTATAAAAGAAAAAACTGGAAGTTATGAAAAAATTTCTGGTGATTTAATCACTGCAATTAAAGGAAGAGATATTTTTATAGGAGTAAGTAAAGCGGGTTTACTTTCAAAGGATATGATAAAGACCATGAATGAAAAACCAATAATTTTTGCTCTTGCTAATCCAATACCTGAGATAATGCCCGATGAGGCTAAAAGTGCCGGTGCTTTTATAGTAGCGACAGGACGCTCAGACTTCCCTAATCAATTAAATAATGTGCTTGGTTTTCCAGGAATATTTCGTGGAATACTTGATAATAAAATAAAACAGTTTGAACAAGGGATGTTTGTAAAAGCTGCGGAAGCCTTAGCTAAATGTGTAAAGAAACCAACTGCGGACTGTATTCTTCCTAAACCCTTTGATAAGGGTGTTGTAAAGGCTGTTGCGAGAACTTTTAAGAAAAAATAATTTTTTAGTGTTATGGATGACTCAAATAATATTGAGTATAAAGTAAAAGAAAGTAGCAGAGCAAAAAGGATGAGAATCGCTGTCTATTGTGATGGGCATGTGGTTGTTACTGTGCCAAAAAATTTTAATAATGATTTGATGAATAAATTTGTAGTTCAGAAGAAAGATTGGATATTAAAAAGTATCAGAAAGTTTTTAAAGACTCCATTAAGGATAGTAAAAGCTAGTTCAAAAAGAGATTTTAAAAAGTATAAGGTTGAGATAAAAGAGATATTAGAAAAAAGGATAGAATTTTTTAATCAATTTTATAATTTTAAATACAATAAAATAAATATTAAAAATCAAAAAACGAGGTGGGGAAGTTGTTCTAAGAGAGGAAATTTGAACTTTAATTATAAAATATTATTTTTGAGAGAAGAAGAGAGGGATTATATTGTGGTTCACGAACTGTGTCATCTGAGAGAATTTAATCATTCTAAAAATTTTTGGAATCTTGTGGAAATCGCTATCCCGAATTATTTAGATTTAAGAAAAAGTTTGAAATTAAGATAAAATATAAAAAGGATTTCATCTATTTTATTTGCGTCCCCCTAAAAGGACAGTTGGGTGACGTGATTTTGCAAAATCAAAAACCCTTTCTATTTTAGTCAAAATACAGTATCCTCTATGGCATGGCTAAAGACGAATCAATCTTAAGATTTGAAAAAGTATCATTTGGATATGCAGAAAATAAACCTCTTTTGATAGAAGAAGTAGACTTTTCTATTCGTCGTGGCACAAAGACTACTATAATGGGACAAAATGGTTCTGGTAAAAGTACCTTGTTTAAACTTATTACAGGAGAACTAAAGCCACTTGATGGAGCAATAAATATTGTAAATGGCGTTTCTATTGCTATTTCTCGTCAGGTTATTCCAAGAGATGAGCTTGATCTTACTGTGAGAGAATTTTTTCAAAAATGTTTTACAGAGAAAAGATATGATATTGATCCTAGAATAGATGAAATATTAGATATAGTTAATCTTCAAGGACATGAAAAAGTACATGATAGAATTGTTCGTTCCTTCTCTGGTGGGCAACAAGCAAGGCTTCTTCTTGCCTCAGCACTTATTCAAAGTCCAGACTTACTTTTGCTCGATGAACCTACAAATAACTTAGATAAGGCTGGAATAGAACATTTAACTAAATTTTTAGTTGAATATAAAAAAACTTGTATTGTAATCTCACATGATGCTGAATTTTTGAATAGTTTTACAGATGGGGTTTTGTATCTTGATATCTATACTAGAAAAGTAGAACAATATGTAGGAAACTATTTTGATGTTCGAGAACAAATAGTTCTTCGTCAAGAAAAAGAAAATAGAAAGAACGCTCAGCTTGCAAAAGAAATTCAAGAAAATAAAGATAAAGCAAACTTTTTTGCTATGAAAGGTGGTCAAATGCGTTTAGTTGCAAAAAGAATGAGAGAAAAAGCAGAAGATCTTGAAGAAGAAAAAGTTGATACTAGAAAAGAAGATAGAACTATTCGTAATTTTGTTATTCCTTCACAAAAAGATATGACAGGTGAGTTTGTTAAAATAACATCTTTTAAAACTTTTAAGAATCATAAAGCAGGGCAAAGGAAGGCGAATATAAGTCTCAGAAAGAATCAACATCTTTTACTTTCTGGACCCAATGGTATTGGTAAAAGTACTCTTTTGGAATCAATTGCAAAAAATGAAGCAGAAGGTACAAGTATCACTCCTGGTGTACAGATTGGTTATTATCGCCAAGATTTTTCAACTTTAAATTTTGAAGATACTGTTTATCAGTCACTTTCTGGGGCTACTAAGGATAAAAACGAAGAAGACATAAGAAGTGTTGCCGCGGGTTTTCTCATTACATCTGACATAATAAACACAAAAATAGGAAATCTATCAGAGGGACAAAAAGGATTAGTTGCTTTTGCTAGACTTGTTTTACAAAAACCAGGACTTCTTATCTTAGATGAACCTACAAATCATATAAATTTTCGTCATGTACCGATTATTGCTGAAGCTTTAAACAAATACGATGGGGCTATGATTGTGGTGAGTCACGTACCAGAATTTATTAAAAAAATTCGTATTGATAATACTTTGGATTTGGATAAATGATTTTAAGGTAGATTATTATCTCTAATCTATTATAATATGTAAGCATGTTACATCACATAGATTTTTTGTCTCTTATAGTTTCTTATGGGTACCTAGCTATTTTTGTGGGCTCTATTTTTGAGGGTGAAAGTGTGGTATTTCTTGGTGGGCTTCTTGCTCACCAAAGTAAACTTTCTTTTTTAATTGTTCTTATCGCTGCTTTTTTTGGGGCAGTTCTTGGTGATGTTTTTTGGTTTTTGATTGGAAGATATCAAGGTACAAAGTTAATTCATCGTTTTGAATGGATTAGAAAAAAAACAGAAAAAACTTTGTTCTATGCAGAAAAGAAATCTGGTACACTTGCTTTTACAATGAGATTTATTTATGGTTTTAGAAGTATAATCCCTTTTACTCTTGGTGTAACAAAAATGACACTAAAGAAGTATTTATCTTTAAATGTATCGGGGGCTTGTTTATGGGTGGTTGTTGTTACGAGTTTGGGATATTTGTTTGGGGGCGTTATAGAATCAGTCTTTGGAAGATTAAGACACTTCGAGCTTATTCTTGTTATTCTCGTTGTTTTACTTTTTGTTTTATTAAATATATTATTTCATGGAATAAAAATACTTATTAAGAAATTTACTAATAATTTAAAATAAAAAATGAATATTGAAGAAAATTTTCTACCTGGTTTTGAACAAACAAAAAAAGAAGGTGGTATTGTGGAGAATATTTTATCTAAAGAAGAACAAGACATTGAATTAAAATATGCTACTGCAGAAGAGAGAATTCATTGTCAGTACTGCGAAGATGTCGGTATTTGTGATCGTTGTGAAAGAGGTAAGGAAGAATTGTCAAAATTGAAATAGTCTAATATTTTTATATTTAAATTATGTTAGGAAATTTAAAAGAAAGATTAGATGTTTTACTATTTAAAAAGGGTTTAGTAGATAGTAGGAAAATTGCTTCAGACCTTATAAAAGAAGGGAAAGTTTTTGTGTTAGGTGAAAAAGTTACTAAAGCTAGTAAAGAATTTTTTGATGATGTAAAAATAGAAATAACAGAGTTGCCAAAATTTGTTGGAAGAGCGGGATTAAAGCTTGAAAGAGCATTAGATACTTTTAATATTGATGTTACTGATATGGTTGCTCTAGATGTAGGTTCTTCTACTGGGGGTTTTACTGATTGTTTGCTTCAAAGAGGAGTAAACAAAGTTTATGCAGTAGATGTCGGTACGGGCCAGCTTAGAGAGGAATTAAAAAATGATAGCAGGGTAGTCTCAATAGAACAAACTGATATAAGGAGTATCGAAAGTCTTCCAGAAAAAGTAGATATTGTGGTTATTGATGTTTCTTTTATTTCTCTCGAACTTGTTATGCCAAGCGTATTAAAATTCTTAAAAGAAGGTGGAAAAATAATAACTTTAGTAAAACCACAATTTGAAGTCGGTAAAGATAATCTAGGTAAGGGAGGAATAGTGAAAGATGATGTTGCCAGGTTAGCCGTTTTGGATAAAATTAAAAATTTATCATTCAAGCTTGGTTTAAAAGTTTTAGGTGAAATAGAATCTCCTATAAAAGGTGGAGATGGAAATACTGAATATTTGTTATATTTAGCATCGTCATTGTGAGCACGGTATCACAATCTAGATTAGATTGTATTGACATAGTGTGTTTGTAGGTGTATAATTAGATATAGAAGGTAAAAATACTGTATGTCCAGTATTTGACCCAACGTTATTCTCAAAAGAAAGAGGTGTCTTAATGAAGCCTTACATCAAGGTTGTTGATAAAAGTGGCAAGGTCACTTTTATGCACAGTGATAATGATAATTCCTGTAGCTGTATCATTTACGGTGATTCGGTGAAAAATTTCAAGGTCGGTGTTACTGATCGTGAAAAAAGAGAAAAGGAATTCAGTTTTGACTGTGAACAGGTCGGAGAAATTATTGCGAGAGCTATTTCTCCGAAGACCGTAGATTTCGTGCGGGAGTTGTTCGGTGAAGAAGATCTCTGTGAAATCATTGAGACTCGTGAGGTATACTTCGGTTATGCGGGATTCGACGAGACGATGATTTCTTCCATCGAAAAAGGTGAGTATGGAAAGGAAGAAAATAACTTCTTCTTCCGCCTCGAAGAACAGTCTGGGGGTGAATGGTCACTTTCGTTCGTCTTTTTTGGTAACGAAGCAGTTGAGAGTGATCTTGTTGAATGGCCTGAGTTCTCGAGGTGAGTTTGACCTGCGACTCGATAAGACCCGTTCTTGTGAGGAGCGGGTTTTTTAATTTTTAATAAAGTGATATAATTTAAAGTGTTATAAAAGGTAAAAGTTTAATTGTGTTATTAATATAAAATATAAATTATAAAATTATGAGTTTTGAAGAAATTGATTTAAATAATACTAAATCAGGGCAACCTGAAGATCAAGGGTTAAGAACTGAAGGATCTAGAGTAGAAGAGATTTTATATAGAAATCCTAAGATTTTGTCTGATTATTTAGGTGGCAAAGGAGGTGATTTTTTAAAAAGAATTATTTCATGTCCTTATTCAGTAGATAGTATTATTCGTGAAGAATTTAGAAATGATCCTCTTTCTCATGAATTTCGTGTTTTATGTATGTTTAGTAATTCTGAAATTGTTGATAAGGCAAAAGAAACATTAGAAAAAAAAGTTATGGCAGGTCTTTTTGCAATGTAAAAATTAAAAAACTCCCGAAACTTTTATTGTTTCGGGAGTTTTTTAATTTTTAATAAAGTGTTAGTATGTTTTTAATGTTTTGGAATAAGAAAAAAAACAACAAAGGTAAGGTTTTTGTCGGGATGTCTGGAGGTGTAGATTCTTCTGTCTCTGCAGCATTACTTAAAGAGCAAGGTTATAATGTAACTGGAGTTTTTATAAAGGTTTGGCAGCCTGAGTTTTTTGAGTGCACTTGGAGACAAGATCGTCTTGATGCTATGCGTGTTTGTGCAAAACTCGGAATACCTTTTATTACTTTAAATTTGGAAAATGAATATAAAAAGGAAGTGGTGGATTATATGATAGAAGAGTATAAAAATGGTAATACTCCTAATCCGGATGTAATGTGTAACAAATATGTAAAGTTTGGTGGTTTTTTTGATTGGGTGATGTCACAAGGTGCAAATTATGTAGCGACTGGGCATTATGCGCGCGTGGCGCAAGTTGAAAGTGGAAAGTTGAAAGTGAAAGGTAAAGAAAAAATAAAGTATCAACTTTTGGCTGGGGATGATAAAAATAAAGATCAATCTTATTTTCTTTGGACACTTACACAAAAACAACTTTCTAAAACTTTATTTCCAGTTGGAGATATTGAAAAGCCAGAAGTAAGAAGATTAGCAAAAAAGTATAATTTAAGTACTTCTATTAAAAAAGATAGTCAGGGACTTTGTTTTATAGGAAAAATAGATATAAAAGATTTTCTTAAAAATTATATTGAAGAGAAAAAGGGCGAGGTATTGAATGAAGAAGGTGAAGTTATTGGAACTCATGATGGAGTTTTTTATTTAACAGTTGGACAAAGACATGGCTTCAAAGTAACGCAGATAGACGCGGACAAGACGCGGACATACGCAGATATAGGACCATATTATATTATTGCAAAGAATATTAAGGATAACACAATTGTTGTGTCTCAAAATCCTAATAAAATATTAGTAGGTGGTATTGATTTTAAAAAAATTAAAATTAAAAACATAAATTGGACTCTGGATGAAGAACCAGATTTTTCTAAAAAATATTCTGCAAGGATTCGTTATAGACAGCCACTTGAAGAATGTAAAATAGTTAAAAGTTTAAAGTCAAAAGTTGAAAGTGGTGAAGAAATTGAAATTAATTTTATAAAACCACAAAAAGCAATAACTGCGGGTCAGTCCATTGTTATATATGATGGTGAAGCTTGTTTGGGTGGTGGAATAATAGAGTAGATTGAGTTTTTATATTTAATATTATTTTTCTTCTGGTGCTTTCTAAATAAACATAATATAATAAACTCATGCCAGAATTTTATGTAACAAAATCAACAGGAGAAAAAGAAGTTTTTGACTATAGAAAGTTAGAAAGATCTCTTCTTAATATAGGTACAGATAAAGATATTATTGAGGAAGTTTTTCAAGAAATAAATAAGATTATCTATGAGGGTATAAGTACGAGAGAAATATATAAGAAGGCCTACTTAATCCTTAGGAAAAAACAAAAGTCTGTCGCTATAAGGTATTCTCTTAAAAAAGCAGTGGCTATGCTTGGTCCAACTGGTTTTCCATTTGAAAAGTTTATTGCGGAATTTTTTAAAACTCAAGGATATGAGACTTTAACAGGAGTAATTGTGAAGGGTAAATGTGCAGAACATGAAATAGATGTTGTTGCTTGGAAAGAAAACAAACTTATAATGGTTGAAGCAAAATTTCATACAGATTTTAGTGCAAAGTCTGATCTAAAAGTTGTTTTATATGTAAAGGCTAGATACGATGATCTTTTGGGTTTAACTTTTAATTTTGGAGGTAAGGAAAGAAAGTTGGACGAAGGATGGCTTATTACTAATACAAAATTTAGTACCACTGCTATACAATATGGAGAATGTCAGAGGCTAAATATGGTTGGTTGGAATTATCCTTATGGTAATAATCTCCATAACATGATAGAAAAAGAAGAGCTTATTCCACTTACAGCATTAAATTCTATTAATACCTCAGAAAAAAACAGATTTTTATCTCAAAATATTATTTTGTCAAAAAGTCTTCTTGATGAAAAACTTTTACGTACTTATAATTTTGATGATGATAAGATTAAAAAAATTAAAGAAGAAGTTTTTTTATTGTGTGAACATTGTAGAGTTCAGTTTGCTCAAAAATAATACTTGAAAATATCTTATAAAGGTATACACTTGTAAGTAGGTGTTTTTTGTCTATTAAAAGAAAGAAGGTGATCTTATGTCTGTTACTAAAACTTTCTTTTTGAAAGTTGAAGTGCGTGTTGATGGTTCTTTCAAGGTATCTGCTGTTAGTGAATTCTTTGATCAGGGTAAATACCTCGCGATACAGCGTGAAAGGGCATTAATGTGTGATATGAATCGTAATGCAGTAAGAGAGAGATATCCACACCTTCATGATATTAGTGATGCCGAACTTACTGAAAAACATAAGCATGAACTTATGGAGGTATTTTTTGAGAGTAAGGGGGCTAATTGGGCTGTACAGCACATTAGACCTCTGTGTGTAAAACTCCAGGAGACTCCCTTAACAACTGAGACTGTCGGAGAATCTTCTTGTGTATTTCTCAATTTGAGTCAAGTCTGTAAAAAATGTTCTGAATGTGCGATGAAAAAGTTACTTAAGGACATTGCAGTTGTTGATATTGGGAAATGACATAGAATGAGCGCAACTTGTTGCGCTCATTTTTGTGTTATAATTTTAATATATCAAAAAAACTAATTTGACCTTATAATAACATTAGTATAGTATAAAAATATATGAAATTAATTTGTCAGAACAATTATTGGTTTAACTTTAGCCCCATAACTTTGAGGGTTGGTTTTTCTGATTAAATTAAACTAAGTTAATCGAAAAAACGAGTCCTCAAGGTTGAGGGCTCGTTTTGTTTTTTTGTCTCTTTCTTTGAAAGAGAGTTAACCAGACAAAAAGTTCTTTGAAAACTTCAACAAAGCAAGAAAGAGGTGTATTATGACACGTATGACTAACACCCGTATTCACAGGATGAAACCACTTCCGACCTTTAATGATCTAAAGGATTTGATTCCTTTAACAGCTAAAAGACAAAACACAGTTGAAAGGGGTAGATTGGATGTAACCAATATTTTAAAAGGCGTAGATAAGAGATTCCTTGTTATTGCTGGTCCTTGTTCAATTCATGATTATAAGGAGGCTATTGAGGTTGCTTATAAAATTAGTGTTCTTGCTGAAAGATATAAAGATAAAATGGTTATTTTAATGCGTGTTTGTCTTAATAAACCAAGAACCAAAAAAGATTGGTGCGGTTATTTTAACGATCCTAAGCTCGATGGTTCTTGCGATATGATTTTTGGTTATAAAAATGGAAGAAAACTGATGAGTGAGATCATTGAAATGGGTTTACCTATTGCATGTGAGCTACTTATTCCAGTTGATTATCATATTGTTAGTGACATGGTGAGTTATGCTTGGGTTGGTGCAAGAACTATTGCATCGCCCGAAACTCGTAATGCTTCAAGTGGTCTATCTGTCCCTGTAGGAATTAAAAACCCAAACAGAACAGATGATATAACCGATGCCTTGAATGCAATCGAGTTTGTAACTCATCCTAGTACTTTTTCTGGACCTAATGATGATGGTAAAAATTGTACAATATTAACAGAAGGTAATCCTGATCCAAATTTAATTCTCAGAGGAGGAAAAAGTGGACCAAATTACATGACAGAAAAAGTTAATATTTTTGCTCAGGAATTAAAAGAAAAAAAACTTCCTGAAAATATTATTGTTGATTGTTCTCATGGAAACTGTGAGAATGATTACGAGAGACAACTAAAAGTTCTTGAATATTTGATTGACCAGAGAGTTAAAGGACTAAACCCTAATGTTGTAGGTGTCATGATCGAGAGTTATCTTAACGGAGGAAAACAGGATAATGGATTGAAACTAGGTGAACTCGGATCGAAAGAGAAGGTGAAATCAAGACTTTCAGTTACCGATGCTTGTATTTCTGAGTCTGATCTCGAAAATGCACTTGCAGCAGCCTATCAAAAGCTTAGTTGAAGTATTATTTACAATAACCGGATCGTTCCAATGTGGACGACCGGTTATTTTTTATATTTTACACATATACGCCATGGCGTATATGTGTAAAATATAAAAAGTTTAAATGAAATATATATTTTATTAAAATAATTAAAAAAATCGTTAACCACCAGTTGGTTAACGACTTACAATTTACTGTCTTCTTTTTGTGACAAAATTAGAAAATCATTTTTTAGTGTTCTGATAAAGAAAACTCCATTTGTTATTTTTCTATCAACAAAATTGGAATTTTGATCAACTATTATTGCTCCATAGGTTTTTCCAGTTTTGGGTAAGTTTTTTCGATCTTTTATTGATATAACGATAAGACTAATCAATGACACAATGATAGTTGTAGATACAGACAGAATAGCCAAGAAAAGTGTCTCTTTACTTTTTTTATCCATTTGATCCTCCTTTCTTTTTTGTGGGTGAACTTCCTATATTAAACATAATCATTATTTTAATAATATGTCAAATATATAAAAATAAAATATTATGATATATTTTAGTACATGAACTCACGAGAAATTAGAAGTAGGTATTTAAACTTTTTTGAAAAAAGGGAACATAAAATAATTCCTTCTGCTTCTCTTGTGCCTGCAGATTATATTATCCCTGATAAGGGATCTCTTTTTACTACCGCTGGTATGCAACCTCTTATACCTTATTTACTTGGTACAAAGTATCCAGACGGTACCAGACTCGTAGACGTACAGAAATGTGTTCGTACTGGTGATATTGATGATGTTGGAGACAATCGTCACCTTACTTTTTTTGAAATGATGGGAAACTGGTCTCTTGGTGATTATTTTAAAAAAGAAGCTATAGAATGGAGTCTTGATTTTCTCACCAGTAAAGAAGAGGGACTCGGTTTACTTCCAGAAAGACTTTATGTGACTGTATTTAAAGGTGAAGATGGTATTCCTCGTGATGAAGAGTCTATTGCTTTTTGGAAAGATAATTTTAAGAAACATAATATAGAAGCAGATGTAGCTCTCGAAGATGAAATCATAAAAGATAGAGTAAAAATAATTCCTTTAGGTAAGGATGATAATTTTTGGATTGCAGGTCAAACTGGACCTTGTGGTGGTGATACAGAAATGTTTTATGATACTAGACCAGAAGAAGGAAAAGTAGAAGGTAAATTTGCTGATTTAGTAAAATCAGGAAGAATTATTGAAATTTGGAATAATGTTTTTATGGAGTTTAATAAAACTTCAGAAGGTAAATATGAAAAGCTTGCAAAGCCAAATGTAGATACAGGAATGGGACTTGAGAGAACGACTGTCGTAATGCAGGGAAAGACTACTGTTTTTGATACAGATATTTTTGAAAATATTTTAAGAGAAATAAAAAGTAAAGCACAGAAAAGTGATGAGAAAGCAGAAAGAATTGTCGCAGATCATATTCGTTCTGCTGTTATGATAATTTCTGATGGTATAGTTCCATCAAATACAGAAGCTGGTTATGTACTCAGAAGAATTTTAAGAAGAGCTATAAGATTTATTGATCAGCTCGGGATTCAAAAAGAAGAAATAATTTCGATCGCGAAAATCGTCATTAGTGAACTTTCTTATGCTTATCTAGTTCTTAATGAAAAAGAAAATGAAATTTTGGAAATTATTAAAAATGAAGATATTAAGTTTAGACAAACTCTTGAAAAAGGTTTGTTAAGAATAAGAAAAATTATTGCAAGTGAATTTAAAGACGGAGTAAGAATCAGGGATATTGAAAGAGAAAACATAAGTGGTAAGGTAGCTTTTGATGTATATCAGGAAGATGGTTTCCCATTAGAACTTACAATAGAAATTGCAAAAGAAGATGGTCTTGAAGTTGATGTAGATGATTTTTATAGAGAAATGAAAAAACATCAAGAGATCTCAAAAGCTGGTTCAGAACAGAAATTTAAGGGTGGTCTTGCAGGTACTGGAGAAATAGAAACAAAATATCACACAGCTACTCACTTGCTTCTCGGAGCTCTAAGACAAATATTGAGTAAAGATATACATCAAAAAGGAAGCAATATTACAGCAGAAAGAATGCGTTTTGATTTTAATTGGCCAGAAAAGCTTACAGCAGAGCAGTTAAAATCTGTAGAAGATTTGGTAAATCAAAAAATCGCTGAAAAAATCCCAGTTGAAATGCTTGAACTTCCAAAAGAAGAAGCAAAGAAAATAGTTTCCGTTCTTTCTTTTGATGAATCAAAATACGGAGATATTGTAAAAGTATATAAGATAGGAGACTTTGATGTTGAATTTTGCGGAGGTCCTCATGTAAAAAATACTAGTGAATTAGGACACTTCAAAATTTCAAAAGAGGAAGCTTCTAGTGCTGGAGTAAGACGTATAAAAGCAGTTTTGGAATAATTTTGTTTTGTGTCATTCCCGCGTAGGCGGGAATCCAGGTTTTAAATTAAAAAAGAGGATTTTCGCTTTGCGAAAATCCTCTTTTTTAATTTGCACTAGAGTTACTAACATACTATAATGTATTCATATATGAACCTTTTTTCTTTTAAAGAAGAATCTTATTTGTCGTTTGTTTTTGATATTAGAGACACATCTATTTCTATTGCTGCCACTAAATTTGAAATTAATAAAAAACCAGAAATTATTTATTGTCAAAATTTTAAGATTGATAATTATGATATGGATATAAGTAAGAAATATACAGCTTCTATGATAAAAACTTTAGACAGAGCCATACTTACTACCAGAAAAAATCTTATAAAAATAGGTAATAGGGGTATCATAAATAAATATTTCTTTTTCATAGGTTCACCATGGAGTGTGTCTCAGAGTAAAATGATAAAAATTATAAAAGATAAAGCTTTTATTTTAGACAGTGGTTTCCTTGAAAAAATAGTTTTATCTGAAGAAGATAAAATAGAAAAAGAGATAGAAAATAACTCAAAAGGGATAGATTGGAAGATTATAGAAGATAAAATAATCCAGTCTAAATTAAATGGTTATAAGATTGATAAGATATACGAAAAAAAAGCTAGGGACGTTGAGGTAAGTATTTTTGTATCTTTTGTCCCGCAGGAAATTTTAAATAAAATATCGTTAACTATAGATAATAAATTTATTAAAAAGGAAATAAATTCTTGTATATTATCTTCTTTTACTTTTTTAAGAGATTTGTATTTAGATAAAAATGATTTTATATATATTGATATAGGTGAGATTATTACAGATATTTATGTCGTAAGAGATGACGTTGTGTTTGGAATAATTTCTTTTCCATTTGGTGAGAAAAATATCATTCAGTCTGTTAGTCAGATTTCTGGTTTTTCAGAAGATCTTGTTTTGTCCTCTATAAATATAAAATGTCAGGGCAAGTGTGAAAAAAATGAGCACGATAGACTTGAGAAATTTTTAAAGATAGGTATGTCCAAATGGTTTGAAAAGTTTAATGAGACAATAATAAAAATTTGTTCAGAGAAAGATATTCCAAGAAATATTTTTATACTACCAAACACTGATTTGGTTAGAAATTTTGCTGAAAAAATAAAAGTAGGTGATAGTTTGGAATTATTTAAAAAATTTGATATAGAGATGAATACGACAATAATAGAAGAGAGTGTTTTGGATGATTTTATTACAAACGGTAGGGTTTTTAAAAAAGAGCCCTATATAAAAATGGCTTTAATCTTTTTAAATAATAATTTTAATAAAATATCATAAAATAGAAATACTATTAATTAATAAAAAATGAAAAAAATAATACAAGATATATATACAACAAATAAAAAAAGTATAAGACTGGTAAAAAAGTCTGATATTAAACCTGTTGAAGAAAAAGAAGTTAAAGAATACAAAGAAGATAAGAAAGAGGTTTTGTTAAAGACCCTGCCCAAAAGGGGGAATTCATTTATAGAATTTGATAGTAAGAAAGTTAGTAAATATCCTTCTCTTTTGTTATGGATAATTAGTATAGTCTCTGTAACCGTTCTTGTTTTTTTAATTTCCTCAACTTTTTCAACTGCAAGTATAAAAATATCTCCCAAAGAAGAAAAAATTGTTTTAGATAATACTTATGATATACAAAAAACTGGTACTGTTGGTTTAAATTATGAGATAATGACAATCAAGAAAGAACTTTCTAAAGAACTTAAAACTGATGGCGAAGAGAATGTGGAGAGAAAAGCTGTTGGTAAAGCTACTATATATAATAATGATAGTGCTTCCAAACAAAGATTGATAAATAATACAAGATTAGAAACAACAGATGGATTAATTTACAGGATAAGACAGTCTGTCGATGTTCCCGGATATAAAATAATAGGTGGTATAAAAACACCAGGTAGTGTAGAAGTAGAAATAATCGCTGATGTGCCAGGAGATACTTACAATATGAAGTTAACAGATTTTAAAGGAGATTTTACAATCCCAGGTTTTAAGGGTACTGCCAAATATAAAACATTTTATGCTAGATTAAGTGCCGATGTTACTGGTGGTTTAATAGGAAAGGTAAAAAAAGTTTCTGAACAAAATTTGAAGGCTGGTAGGGAAGAATTAAAAAACAATTTAAAGACGGAGTTAATAAAAGAGATATATACTCAAAAACCAGATCAATTTTTCTTTTTTAAGGATAATTATTATATTCAGTATTCAGATTTATCTGATTCTTCTGAAAATGAAAATTACAAAATTTCTGAAGAGGCTAGTATTTATGTAGTTGTTTTTAACAAGGATAATCTAGCAAGCTTTATAGCAAAAGATAAATTAAAAGAATTTGATGATTCAAAAATAGATATTATTTGGAGTGATAATATTATTTCAAGTATATCTGGAAAAACAGAAAAGCCATGGAATGAAGATATTTTAAAAATAAAATTAACTGGTGGTGCAGATGTAGTCTGGCGATATGATACTAAGTCTATATTAGATAAAATAAAAGGTCAGAATAAGAATATATTATCAAGTATAATGAAAGAGAATAAAAATTCTATAACCGAAATACAAGCTACAATAAGACCACAGTGGAAAAAAACATTTCCAGAAAATATTAAAAAAATTAAGGTTTTAGATTTAGTTAGAAATATAGAAGTGATTTAAAGTGGTAAAAATTGGTATTAAATATAGTACAAAAACTGTCCACATGTTGACTATTATTTTAAATTTGTTATCATGTTGAACGTTGTTTATTAAAAATGCAAAAATCAAAAAATAAGCCCACAGCAATAGGTATAGTGATGGAAGCTTTTCCTAATACTTTATTCAAGGTAGCACTTGAAGATGGTACTGAGAAACTTTCTTATCTAGCCGGGAAAATGAGACTTCACAGGATAAAAATTCTGATTGGAGATAGAGTTGAGGTTGAGCTTGATGAATATGGTGGAAAGGGAAGAATAATAAGAAGATTTTAAAAAAAATGAAAGTAAAGTCATCAGTAAAAAAGATTTGTGCTAAATGTAAGACCGTAAGAAGAGATGGTCGAGTTTTTGTAGTATGTTCATCTAACCCTAGACACAAGCAAAGACAAGGGTAGTTGATTTTTAACAAAAGAAATGCTAGTATAGTTTTTCTTAATATTATTTAATATGCGTATAGCAGGTATAACAATTCCAGAAAATAAAAGATTGAAAATAGGTTTAACGGTACTTTATGGTATCGGTTATCCTTATGCAAGACAGATTTTAACAAAAGCAAAAGTTGATCCAGAAAAGAAACCTAGTGAAATAACTCCAGAAGAAGAAAACAAAATAAAAAAGATTATTGAAGAAAGAAAAATCGAAGGCGATCTTAAAAGAGAAATCGGTTCAAATATAAAAAGACTTAAGGATATCAAATGTTACAGAGGTTCAAGACACGCTAGAAAGTTGCCATCAAGAGGTCAAAGAACAAAGACAAACTCAAGAACTCTTAGAGGTAACACAAGAAAGACTATGGGAACTGGTAGAAAAGCGGCCGATAAAAAATAAAAAATAACTAAAATACTAAACGAACAATGGGTAAGAAAAGAATTGTAAAAACAGAAGAAAAAGGCGACGCTACAAAGAAAGATGTAGTTAAAGCAAAAGCAGGCTCAAAGAAAAGAGTTGAGTCTGGTACTTTGCATGTCCAATCAACTTATAATAATACAAAGGTTTTATTGACCGATAAGAAAGGAAATGCGCTTGTAGCATCTTCAGCAGGAGCCCTTGGCTTTAGAGGTGCAAAAAAAGGTACTCCTTTTGCAGCTGCAAAGATTGGTGAAATTCTAGGAGATAAAGCTGTTGAATTAGGAGTTAAGGAAGTAGATGTTATTGTAAAAGGGGTTGGTTCAGGAAGAGAATCTGCAATAAGAGGTTTTATATCAAAAGGTATAAATATCACAAATATTAAAGATGAAACTCCAGTTCCACACAATGGACCAAAACCACCTAAGCCAAGAAGAATATAAAAATTATGAAAATAGGACCAAGATATAAAATAGCGAGAAGATTGGGAGGAAGTGTTTTTGATAAAACACAAACCCAAAAATTTGCCATGAGGGCAGCTGCAAGAAAAGAGAAAGTCGGCAAAAAGAAGAGAGCCGGCTCTGATTTTAGTTTACAGCTTATAGAAAAGCAAAAAGCTAGATTCACTTATGGTATGGGAGAAAAGCAATTCAAAAATATGATTGAAGCTATTCTTAAAAAGAAAAGCTCAAATATTAACGAATCACTTGTTCAGTCACTCGAATTAAGATTAGACAATGTTGTTTACAGACTTGGTTTAGGTAAATCAAGACAAGCAACAAGACAGTTGGTTAATCATGGACATATAGATGTAAATGGAAAAAGAGTTACGATCCCTTCATATAAAGTTTCTGTCGGGGAGATTATAACAATTAGAGAAAAAAGCAAAACCAAACCAATTTTCAAGGATTTAAATGAAAAAATGAAAGAAGTAAGAGTTCCTTCATGGTTAGCACTTGATATTGATAAAAAAGTTGCAAAGGTTCAAGGACTTCCTAAAATCCCTGCAAATGAATTAGCTTTCGATGTTTCTGCGATATTCCAATACTACAGCAGATAAAATTTGAAAATACCCGTAATTAGGTCTTTCGGGTCAATTAATTAATCTTTTTAAAAATTAATAAATTTTAATAAAAAATATGTCTGAACAATATAAAATATTGCTTCCATCAAAACCAAAAATAATCTCTGAAGAGGGATTTTCTGGTGTTTATGAAATAGACGGTCTTTATCCAGGATATGGTCACACACTTGGTAATTCCCTAAGAAGAATTATTTTGTCTTCTATTTCTGGTGTTGCCATAACAACTGTTAAAATAAATGGTGTAGATCATGAATTTTCAACAATTAAAGGGGTTAAAGAAGATGTTATAAATATTATTTTAAATCTTAAAAAGGTTAGATTTAAAGTAGTAAACGATGAAGTTCAGACAGTAGAACTTAAAATAAAGGGCATAAAAGATGTAACAGCCGCAGATATAACAGTTCCTGGTCAAGTAGAAGTATTAAACCCAGAACAATATATAGCTTCTGTGACAGACAAATCTACAGATCTTGTTATAGAAATGAAAATACAGAAAGGACTCGGTTTTGTTTCTAAAGAAACATTACAAAAAGAGAAAGTAGAGATTGGTACGATAGCGATGGATGCCATATTTACTCCAATCAGAAGAGTAAACTATGAAGTTGAAAATATGAGAGTTGGAGATAGAACTGATTTCAACAAATTAATAGTTTCTATACAGACAGATGGTTCTATAACACCAAAAGAGACACTTGAAAAATCAATATTTATAATGATAGAACAGTTAAAGGCTATTATTGGATTTGAGGAAAAAGTAGAAGAAAAGAAAGTAGAAGAAAAGAAAGACGTTGATGAGGAAGATGATAAAGAGGTTGATTCAGAATTTTTGAAAACAAGAATAGAAACATTAGATCTATCAGTAAGAACAGTAAACGCACTTTCAAATGCAAATATCAGAACAATCGGAGGACTTGCAAGAAAGAGAGAAGATGATCTTCTAGAAATAGATGGACTTGGTTCAAAAGGTATCCAAGAAATTAAAAAATCTTTGTCAAACTTCGGTATAACTTTAAAGTAAAAAAATGTTACATAGCAATAAGAAAAAACAATTAGGAAGAGGAAGAAATCAAAGAAATGCTTTGGTAAAGACCCTTGCTGTTTCATTATTAAAAAATGAAAAGATAGTTACTACAGAAACAAAAGCAAAAGTTTTGAAATCTTTTGTTGAAAAACTTATCACAAAGGGTAAAGAAGGTACATTGAATTCACAAAGACTTATTGCTAGTAAGGTTGGTGCTGTTACAGCAAAAAAAATATGTAAAGAAATTTCACCAAAGTATGCTGACAGAAAGGGTGGATATACAAGAGTGATAAAGATAAAAACAAGATTGTCTGACAGTGCAAAAATGGCTCAGATAGAATTTGTATAATTTAAAAAATATGAAAAAGAAAATTTACACAATAGATGCAACTGGAGGAAAACTTGGTAGAATAGCTACTAAAGCTGTTTCTTTACTCATTGGAAAAAATTCAACTGAGTATGCTAGAAATAAAATTTTTAATGTACAAGTTACAATAAGTAATGCTTCAAAGATTGATATTGCAGAAAGTAAGATGAAAACAGCTTACAGAAGATATTCTGGATACCCAGGAGGTTTATACGAAAAGAGTATGGAACAAATAATAGAAAGAAAAGGTAAGGGTGCTGTTCTTAAAATCGCTATAATGGGTATGATTCCAAGAAATAAACTAAAGTCGAGAATTATAAAGAATTTAGTTATAACAGAATAAAATCATGACTGAAACAAAAGCAAGATATATAGAAGCAGTAGGAAGAAGAAAGACTTCAATCGCAAGAGTTAGAGCTACTCCAGCTACAAAGAGTTCTTTTGAAATAAATGATGGTAAGAGTATAGATGATTATTTCAAGACAGAGACTCAGAGAATAATAGCTATGGAAGCTTTATCATCTCTTAAAATACCTTTAAACTTCACTATAACAGCAAAATTGATAGGAGGTGGTGTGAACTCACAAGCAGAAGCTTTAAGACATGCTATATCAAGAATACTTATAAAGTTTGATATTGAATTAAGAAAAGATTTAAAGAAACTTGGTTTTCTAGAAAGAGATCAGAGAGCAAAGGAAAGAAGAAAATTCGGTTTGAAGAAAGCGAGAAAAGCCCCACAATGGAGCAAAAGATAAAGTAAACAGATTACAGGTGAAAATATCACCTGTTTTCTTTTGAAAAACTTTTCGAAGTCCCGTAGCCAGAGCGTAGCGATGTGGTACTGGGACAAGAAAGGCTCCACAGTGGTCAAAAAGATAGGAAACAAAAAACTGCCGACAGGCAGTTTTTTTTGTATTGTCATTGCGAGGTGAGTGTTGGGATAGGGACCCAACGCGCAAGACTCATTGAGAACTTTTGTAATCAAAAGGTCCAATGAGTGGACAGTCTCTGTAAGAGAGTACTCTGACGTCGCAATCCAGGTTTGTATTTGCATTGTTATTCTCTTGAAAAATGGAATATAGGATTAACTAAATTTAGTGGATCCCGTTCTTCAACGTGATGACACAATTCGTATAAGGATTTCCTATTAGTTTGCGTCCCCCTAAAAGGACCCGCCCATTTTAATACAAATGTTTCGGGCAAGCAGTTGGGTGACGTAATTTTGCTAAATTAAAAAACCGCCCTTACACAAAAAAGTGTCGGGCGGTTTAAGGTTATTCGGAAATGGTGATGGACTCTGTTGCATCATCATCATGTTCCAAATTCCTCATCGCAATAAGAGCGACCAAAAAAGAAATCACAATAAACAGAAGCGTTACCTTCATAACTTATTCCTTTTTGAAGAACGAGAGTGAAGAGTCATTGCTGTCGTCTCATGTGCCGCATCACAGTAAAAGTGATAAGCCCAAAGACAATTAAAACGAATACAACAAGAGATACTCCACCATATCCGAGGAACATGATGATTTTCATTCCTCACTCCCTTTGAAGAGTGGGTTTGAAATGCCAGTCGGAAGCGAGGTCGCTTCTTTGGTTGTCAAAGTAGGCGAGACCATTTTCGACAACTTTTTTGACATGACGAAGTGCGGTATCAACACCAACCTCGACGTCATTGGCAAGGTCACCGACAGTCATCCCTCCTTGAAAACGAAGGCGACTGAGAAGTGCATCTTTCCAGCTTTTGGCTTCTTCGAATTCTTTAGCCCAGATGGCTTCAGATTTTTTCATTGAACTCCTTTCCTTTCTATATATAATCTTAGCATACTTTACATATAAAGTCAAACCATGGATTGCTTCGCTTTGCTCGCAAAGACAGCAAATTTTGATTTTTTGCATTGTCTTTGCGAGCAAAGCGAAGCAATCCAGAGTTCTTAATATTTTTTGAAAAAAGTACTTAAACATGTTAATATTATAAAATAATATTTTATTAAATAGATGAACAACGACGACAAAAAACAACAGGATGATGTGGTTTATGATGAGTCATCAGAAAAAGAAACAAAAGAAGATGTAAGTCTTGATTCTGATATTGTATCTGAAGATGAGGATGAATCATCTATTGCTTTGGTTAAAAAACTTAAAGAAAAGATAAAAAAGCTTGAAACGGAAAAGACAGAATACATGGATGGTTGGCAGAGAGAAAGGGCTGATTTTATGAATTATAAGAAGAGAGTTGAGGGTGAAAAACTTGAAGTTATAAAATACTCAAATGAGAATTTGGTTTCAGATATTATTCCAGTACTTGATAGTTTTGATATGGCTTTTTCAAATAAAGAAGCTTGGGAAAAAGTAGATAAGAATTGGCGAGTTGGAGTAGAATATATTTATACTCAGCTTATGAAAGTTCTCGGTGAAAATGGTTTGAGAGAAATGAATCCACTTGGTGAAAAGTTTGATCCAAAATTTCATGTTGCAGAAGAACATATAGAAACTAATGATGATAAAAAAGATGGTGTGATAGTGACTGTAAAAAAGAAAGGTTATATGTTGAATGATAGGGTAGTTGTGGCGCCAAGTGTAGTGGTGGCAGAATTTAAAAAATAGGTTAAAGGTTTTAGTTTATAGGTTATAGAAAAAATAAAATATACATATAAACGACAAGGATTTTCGCTTTGCGAAAATCCTTGTTTGTTTTTTGTATTGTCTTTGCGAGTGATAACGAAGCAATCAAGGTTTATAATTGTGTTGTCATTCCCGTGAAGACGACCTGTCCAGCCATGGGAATCCAGAATTAATCCTGTTTCTTTATTTTTTGCACGTCTTTGCGAGGAGGTAATCCGACGTGGCAATCCAGGTTAATTAATTTGAATGCAAACCTGGATTGCCACGCTACGCTCGCAGAGACACACAAATACAAAAAACATAAATTGAAAACACCACACTCAGATTTTATTCTTTGTGTGGTGTTTGTATCCGGGTTGGAAGTTTCACTTCCTTTCCCTGAATGTTACGAAGTAACCGATGATAGTAGTACTGTAGGAATAGTAACCAGGATATTTGCTTTCCTCTTTCGCTTTAACCACTTTAATCTCGAGGTTTGTATGACTTTCAAGAAAGAAACAGAGTTGCTTTCCGAAGTCGTTTCCGATTTGAGGGAAGTAGTAAACTCCAAGACCGAAGTCTTTGATACTTGAGTTATGCTCGGTAGATATCGGTTTCGTCTCAGTGTTTTTTTTGTTAAGAATAATCAAGTTTTCAATTGAATCAGAAGTGATTTCTGTCGCTGAAACTGTTTGTTCTTGTGGTTTAATCTTCCTAAATGCAAGAATTACCATAAAAAAAAGAAAGAGAAAACTTAGTAATGCAAAAACTTGTGGGACATCAAAATTAAGCTTAATTCTATTGTTTAAACCTCTCATGAAGAACCCTCCTTGTGAGATCACCTTACTGGGGTGATAACTTTCTAATCTAATTATACACCTAATAATTTAACTTGTCAATTAACAAATTATAAAAAAAGTTTATAATATAGTTATGTTATCAATTCAGACACAGCCCAAATACATAGAAAAGGAAATGCAATTACCAAATGGTAAGTGGGTTTTGGTTGTTTTTCAATTGGTTGAAATAAATGGAAAGACTATTGCAAAAGCTGTTAGTGGAAGAATTATAGAAAAAACAATCACTCTAGAAAAAGAAGAAATATTAGCTTTTCCAATATATAAGAGTCCAGAAGAATTTGTCCCTTTCCAGTATTCAATATTCAACATTCTTTATTCTGTTCCAAGAGATTTATCATTTATAGTAACTCAACCAGCTAGGGCTCCTAACTTATAAGTTTTTTGTATTGTCATTCCTGCGTAGGCAGGAATCCAGGTTTAATTAATGGATCCCGTTCTTCAACGGGATGACATACAATACTATTGTGTTTGTTTTTGTATGTTTTGCGAGGTATTCAGTGGCAGTCCAGGTTTGTATTTAATTTAACCTGGATTACGACGTCAGGGTACTTCCTCGTAATGACAATACAATATAAGATAAGGGATTATTATTAAATCAATTTCTAGAAACTAAAACCTAGAAACTTAAAACTAAAAAAAACTATGAGTAAAATATTAGGTATAGACTTAGGAACAACATTTTCAGCAGGAGCTGTAATGGAAGGAAATGCACCAAAGATAATCGAGAACGCAGAAGGAGCAAGAACGACTCCGTCAATTGTTGCAACAACAAAGACAGGAGAGAGGCTTGTTGGTCTTCTTGCAAGAAGACAAGCGGTAACAAACCCAAAGAATACTATTTTTCAAGCAAAGAGATTTATGGGACATCAATATGATGATGCTGGTGTACAAAAAGATAAAGCCTCTGTTTCTTTTGAAATAACAAAAGCGCCAAATGGTGGAGTAGAAGTTACTATGGGAGACAAAAAATACAGACCAGAAGAAATTTCTGCAATGATAATCCAGAAAATAAAGAATGACGTTGAAGCAAGACTTGGTGAAAAGATTACAGATGCAGTTATTACAGTACCTGCATACTTCAATGACTCACAAAGACAAGCTACAAAAGACGCAGGACAAATCGCCGGCTTAAATGTTTTAAGAATTATAAATGAACCTACAGCAGCGGCTTTAGCTTATGGACTAAATAAAAATAAGAATGAAAAGATTGCAGTATATGACTTTGGAGGTGGAACATTCGATGTTTCTATTCTTGAAATAGGAGATAGTGTTGTGGAGGTTCGTTCTACAGATGGGGACTCTCACTTGGGAGGTCGTGATATAGATAAAAAAATTGTTGACTGGATTGCAGAACAATTCTTAAAGGAAAATGGTATCGATTTAAGAAAAGATGCACTTTCACTTCAGAGACTTGATGAAGCAGCAGAAAAAGCAAAGATAGAACTTTCAACAGCAGTCGAGACAGAAATAAATATTCCGTTTGTAACATCAGATGCAAGTGGTCCAAAACATTTACTTGTAAAGATGAGTAGAGCAACTCTTGAAAATTTAGTAAAAGAATTTATTGATAGATCAATTGAAATTTCAAAGAGAGCTATTGCCGCGTCACCATTTAAGATAAAAGAAATAAAAGAAGTTATTATGGTTGGTGGACAGACAAGAATGCCTGCTATTGTAGCTGCTGTAAAAGCATTGTTTGGAAAAGAACCAAACCTTTCAGTAAACCCAGATGAAGTAGTTGCACTTGGAGCAGCTGTTCAAGGGGGTATCTTAAGAGGAGATGTAAAGGATGTCCTCTTGCTCGATGTTATACCACTATCGCTCGGTATAGAGACAATGGGAGGGGTTGCAACTCACTTGGTAGATAAAAATACTACTATTCCTACATCTAGAAGTCAGGTATTTTCTACTGCAGCAGATAATCAAACTTCTGTAGAAATACATATTGTTCAAGGGGAAAGACCAATGGCGAGTGATAACAAGAGTCTTGGTAGATTTATTCTTGATGGTATTCCAACAGCACCAAGAGGTATGCCTCAGGTTGAAGTTACATTTGATATAGATGCAAATGGAATCTTAAATGTTAAGGCAAAAGATAAGACTACAAACAAAGAACAATCCATAAGAATAGAAGCAAGTTCTGGTTTGAAGAAAGAAGAAATAGAAAAGATGCAAAAAGAAGCGGAGATTCACGCAGAAGAAGATAAGAAAAAGAAGGAGGAAATAGAAATGAAAAATATTGCAGAGCAGATGATATATACTGCTGAAAAAGCAATAAAAGATAATGGATCAAAAGTTACACCAGAAATAGTAAAAGGTGTTGAAGACAAGATTGCTGATCTTAGAAAAGCAAAAGAAGGAACTGATATCACTGCTATTAAAACTGCTTCAGAAGCTCTTTCAACTGAGATGCAAAAGATAGGTGAAGCGATGTCTAAAGCACAGCAGGCAAATCCTACAGGACAAACAGCCCCAGAAGGAGAAGCTGAAAAGAAAGATGATAATATAAAGGATGCTGAATTTAAGGAGACGGGAGAGAGTAAGTAAAAAGTTTATAAAGTTCATAAAGTTGAAAGTGAGGAAAGAATACAAAGGTCTTTCTTTAAAGAGTCGTAATCGACGGGAAAAGGAGAGACCTTGGTATACAAAATTGTCTGTTATTAGTAAAATAAAAACAAGGTTGCCCGTAAACGGACAACCTCGGCATATTGGTAGAAAGTTGTGTGAATTATGTAACTTCAACAACAACGGTCATAACATAGCGGAAAAGATAACCACCTATCTTAGAACAGACTGAAGTGTTTGCACACACGATTGGTCTGCCACCAACCCATTGTTTAGCTTCTTTCTTGAGATCAAAAAGACTGTCACCTTCAAAGACTTCCATATCTGTATCCATTAGTTACCTCTTTTCTTGTTTGTTAGATGAATTCCTTTTTAACCATAACAATTATATCATTTTTGTCAACTTAAACCTATAAACTAAAAACTAATTAAAAATGTCCAAAGATTATTACCCCAGTACCATAACTTTTTTGAAGGAAAAAGTTAGCTACGGGGCAAGCAAAACACTTAAATTATCATGAATAAAGATTATTATAAAACATTAGGTATCAGCAAAGATGCCAGCAAGGAAGATATTAAAAAGGCTTTTAGAAAGCTTGCTCATGAACATCACCCAGATAAGGGTGGTAATGCAGAAAAGTTCAAAGAAGTAAGTGAAGCTTACAGTACTCTTTCTGATGATAGTAAACGCGCTCAATATGATACTTATGGAAGTGCTGGACCGGCTGGTGCCGGAGGTGGTAATCCTTATGGACAAGGAGCTGGTGGCTTTGGTGGTTTTGATTTTTCTGGTTTCAATGGGCAAGGAGGCGAGAGTTTCGAGTTTGATTTAGGAGATATTTTTGGAGACTTCTTCGGAGGTGGAGGAAGTGGTAGAAGAAAACAAAAGAAAGGGAGAGATATTTCTGTAGACATGGAGCTTTCATTTCATGATTCTGTTTTTGGTGTTGAGAAAAAAATAAGATTAAATAAAGTATCAAAATGTAAAGAATGTCAGGGTACGGGAGCAAAAGCAGGAACACAAATGCAAACATGTATTACTTGTGATGGTCATGGAAAAGTTCGTGAAGCAAAGAGATCAATGTTTGGAACATTTATGACAGAAAAAGTTTGTGATACTTGTGGAGGCGCTGGTAAAATTCCTAAAGAGAAATGTTTTGTCTGTAGTGGAAAAGGAACATTGAAAAGAGAAGAAGAATTATCAGTTAAAATTCCTGCAGATATTGATGACGGAGAGACAATAAGACTTACTGGTGGAGGAGAAGCTATAAAAGATGGTACTACAGGCGACCTATATATTAAGATTCATGTTAAAGAAGATAGTTTGTTTAGAAAAGAAGGGAAAAATCTTGTAACAGAATTAAATGTTAAACTTTCAGAAGCCGTGCTTGGTGTTAAGGTAATACTTAAAACTCTTGATGGTGAGATAGAACTGAAGGTTCCTGACGGTGCTCAATTTGGTGAGATACTTCGTATAAAAGGTAAGGGTGTACCAATAGGTGATGGAAGGAGGGGAGACTTACTTATAAAAATAAATATTAAGATTCCAACTAAACTATCAAAGCAGGCAAAGAAAGTTTTTGAGGAATTAAAGGAAGAGGGAATATAAAGTGAAAAGTTCATAAAGTTCATAAAGTAAAAAGTAATACAAAAGGCGGACCGTAAACGGTCCGCCTTTTGTATTTATTAAAAACCGAGGTGAGGCCTTAAATCTTCAAAAAGGCGTCTCCTCGTTTTTTGTATTTTAATAACCTGGATTGCTTCGTTATCACTCGCAAAGACAGAGGGGAAATTTGCAAAGCAAATTTCCCCTCTGTCTTTGCGAGTTAAAATTTTGGTTGGAACCAAATAGATGACAAAAGTATTCTCTTGGTCTATTATTGAGATAATATAAAAATAAAATGATTAGGGTAGAAGTAAAAAGAGAAAGCGGAATAGAATTTGCTTTTGATATAGATATAAATTTTAGAACAGCAATTCTTGGTGAAAATAGTATTGGTAAATCTAGTATTTTGGAAGCTATTCATAATAAAAATAGTGGAAAGATATGGTTTTCTGTTGAAGTTCCTAAAAATATTAAGACGATATATTTTTCTCAAATAGAAAAGACTGAAAAGAAAATTTCTGGTGGTGAACACACAAAAGAAAGGCTAGAAAAACTTTTTGTTGAAAAAGCTGATCTTTATATAATGGATGAGCCTACAAACAATTTAGATAAAGATAGTATATTGTGGCTTAAGAATAAAATTACAAAAGATAATATTAAAATATTATTTACTAGTCATGATATTTCTTTCATTGATGAAATAGCAGAAGCTATATTTTATTTAGATTCAAAAGGTGTTGAGAAGACAAAAGAAAAATGTTCCGAATATTTAGTTAGTAGAAAGACGAGAGTTGAACAAGCTTTCGTTGAATATGAAGTAGATTCAAAAAAATATAGGAATCTTATTAAATCATCGAATAATTTAAAAGAAAAAGCGAAGCTTGGAGAAAAATGGGAAAATGAAGATAAGTCACTTCAGGGTTTTAAAAGGGAGAGAGCTGGTAAGGGATCTTCAGCTGCCAAGAATATAAAAGAAAGAGCAGAAGAAATGAAGCCTGAGGAGCCAAAATATGACCAAATTCCAAGGGTTAAGTTAGAAGCTGAAACTTCAAAAAAACATTATTTAGAGATAGGACTAAATTCTATAAACGGGAAAAGGGTTAGTTTTTCAATGAAGAATGGAGATAAGATTGTTTTTGTTGGTCCAAATGGTTCTGGTAAGACAACTCTTATTAATAAAATAATTCAATATATAAAAGGTGAAAAGTTAGATGGAGAAGATTATTTAAAAAAGAGTGAAAATTTTAATTATGTATACATATCACAAAATTGGTATGAAAATATAAATGAAACAACAGCATCGGAATATATGAATAATTTTGGGCTGAGTGAGCAAGATAAATATATAGCTTTTTCTTATAACAATATTGATATTAAAAATCTTAGTAGAAAAATTACTGACATATCGCCAGGGACAAGAATAAAAATTTTATTAGGGATACTTTCTGTTAAAAAATATGATCTCATTATATGGGATGAGCCTACAAACCACCTTGATGTTATGACTCAAATTGTTTTAAAAGAAGCTTTTATTAAGTATGATGGCATGCTTTTATTTGTAACCCATGATAAAAATTTGATTAAGGAAGATTCTTTTGTGAAGGTTGATTTCTGTACCCACGTATTCTATTCAGCACCTTGGACGCAATTAATAATTTGATTCGGTGTTTTTAGATCAATTCCCAGATGTAATCTTTCGTTATTATAGTATTGCAAATATTTCTTCAATTCACAATTAATAACTT